>NZ_JAAGMD010000735.1 GCF_010548465.1 Streptomyces sp. SID14436 | reverse complement strand
AGGGCGCGCTCGGCGGGCGGGAGGTCGACGACGAGGAGGTCGTGCTCCTCCGACAGGGCCGCGTCCCGCAGGGCGCGCAGCAGAGCGAGCTCCTCGGCGCCGGGCAGCGGGGTCAGTTCGTCGGGCTCCAGGCGGGAGGCGCCGAGCAGGTCGAGTGCGGCGCCGGCGCGGTCCTGCAGGGCGGTGAGGTCCTCCCGGAAGTCCGCGTCGGCCTCGACGCGGCGGGCGGTGAGCCCCGGGGCGGCCTCGACGGGCGCGGCCCCGACGGGCACCCCCAGCACCGCGCCCAGGGTGTCCGTCCGGTCGGTGCCGAGGACGAGGGTGCGGGTGCCCGCGCGGGCGGCGGCCAGCGCGGTGCCGGCCGCGACGGTGGTACGGCCGCTGCCGCCGGGGCCCGTGATCAGGAGGGTACGCATGAGGGTGAACGGTACCCGTGCGCCACCGGCGCGAACGGCGCGTGCGCGCCGCGGCGGCTGGAGCGGGCCGGCTACTCGAGCCCGGACTCGACCCGCTTCTTCAGTCCCGCGAGCGCGCGGTCGATGATGACCTTCTCGGCCTTGCGCTTGATCATGCCGAGCATCGGGATCTTGACGTCGACGGTGAGCCGGTAGGTCACCTCGGTGGTGTCCGCGCCCGCGGGCCTGAGGACGTAGGACCCGTCGAGGGAGCGCAGCATCTGGGACTTCACGAGGGTCCAGGAGACCTCGTGCTCGCCGGTCCAGGTGTAGGCGAGGGTCTGGTCGTCCTTGATCGCACCGGCGTCCATGACGAGGCGCACCTGCTCGGCGCGGCCCTGGCCGTCGGTCTTGAGGACCTCCGCCTCCTTCACCTCGCCGGTCCAGTCCGGATAGCGGGCGAAGTCGGCGATCACCCCCATGACCTCGGCCGGTGCCGCCTCGATCGTGATGCTCGAGCTGGTGTGTTCCGCCATCGCCGTGGCTCCTCCAGATGCGGGCCGGTCGTCGGATCGCCGTGCACGGGCTCCCCGCGCACGCCCGTGCAGCGGAAGGCTACCGCGCAGCGGACCGGCACAACGCACCCGACCTGGGACATCCTGGCCGGATCCGGCGGTCACCACTCGAGGGCCCAGGGGCGGCCGGTGCCGGCGAAGTGCCCGACGTTCACGCACTCGGTGGCGCCGACCCGCATCCGGCGCACCAGCGGCTGGTGGACGTGCCCGAACAGCGCGTAACGGGGCCGGGTGCGGTGGATGGCGTCCAGCAGGGCCCGGCTGCCGCGTTCGAAACGGCGGGCGACGGTGTCGTAGACCAGTTCCGGCACCTCGGGCGGGATGTGGGTGCACAGCACGTCGACCTCGCCGACCGCCTCGATCTTCGCCGCGTACTCCTCGTCGCTGATCTCGTAGGGCGTGCGCATCGGGGTGCGCAGGCCGCCGCCGACGAAGCCGAAGACGCGCCCGCCGATCTCCACCCGCTCGCCGTCGAGGACGGTGACGCCCGGCCCCGCGTACTCCGGCCACAACGGCGGCATGTCGACATTGCCGTACGTGGCGTACGTCGGCGCGGGGAACGCGGCGAACAGCTCGGCGTACTGCTTGCGCACCGCCTTCTCGATGGCGGCGGCCCGGTCCCCCTCGATCCCCGCCCACAGCCGGGCGCCGAAGGCGCGGGCCTCCTCGAAGCGGCGCGCGGTGCGCAGCTCCACGATGCGGTCGGCGTTCTCGACACCGAACAGGTCGGGGAAGATGCCGCGCGAGTGGTCGGCGTAGTCGAGGAAGAGCACCAGATCGCCCAGGCAGATCAGGGCGTCGGCGCCCTCCCCGGCCCGGGCGAGGTCACGGGCGTTGCCGTGCACGTCGCTGACCACGTGGACGCGGGTCCGCCGGTTTCGGTCCTGTGCGGTTGCCATGCCGATCAAGGGTAGGCAGCGTTCGCGGCGGTGAACAGGGGCGCCCCGCGGCGGCCGTCGTTGGCCCGTCGTACGGCGGGTGGACTACGCTCCGAAAGGAAAGCACCATTTGTGTGACGCAGCGAACATCTCACCGGGACCCCCTGTCGTAGAAGCCATACCGGCGGGTAACGTCCGGGCAGTCCAGTCGTGCTCGGGATTTCAACCGTTGACTTCGCGAGCACTCTCCCGAGCCTTGGACCGCACCGTCGCATCGCACAACGTCGTGGCGCCGGCGCCCTAAGAGGAGCAGCAGTCTTGCGCGAGTTCAGCCTTCCGGCTTTGTACGAGGTCCCTGCGGACGGCAACCTGAGCGACATCGTCCGCCGCAACGCCGCGCAGCACCCCGATGTCGCGGTCATCGCCCGCAAGGCCGGCGGCAGCTGGCAGGACGTGACGGCCACGACCTTCCTCGCCGAGGTGCTGTCCGCCGCCAAGGGGCTCATCGCCGCCGGTGTGCAGCCGGGCGACCGCGTGGCCCTGATGTCCCGGACCCGCTACGAGTGGACGCTGCTGGACTTCGCGATCTGGAGCGCGGGCGCCATCACCGTGCCCGTGTACGAGACCAGTTCCCCGGAGCAGGTGGCCTGGATCCTCAGCGACTCCGGTGCCACCGCCTGCGTGGTGGAGCTCGACGCGCACGCGGCCGCCGTGGAGTCGGTGCGTGACCGGCTGCCCGAGCTGAAGCACGTCTGGCAGATCGAGGCCGGCGCCCTCGACGAGCTCGGACGCCTCGGCCAGGACGTCACCGACGGGGTGGTCGAGGAGCGCAGCTCGGTCGCGAAGGCCGACGACCCGGCGACCATCGTCTACACCTCCGGCACCACCGGCCGCCCCAAGGGCTGCGTGCTCACCCACCGCAGCTTCTTCGCCGAGTGCGGCAACATCGTCGAGCGGCTGCGCCCGCTGTTCCGCACCGGCGAGTGCTCCGTGCTGCTGTTCCTGCCCCTCGCCCACGTCTTCGGGCGGATGGTGCAGATCGCGCCGATGGTCGCGCCGATCAAGCTGGGCCTGGTGCCCGACATCAAGAACCTCACCGACGAGCTGGCCTCCTTCCGGCCGACCCTGATCCTCGGGGTGCCGCGGGTCTTCGAGAAGGTCTACAACTCGGCCCGCGCCAAGGCGCAGGCCGACGGCAAGGGCAAGATCTTCGACAAGGCGGCCGACACCGCGATCGCCTACAGCCGCGCCCTGGACACGCCGTCCGGGCCGTCGCTCGGCCTGAAGCTGAAGCACAAGGTCTTCGACCGGCTCGTCTACGGCAAGCTGCGCGCGGTCCTCGGCGGGCGCGGCGAGTACGCCATCTCCGGCGGCGCGCCGCTCGGCGAACGCCTCGGCCACTTCTTCCGCGGCATCGGCTTCAGCGTCCTGGAGGGCTACGGCCTCACCGAGTCCTGCGCGGCCACCGCGTTCAACCCCTGGGACCGGCAGAAGATCGGCACGGTCGGACAGCCGCTGCCCGGCTCCGTGGTGCGCATCGCCGACGACGGCGAGGTGCTGCTGCACGGCGAGCACCTGTTCAAGGAGTACTGGAACAACCCGGCCGCGACCGCCGAGGCGCTGGCCGACGGCTGGTTCCACACCGGCGACATCGGCACCCTCGACGAGGACGGCTACCTGCGGATCACCGGCCGCAAGAAGGAGATCCTCGTCACCGCGGGCGGCAAGAACGTCGCCCCGGCGGTCATCGAGGACCGCATCCGGGCGCACGCGCTGGTCGCCGAGTGCATGGTGGTGGGCGACGGGCGGCCGTTCGTCGGCGCGCTGGTCACCATCGACGAGGAGTTCCTGGGCCGCTGGTGCGTCGAGAACGGCAAGCCGGAGGGGTCCACGGCGGCGGCGCTGAGCGAGGACCCGGATCTGCTGGCCGCGATCCAGGCCGCGATCGACGACGGGAACGCGGCGGTGTCCAAGGCGGAGTCGGTGCGGAAGTTCCGGATTCTGCCGGCGCAGTTCACGGAGGAGTCGGGGCATCTGACTCCGTCGTTGAAGCTGAAGCGGAATGTTGTCGCCAAGGATTACGCGCACGAGATCGAGGCGATCTACGCGAAGTAAGGGGTTGCGTTGTTCCTCGCGCCCCTGGGGGGGTGTGCCTCCCCGGGGCTTGTACGGGACCCCGTGTTTCCGTGAGGTGCGCGGTTCCCCGCGCCCCCGAGGGGGTGCCTCCGGGCGGGGAGCATGCCTGAGCCGGGGCTTCCCCTGGGTGCGCGGTTCCTCGCGCCCCTGGAGCGGGGCCCGGGGTTACAGGAGGGTTTTGAGGTTTTCTGCCAGGAGGTCCCAGCGCCACTTCTGTTCGATCCATTGTCTGCCGCGCTCGCCCATGCGGTGGCGCAGGGCCGGGTCGGCGAGGAGGGTGATGATGCGGTCGGCGGTGGGTTCCGGGGTGGCGCCGGGGACGACCCAGCCGGTCTCGCCGTCGAGGACGGCGTCGGGGGCGCCGCCGGAGTCGCCGGCGACGACGGGCAGGCCGGTCGCGGACGCCTCCAGGTAGACGATGCCGAGCCCCTCCACGTCCAGTCCCCCGCGCCGGGTGCGGCAGGGCATCGCGAAGACGTCGCCCGCGCCGTAGTGGGCGGGCAGCTCGGACCAGGGGACGGAGCCGGTGAAGCGGACCGAGGCGGCGACCCCGGTGTCGCGGGCCAGCCGGCGCAGGTCGTTCTCGTAGGGGCCGCCGCCGACGATCAGGAGCACCGCGTCGGGCTCGGCGGCCAGGATCGCCGGCATCGCGCGGATGAGGGTGTCCTGGCCCTTGCGCGGCACCAGGCGGGACACGCAGACCACGACCGGCCGGTCCGTCAGGCCGAGCCGGGCGCGGACCTCGTCGCCGCCCGAGCCGGGGTGGAAGGTCTTCTCGTCGACGCCGGGCGGCAGCTGGACCATGCGGGCCGCCGCCTCGGGCGTGAGCGCGCGGGCGATGCGCTCGCGCGTGTACGCGCCGAGGTAGGTGATCGTGTCGGTGGACTCGCCGATGCGGCGCAGCAGTTGCCGGGCGGCGGGCAGCTGGGCCCAGCCGGCCTCGTGGCCGTGGGTGGTGGCGACGATCCGCTCGGCGCCGGCGCGGCGCAGGGCCGGGGCCATCAGGCCGAGGGGGGCGGCCGCCCCGAACCACACGGAGGTGCAGCCGTGCTCGCGCAGCAGGCGGGTCGCCCTGCGGGTGACCGCCGGGGTCGGCAGCAGCATCGTGGTGCGGTCGCGCACGACGGTGAAGGGCTGCTCGGCGTCGAAGGCGGCGGTCGCCTCGACGCCCTCCCGGGAACGCTTCCAGGTGGAGGCGTAGACGACCAGCCGGCCGGGGTCCAGGCGCAGCGCCATGTTGTGCAGGAAGGCCTGGATACCGCCGGGCCGGGGCGGGAAGTCGTTGGTCACGATCAGGGTCTTGTGCATCGCCGCCGACCCTACCGAACCCCCGCGGCACGCCCGGCCGGGCGCCTCGGTGGCACGCGCGGCGGGGTCCGGGACATCATGGCTGCCTCGGGACCCCCACACCGACGGACAGGAACCACGTGAAGACGACGGGCGCCGCACGGTCCCTCACCGGACTGCTGACCGTGTGGGGGCTGACCCGGGCGTTCCTGCTGCTGTGCGTGCTGAAGGCGGTCGTCTTCCCCGGCCCGGACGTCACCACGGACGTGTCGGTGATCTATCACGACTGGTACACCGTGCTGCGTACCGGAACGTTTCCGCTGAACGACGTCACCTGGCAGTACCCGCCCGCGGCGGCCCTGGCGGTGCTCTCCCCCGCGCTGCTGCCGTTCCTGGAGTACACCACCGCGTTCTTCGTGCTGGTGTGCCTCGCCGACCTGGTGACGCTGGCGCTGCTGTGGCGCGCCGGGACGCGGTCCGGGCGGTCGCTCGCCGGCGCCTGGGTGTGGGTGGCCGGGGTCCCCCTGCTGGGGCCGACCGTGTACGCGCGCTACGACGTGATGGTGACCGCGGTGGCGGTGGCGGCGCTGCTCGCCGGGGTCCGCCGGCCGCGGCTGACGGGGGCGCTGGTGGCGTTCGGGGCGCTGCTGAAGGGCTGGCCGGCGCTGCTGCTGCTCGGGGTGCGGCGGCGCTCGGTGTGGGTGTCGGCGGCGCTGACCGGCGCGGGCCTGGCGGCGCTGTTCGCGGTGGCGATGCCCGGGGCGTTCGCGTTCCTGACGTTCCAGCGGGACCGGGGCACGGAGGTCGAGTCGCTGGGCGCGCTCGTCCTGCACGTGGCCCGGCACTTCGGCTGGGACGGGGAGGTGCTGCTCAACTACGGCTCCGTGGAGTTCGTCGGCCCGTACGTGGGCTGGGTGAGCACGGGCGCGCTGCTGCTGAGCGCGGCGGGCTTCGGCTGGCTGGTGCTGTGGCGGCTGCGGGCCACCCGGTTCGCGCCGCACACGGTGGCCGACGCCGCGTTCGTGGCGGTGCTGGTGTTCGTCACCACCAGCCGGGTCATCAGCCCGCAGTACATGGTGTGGCTGGTCGGCCTCGCGGCGGTGTGCCTGGGCTTCCGGGCGAGCCGGATGCGCCTGCCGGCGGGGCTGGTGCTGGCCGCGTGCCTGGTGACGGTGCTGGAGTTCCCGGTGTGGTTCGCCCACGTCGTGGCCAGTGACCGGCTGGGCATCGGGCTGCTGGCGGTGCGCAACGGCCTCCTGGTCGCCGCGACGCTCCTGGCGGCCCGGGCCCTGTGGTCCGCGACGGTGGTGCCCCGCCGCCCGGCCCTGCCGTTCGCGCCGCGCCCGAGCCGTACGGACGGCACGCGGGTGTCCTCCTCCTGACCGTCCGGCCGCTGCCCGGCGGTCTCAGCCCAGCTCGCTGCGCAGGTGGTCGCGCCACTGGGCGGTGAAGTCGGCGTGGGTGGTGCCCAGGACGTCGCGCAACGCCTGTTCGACCGCGCCCTCCCGCCGGTCGTGGGCGCCCACCGCCCGGTAGAACGCGCGCAGGCGGTCCTCGCCCCAGCGGTCGGCGATGAGGCGGCAGGCCGTCCAGCCGCTCTCGTAGGCCCGGGCGAGGCCCTCGGCGTCGCCGGAGAAGCCGAAGTCGTCGTCGGCCGGGAGGGCCTCGGGGATGTCGCCCCGGGCGACCGCGCGGGCCAGTTCGGGCGCCGCCTGGGCCGGGGTGCGGGCGCCGTCGCGGTAGCCGATCCAGTCGGCGAAGCCCTCGGACAGCCACAGCGGGGTGGAGGCGCTGGTGTGGGCGCGGGTGGCGACGTGGGTGGCCTCGTGGGTGAGGACCACCTGCCGCCCGGAGTCGCCGAGGAGTCCGAAGGCGTCGGGGTTGACGATGATCCGGTCGGCCGGGGCCCGCTCCCCCGCGCCCGTCTCGCCGGTGGTGACCGCGGCGATGCCCCGGTAGGACGAGGCGGGCGAGTTCAGCAGCCCGGCCATGCCCTGGAGGGAGGTGGGCACCAGGACGACGAGGTGCCGGAACCACCGCCGCCCCCACGCGTCGGACACCGCGGGCACGGCCCGGTCGGCCAGCCGGGCGTAGTCGCGCAGCCGGTCGTCGGACTGGCCGACGCCGAGCACCAGGCTGCCCCCGCCGCGCACGGCCCGTACCCGGCCCTGGTCCCACAGCTGCTGGCCCGAGGACCCGGCCGGCCGGTCCGCGTCGACGCTCCACCGGCCGTCGGAGTCCCGGCTGAGCCTCAGGGTGCGGGCGGTGGTGACGGGCGACGGGTCGTAGCCGTCGACGCGGTAGCTGAGGTCGGCGTCGGCCGTGGCGGTGTCGCCGGTGCGGTGCACGGAGGTCACCCGGTAGGACCACTCGGCCAGCGGCACGGCACGCAGGTTGTCGTACCCGGCGCGGGTGCCGGTGCGGGCGTGGGCGGCGGCGTCGCCGTCGAGCAGGGCCCGCGCGCGCCGGTCCAGCAGGGACTGCACCTCGGCCCGGGCGCCGTCCGGCCCGCCGCCGCACGCCACCAGGGACGCGAGCAGCAGAACGAGCGCCACCACGGACGCCCCCGGACCCCGCCTACGACCTGCCACCTTTCCGAGGGTACGGGCGCGGCGCCGCCGGGGTCAGACCCTGGTGACCGACGAGATGGGCATCATGCCCACCGGGTCGTGGCGCACGGGCGCGCCGGGGTACGGCGCGTGGATCACCTGGCCGTTGCCGACGTACATGCCGACGTGGCTGGCGTCGGAGCGGTAGACGACCAGGTCGCCGGGCCGGGCCTCGGACAGCGGGATCTGCCGTCCGGCGTGCCGCTGGGCCTGCGAGGTGCGCGGGATGGCCACCCCGGCCTGGGCGTACGACCACTGGGTCAGGCCTGAACAGTCGAAGCCGCCGGGCCCGTTGGCGCCCCAGACGTAGGGCTTGCCGAGGGCGGAGCGGGCGGCGGCGACGGCGGCGGCCGCGCGGCCGGAGGCGGCCTCCCCGCCGGGGC
>NZ_JAAGMD010000709.1 GCF_010548465.1 Streptomyces sp. SID14436 | reverse complement strand
CGACCGGTACGTGCGCCGCCTCGCCGCCTTCGCCCGCTCCCGGCCCGAGTGGCTCGGCACCTGGCGGGCCGAGGACCCGGCGGCCCCGGACCTGCTGCTGGTCCAGGCCCAGCTGGCGGTGGACCGCGCCTGGGACTCGCCCGCCCGCGCGGAACTGCTGCGTGAAGTCAGCCCGCTGATCACCGCCGCCGCCCGGGCCGAGCACCGCGATCCGGTGCCCTGGCGGGTGGCCCTGGACCACGCCCGCGGCGCCCGCGCCGGGCACCGGTACTTCGAGGAGGTGTGGGCGGCGGCGGTCCGCCGCTCGCCGCACCACTACGGCTGCCACGTGGCGGCCCTGCGCTACCTGGCGTCCGCCTGGCACGGCGCCCACCACGAGTGCCTCGACTTCGCCGACCGGGCGGCGCAGGACGCGCCGCCGGACTCGCTGATCCAGGCGCTCCCCCTGCGGGCGGCGTACGGCTACCTGACGGACGGCTGCGGCCCCGAGGTGCCGCGCGCCCGGCTCGACGCGGCGGCCGACCGCGCCGTCGCCCTGTCCGCCCGGCTCCCGGCGGACCTGCCCTGGGCGGCGGGGCCGCGCAATCTGCTGGTCGACGTCCTGGTCCGCCTGGAGCGCTGGCCGGACGCGCTGGAGCAGCTGCGGCGCACCGGCCCGTACGCCACGTCCTTCCCCTGGGACCGCGACGCGGAGGACCCGCTGGGCCGGTTCCTCCAGGTGCGCCGGGCGGTGCGCGAGGCGGTGGTGTCCGGCGTTCCGTCGCACCTCCACGAGCGCCGCGGCAGGCGCCCCGGCCATCCGCGGAGTGAACAGGGCGGACGACTCGGCCACGGCGACCATTAGGCTTTTGCGTCGTGACCACCGCCCGGCTCCCGCTCTTCCCCCTGAACTCGGTGCTGTTCCCGGGGCTCGTGCTCCCGCTGAACGTCTTCGAGGAGCGATATCGCGCCATGATGCGCGAGCTGCTGAAGACCCCGGAGGACGAGCCGCGCCGGTTCGCCGTCGTGGCGATCCGCGACGGCCACGAGGTCGCGCCCAGCGCCCCCGGCATGCCGGACCCGACGGCGGTGCCCGAGCGCGGCCCGGCGGCCGGATTCGGCACCGACCCGGCGCGCGCCCTGCACAAGATCGGCTGTGTGGCCGACGCGGCGACGATCCGGGAGCGGGCCGACGGCACCTTCGAGGTGCTGGCGACGGGCACCACCCGGGTGCGGCTGCTGTCGGTCGACGCCTCCGGGCCCTACCTGACGGCGGAGCTGGAGCCGCTGGCCGAGGAGCCCGGCGAGGAGGCGGGGGCGCTGGCGGAGGGCGTGCTGCGGGCGTTCCAGCAGTACCAGAAGCGGCTCGCCGGGGCGCGTGAGCGCTCCCTGTCGACGGAGGCGAAACTGCCGGACGAGCCGAGCGTCGTGTCGTACCTGGTCGCCGCCGCGATGATGCTGGACACGCCGACCAAGCAGCGCCTGCTCCAGGCCCCGGACACCGCGTCCCGGCTGAAGGACGAGCTCACCCTGCTGCGGTCGGAGACGGCCATCATCCGCAACCTGCCGTCGCTGCCCGCGGCCGACCTGACCCTGGGCCCGACGAGCCTGAACTGACCTGCCGCGCACCGGCCCCGCCGCCCCCGCGCGCCACGGGGCCACCGGACGCGCGGGGACGCACGAAGAAGCAAGAAGCACAAGACCTACGAGACGTAACGAGACGCCCGAGACGCAAGCGAAGACCGACGGCGCGGACGCCGTACGGGACGGGGAGGGACCCAGCGCGATGGCCAAGAAGTCCAGGAAGCAGCAGCCGGGCGGCACGCCCGCGACGGTGGCGCTGACGTCGGCCGGGATCGAGTACACGGTGCACTCCTACGAGCACGACCCCGCGCACTCCTCCTACGGTCAGGAGGCCGCCGAGGCGATGGGCGTCTCCCCGGACCGGGTGTTCAAGACGCTGGTGGCGGACGTCGACGGCGCGCTGACGGTGGCGGTGGTGCCGGTGGCCGGGCAGCTGGACCTGAAGGCCCTGGCCGCGGCGGTCGGCGGCAAGCGGGCGGCGATGGCCGACCCGGCCCTGGCGGAGCGCACCACGGGCTACGTGCGCGGCGGCATCTCGCCCCTCGGCCAGCGCAAGCGGCTCCCCACGGTGCTGGACGAGTCGGCGGCCCGGCACCGGACCGTCTGCGTCTCGGCCGGCCGCCGCGGTCTGGAGGTGGAGCTCTCCCCGGACGACCTGGCGAAGCTGACCGGCGCGGTCCTGGCCCCCATCGGGCGCGGCTGAGCCCGCCGGAGGGCGGGCGGCAACCGTTGCGTCCTTGAGCACCCGGCGCGACGTCAGCCGGTGCGGGCTCCACTCACGCGGCCCGCGCATCCGGCCCGGCGCCGTACGTCAGGCTCCCGGCGCTCCGTACGGCCCCTGCGGCAGGTGCGGGTCGGCCGGGGGGTAGGGCTCGGGGTCGCGGGGTCCGAACAGGGCGGTCAGGCCCAGGTGGACGACCAGGGCGGCCAGCGGCCAGGCCAGCAGGGCGCCTTTGGCACCCAGCTTCATCGGGGCGTCGAAGGTGGCGCCCTCCCCCACCCTCCGGGCCTCGGCGATGACGTCCTGGGTGGGGCCCAGCCACACCCCGAGGCGCCAGGCCAGCACCGAGCCGAGCAGTCCCCCGACGGCCAGCGCCACCACCAGCGGCACGCCGCCCTGCCGCCGGACCAGGAACACGGCGAGCGCGCTCACCGCGCCCAGGGCCAGCGCGAGCAGCGTGAAGGTGCCGTCCACGCCGATGGCCTGCTCGCCCTCGGTCTCCTTGACGTAGACGACCCAGTTGCCGTCCACCGCGTCTCCCACCAGCGGGACGCGCGGTGCCAGCCACCACCACAGCACACCGAGGAGCACGCCGCCGAGGGCCACCGCCACGGCGGCCACGGCGGCCTCCCGCAGTTCCGTCTTCATCCCGGGGCCGTCCTGTCCGTACCAGCCGTCCCCGGTGTGCCCGGTGTGCGCGGGCTTCGTCACGTCCACGGCCGGGTCGGCCGTCGAACGGCCCGCGCCGGGTGCGGAGTGCTCGTGCGGAGGCGGTGGTGGTGTCAGAGGTGCGCTCACCCTGACATCGTGCCAGGCGTCGCTGTGCGGCGCGTCATCGGACGGCGGCCCTGCGGTACGCCCAGGTGGCGACGGCCAGCGAGAGGACGCCGACGACCCCGCAGACCGCCAGGTCGCCCAGCACGAAGGCCCAGTCGGGGTCCGGCGCGAAGGTGCGCGCGTAGGCATCCACGCCGTACGTCGAGGGCAGCAGGTCACGCGCCAGGCGCACCGCCTCCGGCATCCGCTCGGCGGGCAGCACGCCCAGCAGCAGCGCCGCCGACATGCCGAGCTGGCCGAGCAGGGTGGCGAGCTCCGGCCGGGGAGCGAGCAGGCCCAGGGCCGCGCCGAGCCCGGCGAGCGCGGCGCCCGCCAGCGGGATCACCGCCGCCAGCACCCACAGGTGGGTCAGCGGGAGCCCGAACAGCACGCACCCGAACACGGCGGTGACCACGGTCCCCGGCACGGTGAAGGAGGCGTACGCCCCGGCCGCGCCCAGCACCACGGCGGCCGGCGGAACGGGCAGCGTCGCGTAGTGGTCGAGGCCGCCGCTGGAGCGCAGCTGGCCGAAGTACTGGGCCAGGAGGTTCAGCGCGACGAAGGCGACGACCAGGACCGACGATCCGGCGACCACGGCCCGCGCCTCGCCGCCGCCGTCGACGACCCCGCGCATCAGGATCATGATCCCGACGGACTGGAAGGTCGCCACGAACAGCAGGGGGATGCGCGCCACCCGCGCCCGGGACAGCTGCGCCCGGTACACCGCCGCCAGGGAGGGCCACAGCCGGGCCCGGGGGCCGAGCTCGGCCGGCGCCGGCGCGGTCTCCTCCACGCCCCGGGCACCGCCCGGCAGGACATCGGCGGGTACGACACTCACGTCGCGCTGCTCCCCTTCGCTAGGGCCTCTCGTTTGGATCATGCCGGGCTCGCGGGCCCCGCTCCCTGATCCGGCCTGATCCGAACGCAAGACCCCAGGACCTTCGCCCGGACGTCGGCCCGGCCGCCGCTCCGGGGGGTCGCCCGGTCCGGCGGAGGTGGTCGCCCCGTTCCGTACGGATGCCGCGGCCCGTGTGCTCACGCCTTCACCAGCCCCTGCCGCACGGCGCCGCCCAGCGCGAGGTACACGTCCTCCAGGCTGGGCGTGGCCAGCGTGAAGTCGTCGAGGGCGGCGAAGGCGGCCCCGCCGGTGACGGTGGCGACGACCGTGCGCGCCTCCTCGGGGGCGAGCCGCAGGGTCCAGCGGCGGCCCGACTCGACGGCCCGGTCCCGCAGCGCGGCCACCTCGGGCACCTGCAGCGGCGCCGTCTCGCGCCACACCAGGTCGACCCGGACCTCGCCGGCGACCTGCTCCTTCAGTCCGGCCGGGGAGTCGCAGGCGATGACGCGGCCCCGGTCGAGGACGGCGACCCGGTCGAGGACGGTCTCGGCCTCGATGACGTTGTGGGTGACCAGCAGCACGGTCGTGCCGTGCTCGGCGCGGCGCCGGTCGACGGCGGACCACACCGCGCGGCGTGCGACCGGGTCCATGCCGGTGGTCGGCTCGTCGAGCACGAGCAGCGGCCGCTGCCCCACCAGCGCGGCGGCGAAGCAGGCCAGCCGGCGCTGCCCGCCGGACAGCTTGCGCAGCGGGCGGGCGGCGAGCGGGGTGAGCCCCAGCTCCTCCAGGACGGCGTCGCGTTCGGCCCGCGCGCGCCGGACGTCCAGGCCGCGCAGCCGTCCCGTGGTCTCGGCGGCGAGCGACACGGTGAGGTCGTCGAGGGCGGTGGACTCCTGGCCCAGGTAGGCGAGGATGCGCGAGGCCCGCTCGGGGTGGCGCACGATGTCGTGGCCGAGGATCTCCACGCTGCCGCGGTCGGGGCGCATCAGCCCGGTGAGCTGGCGCACGAGGGTGGACTTGCCGGCGCCGTTGGGGCCGAGGAGCCCGAAGATCTCGCCGCGCCGGATGTCGAGCCGTACGTCGTCGGTGGCCCGGACCTCGGGTGTCGCGGGCACCCCGCGCCGTCCGCGGACCGCGGGATAGGTCTTGGTCAGCCCGCGCACCGCACACACGACCTCGCCGTCGTGCCCGGTTCCCTGTGCCACGCGCGTACTCACAAGGGACGAGACTACGGGGTCGGGAACCCCGGCCCGCCCTCGGGTCGTCCCCGGGCCCGCATGTCGCCCGCGGCGCGGCGAACCGGCCGCAACCCCGACCAACCCGGCGCCGCCCGCCGGACCTCGGGAGCGGGGACGCGGGGCAGCGGGCCGGCCCGGGTCACTCCCCGGGGGCGGCCGAGCGTTCCGTGCCGGTCCGGACGTCGAGCTCGCGCCAGAAGCCCGCCCGGATGGCGTAACGGTCGCGTTCGTCGATCTGGTCGTCCTTGTGGGCGAGCAGACCGAAGCGGGCGGCGTAGCGCAGCAGCTCCCCGTCGATGCGGTGCGGGATGCGCGGGTACATGGCGGACAGCTTCTGGATGTGGCTCTGGTCGCCCAGGCGCTCCACCCAGCGCCGGGCGAAGACCTGCCCCACCTCGAAGGGGTCGCCGCCGACGGTGGTGATGTCCTCCTCGCGGTCGGCCCAGCGCTGCTCGGCCGTGGTCAGCTGGGCGAGGGTCGGCATGGACGCGGCCTCGGCGGGCTCGGCGACGGGGCGGTCGACCCAGCCCTTGTCGGAGGACCAGCGCAGGGTCGCCGAGGCGGGCTGCTGGGGGTGCGGGGTGCCCGGGCTCCGCAGGGCCGCCAGGTCCTTCGGGGTGGGGACGCCTTTGGTGACCGGGGGGCGCTCGGTCGTGCCGTTGCGTCCGGGGGCGGCCGCGTCGCGGGACTCCTGGGCGGTCCGCTCGGCGGCCGCTGCGAGCGCGGAGTCCGGCAGCGGCGCGGACAGGATCGCGGCGATCTCGGGCCGGGGCGCGGGCGGCGGGGCGCACGTCCCGGGGTACTCCTTGGGCCGCACCGCCCGGGTGATCCAGGCCCGGTCCAGCACCCGGCGCTCGTCGGCCTCGGCGACGAGGTCCTCGGACTGGTTGTAGTCGCCGTCGGCGGCCTGTACGGCCCACAGGTGGACGGCGACGCCGTGCTCCTTGGCCGCCATCATGCCCGGCAGCAGATCGCCGTCGCCGGTGACGAGGACGATGTCGGAGCAGGCGCGGTTGCGGGCGAGCTCGGTCAGCTCGGCGTGCATGGCGGCGTCCACGCCCTTCTGCGCCCAGCGTCCGTCGCTGCGGGTCAGGGCGCCCAGCCGGACGGTGACCCGGGGCATCACGCGCAGCCGGCGGTGTTCGGGCTGCGGGACACGGTCGGGGGCGCCGTCGAACCAGTAGATGCGCAGCAGCGGCTGCCGGGTGTCCGACTCGGCGCGCTCGCGCAGCCCCTGGATCAGGGCGGTGTGGTCGACGGTGATGCGGGACCGGGAGGGCTCCCCGGCGAGGAGGCTGGCGGCGGCACCCAGCAGATACCCGGCGTCCACCAGGACGATGCAGCGGTCCACGCGATCCACCCTCTTTCCGGGAGGCTTGCTTCGGGCTGGGCTCGATTCGAGTCTGCCCGACCTGGCCGGGGTTAACGGCCCGAACTCGATCTTCGGCGTGGCGTTTCCACACTTCCTTCGCCGACCGTCCCTGTCACGCACGGTAATTGTCCAACATGCACTGCTTATCAGGGTATGTGAATCTGGTCCCGGCCCTGGCCCCTAGATCCCCACAGGAGGCATCACCATGGCCAAGAACAAGAACCGTGACCGTAAGCAGCCGCAGGCCGAGCGCGCCCAGCGGGCGGCGCAGCCCACCGCGATGGAGACGCCCGACGAGCAGCGCACCACGGAGGTGACCCCCGGCGACATGGGCCGGGGCAAGGGCCGGCAGAAGCGTTTCGGCCACAACTGATCCCTTCGTGCCGGGTCGTGGAGACCCGCCACGAGGCAGGGAGAGGGGCGCACCCGCCGGCGGGTGCGCCCCTCCTGTCGTCAACCTCCGCCCCGGAGCCCCGGCGTGGTCAGCCCGCCAGGCAGGAGGGGCCCAACAGCACCTTCAGGTCGCCGAACAGCGCCGGGTCCGGCTTGACGCGGTGCCGGTCCAGCCGCAGCACCGTCGTTCTCGTCGGCCCCTGGAGCTTGATCCGGACCTCGCTGTCGCCCTTGTGGTGGGAGAGGATCTCGCCGAGCCTGCTGACCATCGGCGGGGTCACGCGCGTCGCCGGGATGGTGAGCACGACGGGTGCGTTGGTGCCCGCGTTGGACAGGTCGGGGATCATCAGCTCCATCGCCACCAGGCGCGGCACGTCCTCGCGCTTGTCGAGCCGCCCCTTGACGAACACCACGGCGTCCTCGACCAGTTGCGTCGACACCAGCTGGTAGGTCGCGGGGAAGAACATGCACTCGATGGATCCCGCGAGGTCCTCCACCGTGGCGATCGCCCAGGCGTTGCCCTGCTTGGTCATCTTGCGCTGGAGTCCGGAGATGATGCCGCCGATGGTGACCACCGCGCCGTCGCCGAAGTCGCCGCCGGTCAGCTGGGAGATGCCCGCGTCCGCCTTGTCGGAGAGCACGTGCTCCAGGCCGAACAGCGGGTGGTCGGAGACGTAGAGACCGAGCATCTCGCGCTCCTGGGCGAGCAGGTACGTCTTGTCCCACTCGTCGTCGGTGAAGGTGACGTCGAGACCGAAGCCGGGCTCGCTGGTCTCCGCCTCGCCCATGCCGCCGAACAGGTCGAACTGTCCCTCGGCCTCCTTGCGCTTGACCGCCACCACGTTGTCGATCATCGGCTCGTACTGGGCGGTGAGGCCCTTGCGGGTGTGCCCCATGGAGTCGAAGGCGCCCGCCTTGATCAGCGACTCGGTGGTGCGCTTGTTGCAGACGACCGCGTCGACCTTGTCGAGGTAGTCCGGGAAGGACGTGTACTTCCCCTTGGCCTTGCGGCACTTGATGATCGACTCCACCACGTTGGTGCCGACGTTGCGCACCGCGGAGAGGCCGAAGAGGATCACGTCGTCGCCCTGGGCGGCGAAGTTGGACTCCGACTCGTTGACGTTCGGCGGGAGGACCCGGATGCCCATGCGGCGGCACTCGTTGAGGTAGACGGCCGACTTGTCCTTGTCGTCCTTCACCGAGGTGAGCAGCGCGGCCATGTACTCGGCGGGGTGGTTCGCCTTGAGGTAGGCGGTCCAGTACGACACCAGGCCGTACGCGGCGGAGTGCGCCTTGTTGAACGCGTAGCCGGCGAAGGGCACCAGCACGTCCCAGAGCGCCTGGATGGCTTCGTCGCTGTAGCCGTTCTTGCGGGCGCCGGCCTGGAAGATGGTGAAGTTCTTCGCCAGTTCCTCGGGCTTCTTCTTGCCCATCACGCGGCGGAGGATGTCGGCCTCGCCGAGCGAGTAACCGGCGATGATCTGGGCGGCCTTCTGCACCTGCTCCTGGTACACGATCAGGCCGTAGGTGACGTCCAGGACCTCCTTGAGCGGTGCCTCCAGCTCCGGGTGGATCGGGGTGATGTCCTGCTGGCCGTTCTTGCGCAGGGCGTAGTTGGTGTGCGAGTTCATGCCCATCGGGCCCGGCCGGTAGAGGGCCGAGACGGCGGAGATGTCCTCGAAGTTGTCCGGCTTCATCAGCCGGAGCAGGGAGCGCATCGGCCCGCCGTCGAACTGGAACACGCCGAGGGTGTCGCCGCGCTGGAGGAGTTCGAAGGTCGTCGGGTCGTCCAGGGGCAGCGACAGCAGGTCGATGTCGATGCCCTTGTTGGCCTTCACCATCTTGACGGCGTCGTCCATGATGGTCAGGTTGCGCAGGCCCAGGAAGTCCATCTTCAGCAGGCCGAGCGATTCGCAGCTCGGGTAGTCCCACTGCGTGATGGTCACGCCGTCGGTGTGCCGCACCCAGACGGGGACGTGGTCGGTGATGGTCTCGCTGGACATGATCACGCCGGCGGCGTGCACGCCCATCTGCCGGACCAGGCCCTCGACGCCCTTGGCGGTGTCGATGACCTTCTTCACGTCGGGTTCGTTCTCGTACATCGCCCGGACCTCGCCCGCCTCCGAGTAGCGGGGGTGGTCGGGGTCGGTGATGCCGGACAGCGGGATGCCCTTGCCCAGGACATCGGCGGGCATGGCCTTGGTGATGCGGTCGCCCATCGCGTACGGGTAGCCCAGCACGCGCGCGGAGTCCTTGATCGCGTTCTTGGCCTTGATGGTGCCGTAGGTGCCGATCATGGCGACCTTGTCGGCGCCGTACTTCTCCGTCACGTAGCGGATCACCTCGACGCGCCGGCGCTCGTCGAAGTCGATGTCGACGTCGGGCATGGAGATGCGCTCGGGGTTGAGGAACCGCTCGAAGATCAGGCCGTGCGGGATCGGGTCGAGGTCGGTGATGCCGAGGGCGTAGGCGACGATCGAACCGGCTGCGGAGCCTCGGCCGGGGCCGACCGCGATGCCCTGCTTCTTGGCCCACATGATGAAGTCGGCGACCACGAGGAAGTAGCCCGGGAAGCCCATCGAGATGATGGTGTCCATCTCGTACTCGACCTGCTTCATGCGGTCGTCCGGGATGCCGTCCGGGAAGCGGCGGTGCATGCCGCGCAGGGTCTCCTCGCGGAACCAGGTGACCTCGGTGTACCCCTCCGGGATGTCGAACTTCGGCATCAGGTCGCGCTTCTCGAACATCCCGGTGGTGTCGACCATCTCGGCGATCAGCCGGGTGTTGGCACAGCCCTGCTGCCAGGCGTCCGAGGAGTCGATGGCGTACATCTCCTCGGTCGACTTCAGGTAGTAGCCGGTGCCGTCGAACCGGAAGCGGTCCGGGTCGGAGAGGTTCTTGCCGGTCTGGATGCACAGCAGCGCGTCGTGCGCGGTCGCCTCGTGGGCGTAGGTGTAGTGCGAGTCGTTGGTGACCAGGGGCGGGATGCCGAGCTTCTTGCCGATCCGCAGCAGGTCCTCGCGGACCCGGTGCTCGATGTCGATGCCGTGGTCCATCAGCTCCAGGAAGTACCGGTCCTTGCCGAAGATGTCCTGGTAGTCGGCGGCCGCCTTGAGCGCCTCGTCGAAGTGGCCCAGGCGCAGCCGGGTCTGCACCTCGCCGGAGGGGCAGCCGGTGGAGGCCACGATCCCCTCGGACCACTGCGCGATGGTCTCCTTGTCCATCCGGGGCCACTTCTGCAGCCAGCCCTCGGCGTACGCGTCGGAGGACAGCCGGAAGAGGTTGTGCAGACCGGTGCTGTTGACCGCCCACATCGTCTTGTGGGTGTAACCGCCGGAACCGGAGACGTCGTCCCGCTTCTGGTGCGGCTGACCCCACTGGATCTTGCGCTTGTTGCGCCGGGACTCGGGGGCGACGTACGCCTCGATCCCGATGATCGGGGTGACCCCGGCCTTCTCGGCGGAGTGGAAGAAGTCGTACGCGCCGTGCAGGTTGCCGTGGTCGGACATGGCGATGTGCGTCATGCCCATCTCGTTGCAGGCGTCGAACATGTCCTTCAGCCGCGCGGCACCGTCCAGCAGCGAGTACTGGGTGTGGACGTGCAGGTGCGTGAACGGCGGCTTCGACACGGTGCGGCCTCCTGGGGGGACGTGCGGTGACGGACAGGCGGACGGTGGGGTGGTCAGCGTCGAAGTCTATGCCTCGGCACTGACACCCCGGCGCCTTCCCCGCGTACCTTCGGGCGGGGGGATTCCCGGGCACTCCCGGGACCCGTCACACGTTAGGCAGGGGACGGATCAGCCGTCCCTCGACGTCCCGTACCTGGAGGCACCCAGCGATGTCGGTCCCGCAGCTCAACGACGAGCACCGCGGCGAGGAGATCCTCGCCGTCCTCGACACCGCCTTCGGCGAGCTCCTGGCCGCCGACCCGGCCGCGTTCCGCGTGAAGTTCCGCAAGATGGCGGCCTCCGCCTTCGCCTTCTACCGGGGGACGGCCTGCCTCTTCTACCACGACCTGGACAGCGAGAAGCGCGGCGGCCCGTACCTGGACGACCGCACCTCGCGCGTGTGGATCCACGGCGACCTGCACGCGGAGAACTTCGGCACGTACATGGACTCCAACGGCCGCCTGGTCTTCAACGTCAACGACTTCGACGAGGCGTACGTCGGCCCCTTCACCTGGGACCTCAAGCGCTTCGCCGCCTCGATGGCACTGATCGGCTACGCGAAGGCGCTCAGCGACGAGCAGATCACCGAGCTGGTGCAGATCTACGCGGCCTCCTACCGGGAGCGGATCCACGCGCTGGCGACCGGCGCCAAGAGCGACGAGGTGCCGCCCTTCACCCTGGACACCGCCCAGGGCCCGCTGCTGGACGCGCTGCGCGACGCGCGGTCGCTGACCCGGTTCGGGCTGCTGGACTCGATGACCGAGATCCGCGACTTCGAGCGCCGCTTCGCGCCGGGCGGCGGCGCGGTCGAGCTGGACGCGGCCACGCGCTACAAGGTGCTCGCCGCCTTCGACGGCTATCTGGAGACGCTGCCGAACGCCTCGCTGGCCCGGCCGGACTCCTACCGGGTGAAGGACGTCGTGGGGCGGCGCGGCATCGGCATCGGCTCGGCCGGGCTGCCGTCCTACAACATCCTGCTGGAGGGGCACAGCGACGCCCTGGAGAACGACGTCGTGATCTACATCAAGCAGGCCCAGACCCCGGCGGTCTCCCGGCACATCACGGACTCCGCGATCCGGGACTACTTCCAGCACGAGGGCCACCGCACGGTGATCTCCCAGCGCGCCCTCCAGGCGCACGCCGACCCGTGGCTCGGCTGGACCGAGCTGGACGGCTCGGGGCAGCTGGTCGCCGAGGTCTCGCCGTACGCCGTGGACCTGGACTGGAGCGACCTGGACGACCCGGAGGAGATGGCCCAGGTCGTCGCCGACCTCGGCCGGGCCACGGCGGCCATGCACGCGGCGGCCGACGACACCTCCGGCGAGTCCCTGGTGCCGTTCTCCACCGAGCGCGCCATCGACGCGGCGATCGCCGCCGACGAGGAGGGACTGGCGCCGCTGCTGGTCGACTTCGCGCACTCCTACGGCGCCCGCGCGCGGGCCGATCACCAGACCTTCCTGGACTTGTTCCGCAACGGCAGGATTCCGGGGCTGTAACGGCCCGGACGCACAGGAACCCTTGAGGAACCCCTTACGGGGACGCATGACAGACTCGTGACCGCCATGGACCTCACCGGAACCCCGCTCAGAGCCGTTCGCGCGGCGCTGTTCACGGCCGTCGTCGTGACCCTCAGCACCGCGTCGCACGTGCTGCTGTCCGGGGCCCCGCTGCCGTTGAACACGGTGGCCGCGATCGCGGCCGCCGTGTTCGTGCTGGCCTACGCGCTGGCCGGCCGGGAGCGGTCCTTCGGGCGGATCGCCGCCCTGCTGATCCCGCTGGAACTGGCCGCTGACACGGTCTTCACCACGGGCCAGCACGTCTGCTACGGCCGGATGGGCGGCCCGGTCGCGGGCCCGCTGCGCTCCGTCGGCTTCGACGTGCTGTGCGGCGACGGCACCAGTGTGGGCGCGCCGCTGGCCCGGGTCACCGGCACGGCCGCCGACGGCGGCGACCGGCTGGCGGCCCTGCTGGCCCACGCCGATCCGGGCACCGCCTGGCT
>NZ_JAAGMD010000683.1 GCF_010548465.1 Streptomyces sp. SID14436 | reverse complement strand
CGGCGGCGGACCCGACGGCGGCGGACCGTCCCGGCGCCTCGTCGGCACCCGCCGGGGACGGAGCCCCGGCGCTGACGGCGGACGGGTCCGCGTCGGCAGCGGCGGCCGGGGAGTCCGTGTCGGCGTCGGCGTAGGCGTCGGCGGTCTCGGAGGAGGCCCGCGGACCCGCCTCCGGTGCCGTGTCCGGGGTGTCGGACGAGGCCTCGGCCGCCTGGGCCAGGGCGCCGGTGGTGCGCAGCGGGACCTCCTTGATGAAGAGGGTCACCAGCAGGCCGAGGAACGCGACCGGGGCGACGTACAGGAAGATGTCGGCGATGCCGTGCCCGTAGGCGCTCTCCAGCCAGGTGCGGATGGCGGGCGGCAGCAGGTCCATGTCGGGGATGGCGCCGCTGCCCGCGGACTCGGCGGCCGCCGCCCGGTCCCGCGGGCCGAGCGTGCCGATGGTGTCGGTGGCGTACTGGCTGATCCGGGAGGCCATCACGGAGCCGAGCACCGAGACGCCCACCGCGCCGCCGAGGGACCGGAAGAAGGTCACGACCGAGGAGGCGGCACCGAGGTCGCCCGGCGCGACCTGGTTCTGCGTGCAGAGGACCAGGTTCTGCATCATCATGCCGACGCCGAGGCCCATGAGGCCCATGAACAGGGCGATGTGCCAGTACGGGGTGTCGTAGCGCATGGTGCCCATCAGGCCCAGGCCCGCCGTGAGCAGCACGCCGCCGACGACCAGCCAGCTCTTCCACCGGCCGGTGCGGGTGATGATCAGACCGGAGACGGTGGACGACACGAACAGTCCGCCGATCATCGGGATCGTCATGACGCCCGACATGGTCGGGGACTGGCCCCGCGCCAGCTGGAAGTACTGGCTGAAGTAGACCGTGCCCGCGAACATCGCGATGCCGACGAACATCGAGGCGAGGGACGCCAGCGTGATGGTGCTGTTGCGGAACAGCCGCAGCGGGATGATCGGCTCGGCCGCCCGGGTCTCGACGAACAGGAAGACCAGGGTGAGCAGCACCGACCCCCCGACCATGGTGTACGTCTGCCAGGACAGCCAGGCGTACTTGTCGTCGGCGAAGGTGACCCAGACGAGCAGCAGGCAGACGGCGGCGGTGACGAAGAACGCGCCGGCCCAGTCGACCTTGACATGGCGCTTGACCACCGGCAGGTTCAGCGTCTTCTGCAGGACGAGCAGGGCGATGACCGCGAAGGGCACGCCGACGTAGAGGCACCAGCGCCAGCCGAGCCAGCTGGTGTCCGTGATGACGCCGCCGAGCAGGGGTCCGCCGACGGTCGCGACGGCGAAGGTGGCGCCCAGGTAGCCGGAGTAGCGCCCGCGCTCACGCGGGGAGATCATCGCGGCCATGATGATCTGGGCCAGGGCGGACAGTCCGCCGGCGCCCAGGCCCTGGATGACGCGGGCCGTGATCAGGGTGCCCGGGTTGTGCGCCATGCCGGCCACCACGGACCCGATGACGAAGACCACGAGGGCTATCTGGACCAGGGCCTTCTTGCTGATCAGGTCGGCCAGCTTGCCCCAGAGCGGGGTGGACGCCGTCATCGCCAGCAGTGAGGCGGTGACGACCCAGGTGTAGGCGCTCTGGCCGCCGCCGAGGTCGGCGACGATCTCGGGCAGGGCGTTGGTGACGATGGTGGAGGACAGGATCGCGGCGAACATGCCGAGCAGCAGGCCCGACAGTGCCTCCATGATCTGTCGGTGCGTCATCGGAGCTTGGCTTTCGGAGGAGCCTCCCCCGTGCTTGGCATGAGCCCGCACACCGGATGGTGTGGTCGTTGCCATGGACGTCCTTCTTCTTATGCGCTTGCGGGTGTACGGGTGGTCCGTTCGGAGCCGGGAGAGGCCGGCCGGGGGAGGGGCGACGCCGCCGGGCGGGAGCCGGTGCGGCAGTCGTCGAAGCTGTCCCGGAGGCGGGCCATGAGGTGGGCGAGCAGGGCGACGTCGTCGTCGGACCAGTCGGCGAGGCGTTCGGCGAGCAGGCGCGTGGTGTGCCGGAACAGTTCGTCGAGCCGCTCCCGGCCCTCGGGGGTCAGGCGCAGGATGCGCGAGCGCCGGTCGGCGGGGTCGGGCAGCCGCTGCAGCCAGCCGCGGTCGGCCGCCTGGGCGACGTGGCGGCTGGTCACCGACATGTCCACGGCGAGCAGCTCGGCCATCCGGCTGATGTGCATGTCGCCGTGCCGGCCGAGCAGGGCCAGCACGGCGGCGGACCCGCTGGGGCATTCGGCGGAGGTCAGCCGCCGTATGTCGCGCTTCACCGCGCCGAAGGCGCTGAACTGCCTGACCAGCTCTTCGTACTGGGCCTGCGCGGCCATGCCGTCTCCCGTTTCGTTGCTTGGAGCAACCACCATGCAGTCGATGATTGCTGCAGGCAAATAAAAACCGGAGGGTCGGCTCCAAAAACTTGGCAAAGGCATGTATTGCGCCAGTAAACGCCCTGGTCAGCGCTGCGGGGGCCGGAAGCCGCGGCTCGGACGCGCCGGCAGGGCTCGCGGAGCCGAAAGGTCACCGTGACGGCCGTTCGGGCGGCGCCCCCGCTTGGGCTGGTCGTACCGGATTCGCTAGGGTCTCGGGCCATGGCTAACACCCAGGGCCCCCAGGGCAACCACGACCCCGCCGGCAGCACCCAGATGTTCCGTGCCTTCGTCGACGAGGCCCCCCAGGGCCGGCAGGCCGCCGCGTCGAGCGGTGGGCCCCGTATCGGCCTCATCGTCGGTGTCGTCGTCGCCGTGGCGATCGTCGCGGCGGTGGCCTGGCTGGCGCTGAAGTAACCCGGACGCGCGGCGGCCGCCGTCGCGCCCGCGAGGGGCGCACCGGCGGCCACGGAACCGTGCGGTCCGTCCGACGGAACACGACGTTCCGTCGGACGCGCGTCGCTCAGTCGGAGATGAGGCCCTCCCGCAGCTGGGCCAGTGTCCGGGTGAGCAGGCGCGAGACGTGCATCTGGGAGATGCCGACCTCCTCGCCGATCTGCGACTGGGTCATGTTGGCGAAGAACCGCAGCATGATGATGCGGCGTTCGCGCGGCGGCAGCTTGGCGAGCAGCGGCTTGAGCGACTCCCGGTACTCCACGCCCTCCAGGGCCGTGTCCTCGTAGCCGAGGCGGTCCGCGAGGGAGCCCTCGCCGCCGTCGTCCTCGGGGGCCGGGGAGTCCAGCGACGACGCCGTGTACGCGTTGCCGACCGCGAGCCCGTCGACGACGTCCTCCTCGGACACGCCCAGGACGGCGGCGAGTTCGGGCACCGTCGGCGAGCGGTCCAGCTTCTGGGAGAGTTCGTCGCTGGCCTTGGTCAGCGCCAGGCGCAGCTCCTGCAGCCGGCGCGGCACCCGCACCGACCACGACGTGTCGCGGAAGAACCGCTTGATCTCGCCGACCACCGTCGGCATCGCGAACGTCGGGAACTCCACGCCCCGTTCGCAGTCGAAACGGTCGATCGCCTTGATCAGGCCGATGGTGCCGACCTGGACGATGTCCTCCATCGGCTCGTTGCGCGAGCGGAAGCGCGCCGCGGCGTACCGCACGAGTGGGAGGTTCAGTTCGATCAGGGTGTCCCGGACATAGGCGCGCTCGGGGCTGTTCTCGTCGAGCGCGGCGAGCCGCAGGAACAGGGAGCGGGACAGGGTGCGGGTGTCGATGGCCGCCGGGTCCGGGAGGCCGGGCGCCGGCTCGGCCGGAAGGGCCGGTACGTCATCGATGGGGCCGAGTGCGTCGAGGGCACGGGGAGCAGAGTCGCCCTCCGTGGGCGTGAGCACCTTCGAGCTGCCCTGTTCTACGGACATGCCACCCCCTTTGGGTCGCGGGACGGTCGCGGCCGGCGCTCCCCGAGTCGAGGAACGCAGCCTTCACCTGAATACCGGAGCCGGAGCTCCGGCAAACGCTCTTCCCGCAGAATGTCACATGTCGGCAACGCTCTGAAGTGACATGTCGACATCCGAGACGCGAAACAGCCCTGGAAACACGGGGTCTGACGGGGTATCGGCCGCGAAGGGCGCAGATGGGTACTGATGAGCGAATCGCTCGTGCGGGTTACGCGTCGATCCTGTTTGCGGATCGCAGCCGCTGGAAGCTACGCGCCAGTAGCCGGGAGACGTGCATCTGGGAGACGCCGAGTTCCGCGCTGATCTGGGACTGGGTCAGATTGCTGTAGTAGCGCAGCAGCAGGATGCGCTGCTCGCGCTCCGGCAGCTGGACCAGGAGGTGGCGGACGAGGTCGCGGTGCTCCACGCCGTCCAGCGCGGGGTCCTCGTAGCCGAGCCGGTCGAGCAGGCCCGGCAGCCCGTCGCCCTCCTGCGCGGCCTCCAGCGAGGTGGCGTGGTACGACCGCCCCGCCTCGATGCAGGAGAGCACCTCCTCCTCGGTGATGCGCAGCCGTTCGGCGATCTCGGCGGTCGACGGGGTCCGCCCGAAGGCGGTGGTCAGGTCCTCGGTCGCGCTGGTGACCTGCACCCACAGCTCGTGCAGCCGGCGCGGTACGTGCACCGTGCGGACGTTGTCGCGGAAGTACCGTTTGATCTCGCCGACGACGGTCGGCATCGCGAACGTCGGGAACTGCACGCCCCGTTCCGGGTCGAACCGGTCGATGGCGTTGATGAGCCCGATGGTGCCGACCTGGACGACGTCCTCCATCGGCTCGTTGCGGGAGCGGAAGCGGGCGGCGGCGTAGCGCACCAGGGGCAGGTTCGCCTCGATGAGCGCGGCGCGCACCCGGGTGTGCTCGGGGGTGCCCGGCTCCAGGTCCTTGAGCTGGGCGAACAGCACCTGCGTCAGCGCCCGGGTGTCGGCGCCGCGGCGCTTGGCCGGACTCTGCTCGGGCTCCGGTTCCGGCTCACGGGACTCCGCGACGGTGGCCGGGGGCCGGGAGCCGTCCGGGGGCTGCGTGCCGGCGGGCGGCTGCGCACCCGACGAGGACGGGGTGGCCGGTGCCGGGACGGGGTCCGGGGAGCGGGCCGGAGCCGGAGCCTGGGCGGACACCTGGTCCTGGGGCGGCGCAGTACTGGCCGACACGGTCAACGCCACCTCTTCATCGGTCAAACGTCCGTCAACTCATCCGTCAAAAGCGGTCATAGCATCACAAGACAGACTCACTGTGTGCAAGCACCCGCATATTCCGTGTTGAGGGAGAAACGGCACCTCGGACGCACGAAAGCCCCCCGCCGTCATGGCGGAGGGCTCCGGGGGGACCGGGGAGCGGTCTCAGAACTCGTAGTCGGCGATCACCCACGTGGCGAACTCGCGCCACAGCGCGACGCCCGCCTCGTGGTCCGGGTGCGTCAGGTACCGCTGCAGCGCGTCCGTGTCGTCGAAGGCCGAGTTGATGGCGAAGTCGTACGCGATCGGCCGGTCGGTGATGTTCCAGGCGCACTCCCAGAAGCGCACCTCGGGGATCCGGTCGCCGAGCGCCCGGAACGCCTCGACGCCCTCCACGACCCTCGGGTCGTCGCGCCGCACCCCCTCGTCCAGCCGGAACAGCACCAGATGACGGATCATCACGTGCCTCCGTTGGCGAGCCAGGTCATGAAGTCACCGATCGCGGACGCCGCCTCCGATATGCCCTCGAAGCCGACCTGGACGTAGTCCGCCGCCTTCTCCGGATCCGTGATGATCACATACACCGCGAAGGCCACCACCGCGTAGATGGCGACCTTCTTCGCGTTCACCGCCATCGCGGCCCTCCCCAGTCCCTGTGATGTGCCGGTGTCACACGTGCCGAGCGGGCCCCATGATCGCACGAAGGGCCCCGTCTGACGACGCTGCGGTGACGTCGCCGGACCCGCCGCCCACAGGCCCGCCCGCATGCGCAGGGACGGGCGAGAACGTGCGAGGTCCTGTGGGGCAAGACGAAGGGCCCGGTCCAGTGGACCGGGCCCTTCGTTCACAGCGGTAGCGGTGGGATTTGAACCCACGGTGACTTGCGCCACACTCGCTTTCGAGGCGAGCTCCTTCGGCCGCTCGGACACGCTACCGAGGGAGACCTTACAGCACCGTGGGCAGTGGTCAGAAATCAGTATTCAGCGGTTCCGGAAGAACTCGGTGAGCAGCAGGGAGCACTCCTCGGCGAGGACGCCCTCGATCACCTCGGGGCGGTGGTTCAGGCGCCGGTCGCGGACGACGTCCCACAGGGAGCCGACGGCGCCGGCCTTCTCGTCGCGGGCGCCGTAGACCACGCGGTCCACGCGGGACTGCTGCACCGCGCCCCCGCACATCGTGCAGGGCTCCAGCGTCACCACCAGGGTGCAGCCGGTCAGCCGCCATGCGCCGAGCCGGGCCGCGGCCCGGCGCAGGGCGAGCACCTCGGCGTGCGCGGTGGGGTCGCCGGCGGCCTCCCGCTCGTTGTGGGCGGTGGCCAGCACGGTGGTGCCGTCCGGGCCGAGCAGGACGGCACCGACGGGGACGTCCCCGCCCCGGACGGCGCGTGCGGCCTCGTCCAGGGCGAGTCTCATCGCGGGCCGCCAGGGGTCCCGTACGGGGTCAGGCGGTCCTGGGGTGGTCGGCACGGTCAGCGGACGGTCTCCAGGACCTCCGAGGCGCCCAGCACCTCGGCGATCTCGTTGAGGGCGTCCGAGGTCAGCGAGCGCAGCTCCTTCTCGCTCACCCCGAGGTCCTCCAGGACCTGGGCGTCGCCGACCGGGCCGTGCGGAACGGCCTCGGCGGAGCCCGCGGCGGCGGGGCCGTCGGCGTCCTCGTCGTCCGGTTCACCGTCCTCGGTGCCGTCGAGGTCGAGGGCGTCGAGGTCGGCGCCGTCGTCGCCGGGTTCCCGGCCGAGCAGCTCGTCGGTGAGCAGGATCTCGCCGTAGCTGCTGCGGGCGGCGGCAGCGGCGTCGGACACGTAGATGCGAGGGTCCTCCTCGCCGTCCACGCGGACGACGCCGAACCAGCCGTCCTCCTGCTCGATCAGCACGAGCACCGTGTCCTCGTCGGGAGAGGCCTCCCGGGCCAGGTCGGCCAGATCGGACAGGGTCTCCACATCGTCGAGCTCCGTGTCGCTCGCTTCCCACCCGTCTTCGGTGCGCGCGAGCAGTGCGGCGAAGTACACCGTGACTCTCCCACTGGTCATAGGCGTGCCGGTTGGGGGTCCTCCCGGCGGAGGTTGAGGGCGTGGAGTGCTCCGAGAGCCCCGCCCACTGGGAATCGTGGCAGAAACAAGGCCGTCAGGGGATGTCTTCGACTCCCTGTGTCCCGCAGTTTTGATCGGGTCTTGTCCGAGGCGCCCGTGCAGTCACCGGCGCGCCGGTGAAGGCCACCGGCGGTCCGCCGCCACCGTGTGTGCCCTCAGGTCCGGATGGTACGCGGCCGGGTCGTCCCCGCGCGCGGGGCGCTTCGGCGGACGGGCGCGGTTCCTGCCGGTCCACCCGGCCCGCCGCCCCCGCCGCCCCAGTACCGCCGGGGGCGGCACGGGTCCGGCTACCAGCGGAACGTGCGCATGCGCATCGCGTGTCGCAGCCGGGCCGCCTTGGCGCGGCG
>NZ_JAAGMD010000663.1 GCF_010548465.1 Streptomyces sp. SID14436 | reverse complement strand
GGCGGCGGCCTGGAACTGGAGGTCTGGGCGCCCGCGCGGGGCCGGAGCGGGGGCGGCACGGTGCTGCCGGACACCGGGGACGGGTGGAAGGAGCCGGAGCCGGAGCGGTACACGACCCGGTGGGCGGGCTCCCGGGTCGTCGTCGAGCGCGAGGGGGGCGACGGTGCCGGGCCCCCGCTCCACCCGGTGCGGCTGCGCGGGGTCCGGGCGCGCTGACGCGCGGCGGGACGCCCGCCGGGGTCAGATGTAGCGGCCCTCGAACCAGGCCCGCGCGGCGAGGGTGTGGAGGGGGAAGGCGAGTTCCTCGGGGCGGCGCATCAGACGGCGGCCGTCGGTCTCGTCGGTGGCGGTGAAGGGCGGCAGGACGTCGGCGGAGCGCTCCGGGAGGAGCCCGAACAGCAGCAGGTGTCCGTCCGGGGAGCTCATGGCGTCGGCGAGCCGCACGTCGCGGCTCGCCGCGTCGATGCCGGTCTCCTCCCGGAGTTCGCGGACGACGGCCTGCCGCCAGTCCTCCCGGTCGTCGAGGAAGCCGCCGGGCAGCGCCGCTCCGCCGCGCGCGGGAGGGATGGTCCGGGTGATGACGACCAGGCCGGTGCCCTGGGTGTCGTACACGGGCTGGAGGGCCACCGCGACGGGCAGCGGGTTGCGGTAGGCCGTGGTGCCGCAGGCCGGGCAGGTGCGGGGCCAGCCGGTGACGCCCGGTCCGTAGGGCGTGCCGCAGGCCGAACAGTGGGAGCCCGGCTCAGCGTTGCCGGCGGGTGGGTGAGTTCTGGACACGCGCGGACTGTATCCGATCATCACAACGGTCCGGCCGGTGGCGTACGGCCGGGTCCCCCGCGCGGGGCGCACAACCGGTGCGGTCGGCGACCTTGACGCCCCCTGGGCGCCGGTGAACACTTCCCGTGTCAGTCGGCATCGCCGCACATCCCGGCGCATTCCAGCACGCCGCGGCGGGGGTCCCGTATGCCGGGGCCCGCTCCCCCACGGGCGGTGCGACGGCAACGCACGCCCGTCACGCGGGCCGGGCGGGGCGCGGACCGCCCTGTTCCCGGCCGGCGCCGCCATGGGAAACGCATCCTGCACGTGAGGTCCGGGGCCGAGGCGTCCCGGGCCGGGCCTAGGAGCCGCCATGAGCAATGGAGACATATTCGTCGGGGAGATCATCGGCACCGCCATCCTCATCCTGTTCGGCGCCGGGGTCGTCGCGGCGGTCGTCCTGAACTACTCGAAGGCCAAGGACGCCGGATGGGTCGTCATCGCGCTGGGCTGGGGTTTCGGTGTGATGGCGGGGGCCTACACCGCGGCGCCCCTGTCCGGCGGGCACCTCAACCCGGCGGTCACCCTCGGCATCGCCATCGACACCGGGGACTGGGACCAGGTCCACGTGTACGTGGCCGGGCAGCTGGTGGGCGCGATGCTGGGCGCCGTGCTGTGCTGGCTGGTCTACTACGCGCAGTTCCGGGCCAACGCGGAGGAGGACCTCGCCCAGCCGACGCTCGGCATCTTCTCCACGGTCCCCGCGATCCGCCATCCCGTCGCCAACCTCGTCACCGAGATCATCGCGACCGTGGGCCTGGTGCTGCCGGTCCTGGCCTTCGGACTCACCAAGGGGCTCGGCGAGTCGGGCACCTCCATCCTGCTCGTCTCGTTCCTGGTGGTCGGCATCGGCCTGTCGCTCGGCGGTCCGACCGGATACGCCATCAACCCGGCCCGCGACCTGGGCCCGCGCGTGGTGCACGCACTGCTCCCGATCCCCAACAAGGGCACCTCGGACTGGGGTTACGCGTGGGTCCCCGTCGTGGGGCCCCTCATCGGGGCGGCCCTGTCCGGGGTCGTCTTCAACGCGGCCTTCTGATCCGCAGCACGGCCCTCCGCACGAACAGCCCTCCGAACGAGCAGCCCTCTGCACGAGCAGTCTTCCGAACGAGCAGTTCTCCGAACGTACCGAACGTACCGACGAAGGGGACGCCATGACGGACACGTTCGTCGCCGCGATCGATCAGGGCACCACCTCCAGTCGTTGCATCGTCTTCGACCAGCACGGCGCGATCGTCGCCGTCGACCAGCGCGAACACCGCCAGATCTTCCCCAGGCCGGGCTGGGTGGAGCACGACGCCACCGAGATCTGGTCCAAGGTGCAGGCGGTGGTGGCCGGGGCGCTCGCGAAGGCCGGTCTGCGGGCCGACGAGCTGAGCGCGCTCGGCATCACCAACCAGCGGGAGACCACGGTCCTGTGGGACCGCGCCACGGGCAAGCCCGTGCACAACGCGATCGTGTGGCAGGACACGCGCACGGCCGCCCTCTGCCGCCAACTGGGCGGCTCCGACGGGCAGGACCGTTTCCGCGAGCAGACCGGGCTGCCGCTCGCCAGCTACTTCTCCGGGCCCAAGGCGGCCTGGCTGCTGGACAACGTCCCCGGGCTCCGGGCCCGCGCGGAGAACGGCGACATCGCGTTCGGCACCATCGACTCCTGGCTCATCTGGAACCTGACGGGCGGCCCGGACGGCGGCCGGCACGTCACGGACGTGACCAACGCGGGCCGCACCATGCTGATGAACCTGGAGACGCTCCAGTGGGATCCCTCGATCCTGTCGGCGATGAACGTGCCGGAGGCCGTCCTGCCGGAGATCAGGTCGTCCGCGGAGGTGTACGGCACCGCCGTGGGGCCGCTGGCGGGCGTGCCGGTGGCGTCGGCCCTCGGGGACCAGCAGGCGGCGGTGTTCGGGCAGGCCTGCTTCGACGTGGGCACGGCGAAGAACACCTACGGCACGGGCAGCTTCCTGCTGCTGAACACCGGTGACCGGCCGGTGCCGTCGAAGAGCGGGCTGCTGACGACGATGGGCTACCGCATCGGTGAGGAGGCGCCCGTCTACTGCCTGGAGGGGTCCATCGCCATCACGGGGGCGCTGGTGCAGTGGTTCCGCGACCAGCTCGGCATCATCCGCAGCGCCGACGAGATCGAGCCGCTGGCGGCGAGCGTGGCGGACAACGGCGGGGCGTACATCGTGCCCGCGTTCTCCGGCCTGTTCGCGCCCTACTGGCGTTCCGACGCGCGGGGCGTGGTCACCGGCCTCACCCGGTACGTCACCAAGGCCCACCTCGCGCGGGCGGTGCTGGAGGCGACGAGCTGGCAGACCCGTGAGGTCGTGGACGCGATGCACCAGGACTCCGGGGTGCGCATCACCACCCTGAAGGTCGACGGCGGCATGACGAAGAACAACCTGCTGATGCAGCATCAGGCGGACGTGCTCGGCGTGCCGGTGATCCGGCCCAGGGTGTCCGAGACGACCTGCCTGGGGGCCGCCTACGCCGCCGGGCTGGCCACGGGCGTGTGGAACGGGCTGGACGAGCTGAAGGCGCACTGGCGGAAGGACGCCGAGTGGCAGCCGTCCATGGCGGACGAGGTGCGCGAGGGCGAGTACCGCAACTGGCGCAGGGCCGTGGAGAAGAGCTTCGGCTGGGTCGAGGAGGGCGACGGGTGAACCCGCCCCGCGCGTGCTCGCCTCGGGCGTGATCCCCTCACGCGCGTGCTCCCGCCGCGTCGGCGCGGCGGGGGCGCGGCCACGTCCGTGGGGTGGTGCGGGGCCCGGGTTCAGGTGGTGACGGCCGGACGCTGCCGCGCGGCCCGCGTCATGGCGTGCCGGACCACGCCGACCAGGACCTCCTTGACCGACTCGCGGTCCCGCGCGTCGCACATCAGCAGCGGGACGTGGTCGTCGAGGTCGAGGGCCTGCCGGATGTCCTCGGGCGGGTAACGGTCGGCGCCCTCGAAGCAGTTGACCCCGACCACAAAGGGGATGGAGCGGCGCTCGAAGTAGTCGATGGCCGCGAAACAGTCCTCCAGCCGCCGCGTGTCGGCGAGCACGGTGGCGCCGAGGGCGCCCTCGGACAGTTCGTCCCACATGAACCAGAACCGCTCCTGACCGGGCGTGCCGAAGAGGTACAGCACGAGGTCCTCGCGCAGCGTGATGCGGCCGAAGTCCATGGCCACGGTGGTGGTGTTCTTCGCCTCCACCCCGCTGACGTCGTCGACCGGACGTCCCGCCTCGGTGAGCAGTTCCTCGGTGCGCAGCGGCCGGATCTCGCTCACGGCGCCGACGAGCGTGGTCTTGCCCACGCCGAAGCCGCCGGCCACGAGGATCTTGAGCGTGACGGGCTCGACCGGGGGCTTCCCGCGCTCGGAACGGCCGAAGATCATCGGTTGTCTCTCCTGCTCGACGGGGCGGACGGTGGGCCGTACCCTCCGCCGCCGGGGGTTTCGATGACGAGGACGTCTCCGGGGAGCACCTCGGCCGAGTCGCTCCCGGCAAGACGGACGACGGTACCGTCCGCCCGTTCGATCCGGTTGGCGCCGGGCGCGCCGGGCTCACCTCCGGCCATCCCGTACGGGGGGACCCGGCGGTGTTGGGACAGGGTGGAGACGGTCATGGGTTCCAGGAAGCGGATCCGGCGCACCGCGCCGTCGCCGCCGGGCCACCGTCCGGCGCCGCCGCTGCCGGTGCGCACGGCGAACTCCTCCAGGCGGACGGGCAGTCGCCACTCGAGCACCTCGGGGTCGGTCAGGCGCGAGTTGGTCATGTGGGTCTGCACGACGGAGGCGCCGGGGAAGCCGTCGCCGGCCCCCGATCCGGAGGCGACGGTCTCGTAGTACTGGTGGCGGGCGTTGCCGAAGGTGATGTTGTTCATGGTGCCGGAGCCCTCCGCCTGGACGCCGAGCGCCGCGTAGAAGGCGCCGGTGATGGCCTGGGAGGTCTCGACGTTGCCCGCGACGACGGCGGCGGGCGGTTCGGGGGCCAGCATGGACCCGGGCGGCACGACGATCGTCAGGGGCCGCAGGCACCCGTCGTTGAGGGGGATGTCGTCGGCGACGAGGGTGCGGAAGACATACAGGACGGCCGCGTTGACGACGGCGAACGGGGCGTTGAAGTTGGTGGACAGCTGGGCGGACGTGCCGGTGAAGTCGACGGTCGCGGAGCGGTGGGCGCGGTCGACACCCACGCGCACGCGGATGACCGCGCCCGAGTCGGTCTCGTAGGCGTACTCGCCGTCGTCGAGGGCGTCGATGACGCGCCGCACCGCCTCCTCGGCGTTGTCCTGGACGTGCTTCATGTACGCCTGGACGACGTCGAGGCCGTAGGTCTCGATCATGTGCCGCACCTCGTCGACGCCCTTCTGGTTGGCGGCGATCTGGGCGCGCAGGTCGGCGAGGTTGGTGGCCGGGTCGCGGGAGGGGTGGGGCGCGGAGGTCAGCAGGCGGAGCGTGTCCTCCTCCAGGAGACGGCCGTGCTCGGCGAGCAGCCAGTTGTCGAAGAGGACGCCCTCCTCCTCGATGGCGCGGCTGTCGGCGGGCATGGAGCCGGGGGCGATGCCGCCGATCTCGGCGTGGTGGCCGCGTGAGGCCACCAGGAAGAGGACCTCGGGCTCACCCTCCGTGGCGGCACCGGCGTCCGGGCGGCCGAAGACGGGGGTGATGACGGTGACGTCGGGCAGGTGGGTGCCGCCGTGGTACGGGTCGTTGACGGCGTAGGTGTCGCCGGGCCGCATGCGGGAGCCGCGCCGCCGGAGGACCTCCTTCACGCTGGTGCCCATCGAGCCGAGGTGGACGGGGATGTGGGGGGCGTTGGCCACCAGGTTGCCGTCCGGGTCGAAGAGGGCGCAGGAGAAGTCCAGGCGCTCCTTGATGTTGACGGACTGGGCGGTCGACTCGAGGCGGGCGCCCATCTGTTCGGCGATGGACATGAAGAGGTTGTTGAAGACCTCCAGCAGCACCGGGTCCGCTTCCGTGTCCAGCCGGGAACTCTGCGTGACCGTCGCCCGTTCCATGACCAGGTGCCCGCCGTCGGTCGCGGCGGCGCGCCAGCCGTCGTCGACGACGGTGGTGGAACCGGCCTCGGTGATGATCGCGGGTCCGGTGACGGTCCGGCCGGGAGGGAGTTCCCGCCGGTGGTGCAGGGGCACGTCGCGCCAGGCGCCGCCGGTGTGGAGGCGGACGGTGCGCGGGGCGCCGGCGGCTTCGGCGGGGGTGGCGAGGGTGGAGAGGTCGGGGGGTCGGGTGATGCCGGTGGCTTCCACGGAGAGGGCTTCGACGACGACCGGCCGGTCGAGCGTGAAGGAGTACGTGGCGCGGTGACGGTCCTCGAATGCCTGCCGCATGGTCTCCGGCCGGCCCAGTTCCACGGTGAGGGTGGTGTCGGTGCCGTCGTAGCGGAGCTGGGCCCGGCGGGTCACCTCGATCCGCTCGTCGGGCACGTCCTCGGCCCGCAGCTCGGCGCGGGCGGCGGCCTCCAGGTCGCCGGCCGTCTTCTCCACGCCCGGCATCGAGGCGGGTTCCAGCGGCACCTCGACGGACTGCTCCCGCATGGCGGTGGTGTCGGCGAGCCCGATGCCGAGGGCGGAGAGGACGCCCGCCATCGGCGGCACCAGGACGGTGCGGATGCCGAGCGAGTCGGCGACCATGCACGCGTGCTGGCCGCCGGCGCCGCCGAAGGTCGTCAGCGCGTAGCGGGTGACGTCGTGGCCCTTCTGCACGGAGATCCGCTTCACCGCGGCGGCGATGTTCGCCACGGCGATCTGGAGGTAGCCCTCGGCGACCTGTTCCGGTGTGCGGTCGTCGCCGGTCCGCTCCCGGATCTCGCGGGCGAGGCGGGTGAAGCGCTCCCGGACCAGGGCGGTGTCGAGGGGCTGGTCGCGGCCGGGGCCGAAGACGGTGGGGAAGTGCGCCGCCTGGATGCGGCCGAGCATCACGTTGGCGTCGGTGACCGCGAGGGGGCCGCCGCCCCGGTAGCAGGCCGGTCCCGGGTCGGCGCCCGCCGAGTCGGGTCCGACCCGGTAGCGGGAGCCGTCGAAGTGCAGTACCGAGCCGCCGCCGGCCGCCACGGTGTGGATGTCCAGCATCGGCGCGCGCAGCCGGACGCCGGCGATCAGGGTGGTGAAGACGCGTTCGTAGGCGCCGGCGAAGTGCGAGACGTCGGTGGAGGTGCCGCCCATGTCGAAGCCGATGACCCGGTCGAAACCGGCCAGCTGCGACATGCGCGCCATCCCGACGATGCCGCCGGCCGGTCCGGAGAGGATGGCGTCCTTGCCGCGGAACTGCCCGGCCTCGGTGAGCCCGCCGTTGGACTGCATGAACATCAGCCGGGCGCCTCCGAGCGCGTCGGCGACGCGGCGCACGTAGCGGCGGAGCCCGGGCGAGAGGTAGGCGTCGACGACGGCGGTGTCCCCGCGGGGGACGAGTTTCATCAGAGGGCTGACCTCGCTGGAGAGCGAGATCTGCGGGAAGCCAACGCGGGCGGCAAGCTCCCCCACGGCCTGTTCGTGGGCGGGGTGGAGGTGGCTGTGCAGACAGACCACGGCGACGGCCCGGATGCCGTCGTCGTACGCCTCCCGCAGCGGGCCGGCCAGTGCGTGGAGGTCGGGCGGGCGCAGCACGGTGCCGTCGGGGGCGATGCGTTCGTCCACCTCGACGACCCGCTCGTACAGCATGCCGGGCAGGTCGATGCGGCGGGCGAAGATGTGCGGGCGGTTCTGGTAGGCGATGCGGAGGGCGTCGCGGAAGCCACGGGTGATGACGAGCAGGGTCCGCTCGCCCTTGTGTTCGAGGAGGGCGTTGGTGGCGACGGTCGTCCCCATCCGGACGGCCTCGACCGGCTCCGGGGAGTCCCCCAGCAGCTCGCGGATGCCGGCGACGGCCGCGTCGGCGGTGGCTTCCGCGCCGGGGCGGGCGGCGGCCGGGTCGTCCGAGAGCACCTTGTGCGTGAGCAGCCTGCCGTCGGGCCGGCGCGCGACGATGTCGGTGAACGTGCCGCCCCTGTCGACCCAGAACTGCCAGCCGGTCATGTCAGTACCCCGCTCCCGCGCCGTTCACAGCGCCCGGAGGCCGTCGATCACGTCGCGCAGAATACTCTCGTCCGGCAGTTCGGCGGGCGGTACCGGACGGTTCACGTGCACGAACGCCGCGTCGACGAGATCGCCGACGAGGACCCGCACCACGCCGATCGGCAGATCCAGTTCCGCGGCGAGTTCGGCGACCGTCTGGGGCGTGTCCCGGCACCGTTCCACGATGTCCACGTGCTCCGGGGACAGCGTGGGGTCGGTCTCCGGGTCGTCGGCGTGACGCTCGGTGACGACCATCGCGATCAGGTCGAGGCGGTGCTGGGCCGCACTGGTGGTGCGGCCTCGGGTCATGGCGTAGGGGCGGACCACCGGTCCGGCCTCGTCGTCGAACCAGTGGCTGCTTCCCTGCCCGTCAGAGCTCATGTCATCCCACTACCCGCCGGAGGGCAGATCGGTGCGTGGAGCGGCCGCCAGATGCGCACCGACCCGCTTGACGAGGAGCGTCATTTCGTAGGCGACCTGCCCGACGTCGGAGTCGGCGTCGGCGAGCACGGCCAGGCAGCTGCCGTCGCCGGCGGCCGTGACGAACAGGAACGCCTCGTCGAGCTCCACGACGGTCTGGCGGACACTGCCCGCCTCGAAGTGGCGGCCCACGCCCTTGGCGAGGCTGTGGAATCCGGAGGCGACGGCGGCCAGGTGCTCGCTGTCCTCCCGGGTCAGGTCCCGGGACGCGCCGGTGGGCAGGCCGTCGCCGGACAGGACGATCGCCTTGCGGATGCTGGCGACGCGCTCCACCAGGTCGTCCAGGAGCCAGTTCAGCTGCCCCTTGTCGGTCGCGTCGTGGCCGGTCGTGTTCGGTGCGGTCATCGACCGTCCCCCTTGCTCGTTCCTCGTGGTGCCGTGTCGTCGTGGCTCTCGTCGCCCGCGGCGTTCTCCTCACGTCCGCGCTGCCAGCCGCGCTGCAGCGAGGCCATGCGGCTGCGTACTTCCTCCGCGTCCCGCTCGGCGGGCGGGCCGGTGTCCTCGGTGTCCCGTGCGGCACTGTGCTTGAGCTGCGGGGCGAGGCTGGCCTGCCGCACCCGGCGGGGCAGTGTGCCGCCGGCGGGGCCCGGCCGTGCGGGACCGTCGTCCGGCTGCGGCCGGGCCGCCGACG
>NZ_JAAGMD010000635.1 GCF_010548465.1 Streptomyces sp. SID14436 | reverse complement strand
CGGGGCGCCCCGCGTCAGGGCGCGGGTGTCGCCCGCCGCACCGCCCCGTGCACGGCGCGGGCCAGCCGCGCCCCCCACACCGACCGCGGACCGGCGAACGCATGCGTCTCCTCGCCGGGCGAGGGCACCCGCGCGGCGACGCACACCGCGTCGGTGGGTGTGCCGGAACAGTCGTAGCCGGCCTCCAGCAGCGCCTGCACCTTCGCCTCCGTGGCCGTGCTCACCGCGTTGACCAGCGCGGCGTCCCCGAGCGCCACCGGCAGGGCCACCACGATGTTGATCGTGCCCGCCGCCGGCGCACCGTCCGTGCCCTCGCGCGCCGAGGCGGCCCAGCCCCGCACCGAGATGCCGACCGTGGCGACGGCCTCCGCACCTTCGTCGTGCCCGTGGCCGTACGCCGAGACGTCCGCGGCGGTCATCAGACCCACTCCCGGCCCGCGCATGCCCGCCGCGGCGGCGAGGGAGGCCAGGTGCCGGTCCGGGTCGGTGCGCCGGTAGCCGTGGGACACCTGCGCGTTGAGGATCCACTCCCGCTCGCCGAGGCCCCCGCCCAGCACGGCGCTGCTGATCATCCGCCAGCCCGGTCCGGCCGTCCACAGCAGCGCGTGCAGCTCCTCGTCCTCCTCGGTCCGGCTCAGCCGCCGCAGCGGCAGCAGTCCGTCGACGGTCGGGGGCGGCGGGGCGGCGGTCACCGGGCGGACTCCAGGCATCGGTCGGACGGGGCCGGCCGATCGTATGCCGGGACGCCGGCTGCGCCCCCACCGGGGCCGGAGAGGCGGCCACGGCCGGGCGGTCCGGACCTCGGCCGGGACGCGGGAGCGACCGGGCGACCCGGACACCGGGCGGGAGGCGAAAGGAACTGGGCAACCCGGGCCGGAGGTGGCACGATCGCACGAGTGAGCAGCAAACCCGCCGCACCACCGCACCTGAGCGACCTCGCGCGGCTGCGCCGCGTCCGGGACCGCATCGACCGCGAGTACGCGCGGCCGCTGGACGTCGAGGCACTGGCCCGGGGCGTGCACATGTCGGCCGGACACCTCAGCCGCCAGTTCCGCCTCGCCTACGGCGAGTCGCCGTACAGCTACCTGATGACGCGCCGCGTGGAACGCGCGATGGCGCTGCTGCGCATCGGCGAGCTCAGCGTCACGGAGGTCTGCTTCGAGGTCGGCTGCGCGTCGCTGGGCACCTTCAGCACGCGCTTCACCGAGCTCGTCGGCATGCCGCCCAGCGTCTACCGGCGCGAGGCGGCCCGGGCCACCGCGGGCATCCCGTCGTGCGTGGCGAAACAGGTGTCGAGGCCGGTCAGGAATCGAGAAGCGCGCACCAGGACCGACGCCTAGCGTGGGGGCCATGGACATCACCATTCACTCGAGCTTCCTTCCGCACGACGACCCGGACGCCGCGCTGGCCTTCTACCGCGACGTCCTCGGCTTCGAGGTCCGCAACGACGTCGGCTACGAGGGGATGCGCTGGATCACGGTCGGTCCCAAGGACCAGCCGGCCACCTCCATCGTGCTGCATCCACCGGCCGCCGACCCGGGCGTCACCGACGACGAACGCCGCGTCATCGCCGAGATGATGGCCAAGGGCACCTACGGGGGCATCATCCTGGCCACCCGCGACCTCGACGGCACCTTCGAGAAACTTCAGGCCGGAGACACCGAAGTGGTCCAGGAGCCGACCGAACAGCCGTACGGTATCCGGGACTTCGCGGTGCGGGACCCCGCGGGCAACATGGTCCGGGTCCAAGAGGTGCGGTGACCGCTCGCCCGACCGGACCCACCGCGTCCCGCCCCGCGGCCACGGCACCCGTCCGCCGCGGGGCGGGCGGCCGCGGAGTCACAGTCCACCGCACGGCCCGACCGAGCCGGGCGCCGACGGGGCCGACGGGCGGCCCCGCCTCATCGACGGAGAACACATGACCAGCACGGGGAAGAACAAGCGGCCCGCCGAGCCGCACGCCGCCGACCGCCACGACCTGATCCGGGTGCACGGCGCGCGTGAGAACAACCTGAAGGACGTCAGCGTCGAACTCCCCAAGCGCCGCCTGACGGTGTTCACCGGAGTGTCCGGCTCGGGCAAGAGCTCGCTGGTGTTCGACACCATCGCCGCCGAATCCCAGCGGATGATCAACGAGACCTACAGCGCCTTCCTCCAGGGTTTCATGCCCACCCTGGCCCGGCCCGAGGTCGACGTGCTCGACGGGCTGACCACGGCCATCACCGTCGACCAGCAGCGCATGGGCTCCGACCCGCGGTCGACCGTCGGCACCGCCACCGACGCCAACGCCATGCTGCGCATCCTGTTCAGCCGGCTGGGCAAGCCGTACATCGGGCCGCCGAGCGCGTTCTCCTTCAACACCGCCTCGGTCACGGCCAGCGGCGGCATGACGGTCGACCGCGGCGCCGACCGGACGAAGACCGAGAAGGTCACCTTCAGCCGCACCGGCGGCATGTGCACGCACTGCGAGGGCCGCGGCACGGTCTCCGACATCGACCTCACCCAGCTCTACGACGACTCCAAGTCCCTGTCCGAGGACCCCTTCACCATCCCCACCTACACCGGGGGCGGCTGGACGGTGCGCGTCATCACCGAGTCGGGCTTCTTCGACCCGGACAAGCCGATCCGCAAGTACACCAAGAAGGAACGGCACGACTTCCTGTACCGCGAGCCGACCAAGGTGAAGATCAACGGGATCAACCTCACCTACGAGGGCCTGATCCCGAAGCTGCAGAAGTCGATGCTCAACAAGGACCGGGAGGCGATGCAACCGCACATCCGCGCCTTCGTGGACCGGGCCGTCACCTTCGCCACCTGCCCCGAGTGCGACGGCACCCGGCTCACCGCCGAAGCACGGTCCTCGAAGATCGGCAAGGTCTCCATCGCCGACGCCTGCGCCATGGAGATCAGGGACCTCGCCGAGTGGGTCCGCGGTCTGGACGAACCGTCGGTGGCACCCCTGCTCACCGCTCTGCGCCACACCCTCGACTCGTTCGTGGAGATCGGCCTCGGCTACCTCTCGCTCGACCGGGCCTCGGGCACGCTGTCCGGCGGCGAGGCCCAGCGGGTCAAGATGATCCGCCACCTCGGCTCCTCGCTCACCGACGTCACCTACGTCTTCGACGAGCCCACCATCGGACTGCACCCGCACGACATCCAGCGCATGAACAACCTGCTGCTGCGCCTGCGGGACAAGGGCAACACGGTGCTCGTCGTGGAGCACAAGCCCGAGGCGATCGCGATCGCCGACCACGTCGTCGACCTCGGCCCCGGCGCGGGCACCGAGGGCGGAACGGTCTGCTACGAGGGCACCGTGGAGGGCCTGCGGGCCAGCGACACCGTCACCGGCCGGCACCTCGACGACCGGCTGTCGCTGAAGCAGACCGTGCGCGAGCCCACCGGCAAGCTGCCGATCCGCGGCGCGACCGCGAACAACCTGCGCAACGTCGGCGTCGACATCCCCCTCGGGGTGCTCACCGTCGTCACCGGTGTCGCGGGCTCCGGCAAGAGCTCGCTGGTGCACGGCTCCATCCCCGCCGAGGAGGGCGTGGTCGCGGTCGACCAGACGCCCATCCGCGGCTCCCGGCGCAGCAACCCGGCGACCTACACCGGGCTGCTCGACCCGATCCGCAAGGCGTTCGCCAAGGCCAACGGGGTCAAGCCCGCGCTGTTCAGCGCCAACTCCGAGGGCGCCTGCCCGACCTGCAACGGCGCCGGGGTCGTCTTCACCGACCTGGGCATGATGGCCGGGGTGTCCACCACCTGCGAGGACTGCGAGGGCAAGCGGTTCCAGGCGTCGGTGCTGGAGTACCGCTTCGGCGGCCGGGACATCAGCGAGGTGCTCGCCATGCCGGTGTCGGAGGCCGAGAGGTTCTTCGGCGAGGGAGAGGCGCGCACCCCCGCCGCGCACCGCATCATCGAGCGGCTCGCCGACGTCGGTCTCGGCTACCTCACCCTGGGCCAGCCGCTCACCACGCTGTCCGGCGGCGAGCGCCAGCGCCTGAAGCTGGCCACGCACATGGGCGACAAGGGCGGGGTCTACGTCCTGGACGAGCCGACCACCGGCCTCCACCTGGCCGACGTCCAGCAGCTGCTCGGGCTCCTCGACCGGCTGGTCGACTCCGGCAAGACGGTGATCGTCATCGAGCACCACCAGGCCGTGATGGCGCACGCCGACTGGATCATCGACCTCGGCCCGGGAGCGGGCCACGACGGCGGCCGGATCGTCTTCGAGGGCACCCCGGCCGACCTGGTCGCCGCGCGGTCCACCCTCACCGGTGAGCACCTCGCGGAGTACGTGGGCGCCTGACCCGCCCCGGCCCGGCGTTCCCCCGGAACGCCGGGCCCCGGTCCACCCGACCGCCCGGCCGGGTCAGCGGTGGCCGCCGCCGCGGAACCTGCTCAGCAGCCCGCGTGCCTGCTCACGGCGGCGGGGGTCGGACGCGGCGCGGCGGACCTGCTGGGTCGCACGCCGTCCCTGCGGGCTCCGGCTGAACTCCTTGAGACGCTGCAGCATGCTCGGCATGGGCTGCTCCTTTCCGAGGTCCGTGCGGAGGCGCCACGGCCCCCGCACGGACCGGTTACCCCCGCACGGCGGGCTCACCCCCCTGCCTCCCCGGTCCGGGGCCGCGCGCCCCACGTCACGGCACCCGTACCCGAGGCGGCGCACCCTCCCCGCGACGGCGCCTACGGGTGAAGTGACGCCCCGGCACGACCGGTTCGCCGCCGGGGCCGTCAAGTCACCGTCCCGCGGACGGATTGTGACCGGCCGTGTTTGCCGTGGGAGGGAGAGGCAAGTCGGAGTCCATGAGCGAACAGAGCAAGAACACCCGTCAGAAGTCCACGTCCACCCGGACCGCGGCGGACAAGGCCCGGCAGACCGCGGACAAGGCGACCGCCCCGGCCGCCGAGACCGCGAAGGGCGCCGCCACGCAGGCCGGTGACGCGACGTCAGCCGTCGCCTCCGGCGGCGAGCGCGTCGCCGCGGCGGCCAACGGGGCCGTGCAGTCGGCGGCCAAGGGCGTCGAGG
>NZ_JAAGMD010000607.1 GCF_010548465.1 Streptomyces sp. SID14436 | reverse complement strand
ACCCGGCCGACACCCTCGCCCTCATCGACGACCTGCTCGCGCGCGTGCGCCGCCACCGGCCCGCCGACTCCTTCGACGCGCTCGCCCGCCACCGGCTGCTGGAGCGCCGCGTCCTCCTGGAGCGCCACGCGCACCGGCGCCCGCCGCGCGGCGGTGCCGTGGGGTGGGTGCACGGCGACTTCCACCCGTTCAACCTGCTCTACCGGGGGGACGCGCCCGCCGCGATCGTCGACTGGGACCGGCTGGGCGTGCAGCCCCGCGCGGAGGAGGCGGTCCGGGCCTCGGCGATCTTCTTCGTGCGGCCCGCGGGCACCCTCGACCTGTCCCGTGTGCGGTCCTTCGCCCGCGCCTACCGCGGCGCCTCGGGGGCCACGCCCTCGGAGCTGGCGGCGGCCGTCCACCGGGTCTGGTGGGAACGCCTCAACGACTTCTGGATGCTGCGCTGGCACTACGAACGCGCCGACACCCGCGCGGACGCCCAGTTCCCCGCCGCGGCCGCGCTGGCCGTGTGGTGGACCCGGGAGTACGACGCGGTGTGCGACGCGTTCGTGGACTGACCGCGAATGACCGCGACTGACCGCGTGGGGGCGGCGGCGGTCGGCTCCCGCCGTCTCCCACGCCGACCGCGGGGGCCGGTCAGTTGCCGCCGTCTCCCACGCCGCCGCCGTCCTCGCCGCCGCCGGTGGCGCCCTCCGCGGCGCCGCCCCCCGTCGGCTGCGTCGCGGGCGGCGTCGTGGGCTCCTCCGGCTCCGTGGTCGGGTCGTCCGGCGTCGTCGGGTCCTCGCCCGTCGGGTCGCCCGTCGGGTCCTGGGTGGGCTGCTGCGTCGGCTGCTGCGTCGGCTGCTGGGTCGGCGTCCAGTTACCGCCGGAACCCGTGCCGGTGCCGGTGTCGGTGTCCTGGCTCGGCGCCTCGCTGGCGTCGTCGCTGGGGCTCTCGCTGGCCTTCTCGTCCTCGGTGGTCTGGGACGTCGTCGGCGACTTCTCGGGCCGGTCGCCGCCCCCCTGGTCACCGGTGTTGTTCAGCGCCAGCGCGACACCCGCCGCGATCGCGATCACCGCGAGCACGGCCAGGACCCACAGCTTGCCGCGCCCGCCGCCCCGGTTGCCGTTGCCCTCGAAGCCGCCGTCGTCCCCGCCGCCGTATCCGGCGGGCAGGATCGGCTGCGGGATCGCGGTGGTGCCCGCGGCGTCGGGGTGCTGCATCACGGCCGTGCCGGCGAAGCCGCCCGCCGGGGTGCTGCGGCCGTCGTGCATGTCGACCGGGCCGGTGTTCCAGGTGCCGGTGTGGCCGCCCTGGTCGTAGAGCATCTGCAGCGCGTACTGGACCAGCCCGCGCATCTCCTCGGCGGTCTGGAAGCGGTCGTCCGGCTCCTTGGCGAGCGAGCGCATCACCAGCCCGTCCAGCTCCGGCGGGGAGACGTCGGAGGCCTCGGACGGCGGCGTGGGGATGTCCTGGACGTGCTGGTACACCACCGACAGCGGCGTCTCACCCGTGAACGGGGGCCGCAGCGCGAGGAGTTCGTACATCAGGCAGCCGGTGGCGTACAGGTCGGAGCGGTGGTCGACGGCCTTGCCGAGCGCCTGTTCCGGCGAGAGGTACTGCGGAGTGCCCATGACCATGCCGGTCTGCGTCATCGTCGTGGACGCGCCGTGCAGGGCGCGGGCGATGCCGAAGTCCATCACCTTCACGGCGCCGTTGTTGGTGATGATGACGTTGGCGGGCTTGATGTCGCGGTGCACGATGCCGTGCTGGTGCGAGTAGGCGAGCGCCTCCAGGACACCGGAGACGATGATCAGCGCCTGCTCGGGGCCCGGCGCCTCGGCGTTCATCAGCAGGTCGCGGATGGTGCGGCCCTCGACCAGCTCCATGACGATGTACGGCACGGGCTGGCCGCCCATGACGTCCTCGCCGGAGTCGTACACGGCCACGATGGCATGGTGGTTGAGGCCGGCCACCGACTGTGCCTCGCGCGTGAAACGGGCTTTGGCGACCGGGTCCTCGGCGAGGTCGGAACGCAGCAGCTTGACGGCGACGGTGCGCCCCAGACGCACGTCCTCGGCGGCGAACACCTCGGCCATGCCGCCCCGGCCGAGCCGGTGCGTCAGCCGGTACCGGCCGTCGCCCACGAGCCCGCCGTTGCCCCAGTTGTCCGGCGCGTCCGACATGCCGCCGCCAGTCGCCTCGGGGTCGGACGGGCCCTGGGCGCGCTGCTGCTGTGCCATCAGTCCTCGCCGTCGTTTCTGCCCGCGGTACGCGCGGTGTTGTCACGGTCTCTCCGTCGAGCCACGCTACAGCCTTTGCGCAAGCCTTCGGTCCGGGACGGGCTGCCGGGACCGGGACGAGACGGACCGGTCATGAAACCCGCACTCCGTACTGTCGTGCAAATTCCGTGTACCGGCCGTACGCCTGCTGTAACGCTTCCGCGACGCTTCTTTCGCGTACGGTCACGGAACGGGCACCGCGCTTGACGTGTCGGTGGCCTGCGGCAGACTTGGCCGGGAATAGCACATGGGATCTACGACGATCGGTCACCGACGACGGCGCCGGAGAGGCTACGGGGGAAGCGGAACATGAGCCAGGACGGCGCACAGGGCCACCACGCGGGACGGTCGCTCGCCGGCGGACGTTACCAACTGCGGGACCTGCTCGGCCAGGGCGGCATGGCCTCCGTCCACCTCGCCTACGACAGCGTGCTCGACCGTCAGGTCGCCATCAAGACACTGCACACCGAACTCGGCCGGGAACAGGCCTTCCGTGAGCGCTTCCGCCGCGAGGCGCAGTCCGTGGCGAAGCTCACGCACACCAACATCGTGTCGGTCTTCGACACCGGCGAGGACGACGTCGACGGCATGACCACGCCGTACATCGTCATGGAGTACGTCGAGGGACGCCCGCTGGGCTCGGTGCTCGACGAGGACGTGCGGCAGCAGGGCGCGATGCCCGCCGACAAGGCCCTGAAGATCACCGCGGACGTGCTCGCCGCCCTGGAGATCAGCCACGAGATGGGCCTGGTCCACCGGGACATCAAGCCGGGCAACGTCATGATGACCAAGCGCGGCGTGGTCAAGGTCATGGACTTCGGCATCGCCCGCGCCATGCAGTCCGGCGTCACGTCGATGACCCAGACCGGCATGGTCGTCGGCACCCCGCAGTACCTCTCGCCGGAGCAGGCGCTCGGCCGCGGCGTCGACGCGCGCTCCGACCTGTACTCGGTCGGCATCATGCTGTTCCAGCTGGTCACCGGGCGGCTCCCGTTCGACGCCGACTCCCCGCTGGCCATCGCCTACGCGCACGTACAGGAGGAGCCGCCGGCCGCCTCCTCCATCAACCGCTCGCTGCCCCCGGCCGTGGACGCGCTGATCGCCCGCGCCCTGAAGAAGAACCCCAACGAGCGGTTCCCCAGCGCAGAGGCGATGCGCGGGGAGTGCCTGCGGGTCGGCCAGTCCTTCCAGGCGGCCCCGCCGAGCATCGTCCCCGGCACCCAGGCGCCCGCCGGCTCGGGCGTCGGCTCCGCGGTGTTCCCGCCGGTCGACCAGACCGGCCAGGCGCAGGCGGGCAACGTCCAGACCCCGTACCAGCCCGGCCCCACGCCCACGCCGCACCCGTACGGCACTCCGGCGCCGTCCCCGTCGTACGGCTACCCGCAGCAGGGCGGGTACGCGACGCCGCACCCGGCGGCCTACTCCGCGCAGCCGGGGCCGTCGACCCCCGCGCCGTACACGATCTCCCCGCAGGCCGGCGCCCCGGGCGGGCAGGGCGGCGGGCGGAGCAACCGGCCGGTGATCATCGGTTCGATCGCCGTCTCCGTGCTCGCGGTCGGCGGCCTGATCGCCGCGCTGACGCTGAACGGCGGCGGCGGTGAGGAGAACAAGGGCGGCGGCGGCTCGCCGTCGGCGTCCGCCACCAAGGCGGAGGGCTACCGCGGGCCGGACACGTCGAAGACGATCGACAAGGAGGAGTGCGAGGAGCCGCAGGAGTCCTACAACGACCCCGACAAGATCCGGCTCCCGAACTTCAAGTTCAAGTACATCAAGTCGGTCAAGGAGTGCTTCCAGGCGGCCGGCTGGGGCGACCTGAAGATCGTCAACGTGGACGAGAACGTCTACGGCGAGGGCTCGGTCCGCGAGCAGTTCCCGCCGGCCGGCACCGACGTCGACCCCGAGGACATGCCGGAGATCACCCTGAAGGTCTCCACGGGCAACCCGCCCTGACCGGGCGGGGCCGGGGGTCTCCCCGGCCCGGTAGGCACGGACGGCGAAGGGGCCCGGAGATCCGGGCCCCTTCCTGTTGTCCGGGCGGGTCGGCGGGCCGTTACAGGTACGGGCCGCCCGAGCGACCGCCGAGGTGGGGGTCCTCCTGGCCGTCACCGGCACCGGGCGGGAGCGCCCTGCGCATCTGCTCCAGCTGGGCACGCGCCGCCATCTGCTGGGCGAACAGCGTGGTCTGGATCCCGTGGAACAGACCCTCCAGCCAGCCCACCAACTGCGCCTGCGCGATCCGCAGTTCGGCGTCGCTGGGGGTGGCCTCGTCGGTGAAGGGCAGGGAGAGCCGCTCCAGCTCCTCGACCAGCTCGGGGGCCAGACCGTCCTCCAGCTCCTTGACCGAGCTGGCGTGGATCTCCTTGAGCCGGGCCCGGCTGGCCTCGTCCAGAGGAGCGGCGCGCACCTCCTCCAGCAACTGCTTGATCATGCTGCCGATCCGCATGACCTTGGCGGGCTGCTCGACCTGCTCCGTCACCGGGGTCTCGCGGGAGTCCTCGTCCCCGGTGCCACCGCCGAGCGCCATGCCGTCCTGGCCGACGACCAGGATCTGCGGTTTCTCCGGTGACCGTTCGTTCCTCGGCATCTCCATGCAGCCATTCTCTCGCACCCCGTGCCCCACTCGGGTGGTGCCCCCGCGGACCGGCAAGGTGCGGCACGGGCTCCTGGGCGGACGAGGTACGGGTTCCCCGCTTCCGAGGTCACGATTCAGCCGACCGGCACCGCTCGGCATGCCGGGAATGCCCGGAAATGCGAATCTTTTGGGGTCCATCCGGCCCAACTCTGCCGACGGTGCCCGCGCACACGTCGGCGCGGGAGGTCACGGTCGTGACTCCATGGCTGCGTGCAGTGCGGACGAACGGGGCGGCGGCCGCCCTGCGAGCGGGCGTCGTCCTGGGGACGGGGATCGCCCTGGGGACGGGCACGGTGGTGCCCTGGGGCGCCGGTGTGACGCCGGTCGGGGCGTCCGTGGCCCATGCGCACGACCGGGCGCCGGGTACGGCCGACGGGGGCGGACGGGGTGTCCGCCGTGCCGGACCGGACCCGGACGAGGGCCGGCGACCGGACCCGCACGCACCCGCCCGCGAGGAGGGCCGCACCGATGACGGTCCGGCGGCCCTGC
>NZ_JAAGMD010000587.1 GCF_010548465.1 Streptomyces sp. SID14436 | reverse complement strand
GTCCTGCGGCTGCTGCGGGTGCTGCCCGGGGTGCGGGTGCTGCGGGTGCTGCTGCTGCGGCGGGTACGGCTGCCGCTGTTGCGGTGCGTAGGGCTGCCGCTGCTGCGGGGGCTGCGGGTAGGCGCCGTCGCCCTGCCACTGCGGCCGGCCACCGCCCTGCGGCGCGCCCTGCGGTCCGCCGCCCTGCCAGCCGTGCCCCACCGGTGCCTGCTGCGCGGGCTGGGGAGCGGGCCCGGGCTGTCCGGGGGTGCCCCAGCTCACGGGCTGCTGCGGCACGTTCTGGTGGACCTGCTCGTCGTAGCCGGGCAACGGCTGCGGCTGGCTGGGGATGTAGGCCGAGCGGGGCCGGGTGCGCAGGGCCACGCCCTCGAGACGCATCAGCTGGAGCGTCTCGGTGACCTTCTTGTCCGAGTACGGGTCCTCTTCCTCGAAGATCTCCGTGACGTCGGCCTCGTGGTCGCCGGCCACCGACACCTCGACGCCGGCCTGCCGGGTGCCCCAGCTGCCCTTGTGCAGGGTGAGCAGCGCGTAGAAGCGCAGCGGGGTCAGCAGGAACAGCTGGATCAGGCCGTACAGCGGGGCCAGGAGGAACATCCCGAACCGCTTGATGAAGCCCATGCCGCGGCGCGGGAAGTCCAGGTAGCGGACATTGCGCAGGTAGCCCATGAGGACCATGAACAGGGCGTAGTCCCCGATGTGGTTCAGGAACCGGGCCGGCTGCATGATCGGCAGGATGACCATGGAGTAGAACATGGCCGTGCCGAAGACGAGCCACAGGCCGAGTTCCATGCAGGTGAGCCAGAACGCGGGCCGGTACTTCTTCTGGTGCCGGAAGGCCCACAGGGACTCGCGGAAGAACGACTTGTTCCAGCGGACCTGCTGGCGCAGGAAGTGCGGCAGCTTCTCGGGGACCGCGGTGTAGCCGACGGCGGTCTCCTGGAAGACCACCTGGCCCTCCATCAGGCAGTAGTTGGTCATGCGGCGGTCGTCGCCGAAGACGGCCGGCTTGCCCAGGAACTGCTGGTTGAGGAAGTCCGGCAGGTACTTGCGCACCAGCGAGCCGCGGTACGCCGAGAGGGCGCCGCAGCAGCACAGCACCGACTTCAGCCGCGAGTAGGCGGCCCGTTCGAAGAGGAACGAGTTGCCGTAGCGCAGGTCCTGCAGCCGGGTGAAGACGTTGCTGTCGTGGTTCAGCGCGAGGACCATGCCGGTGGAGGCCATGATCTTCTCGTCGGCCAGCGGCAGCAGCAGTTCGCGGACCGTGTCCCGGGAGAGCACGGTGTCGGAGTCCACGCACAGGAAGATGTCGGAGTACGGCGCGGCCTCGAAGCCGAGCGCCAGCGCCTCGCGCTTGCCCTTGTTCTCGGGCTGCACGCTGACGGTGTACTTGACGCCGAGCGCCTCGAACTCGGGGCGCATCCGCTTCGCCGCCCGGATGCCGCCCGAGTCGGCGCTGCAGTCGTCGATGATGTGGATCTCGTTGGGGAGGCGGCTCTGGGCGAGCAGGCTGCGCATGCCCTGCTCGAACATCACCGGGTCCTCGTTGTAGATCGGGATGACCGCGGTGACCCAGCACTCCTCGAGGTACTCGAGTTCCTCGCGGTTGGCCTTGGCGGGCCGGTAGAACAGGGCGCCGAACATCTTCAGGCCCAGCAGGCTCATGGCGCCGATCGAGTACAGGTGCAGCGAGTCGGAGTCGAGCCGGGTGGCGATGAACGCGGCGATGGCGATGAAGAAGAGGTACGAGACCTTCAGATGCCGGCGCTTGCGGTGCCCTCGGCGCCCGCCGGAGTCGACAGCTCCGGGTATGTACGTATCCTCAGTCGTCACAGCTTGACCACCCGGGGGTGATCGGCGGACTTGCCCCGGGTGTCGAACAGCTTCCGGGCGCGGTCGGCCAGCGCGTCCAGGTCGATCTCCCGGTGCGGCTGGAGCAGGATCGTCAGGTCCGCGGCCTCGGCGGCCGCCAGGCAGTCGCCGGCCCGCTCGACCGCGATGCCGTCGACCGTCCAGCCGTCGACGTGCGGGTCGAAGTAGCTCAGGTCGGCACCGCGGTCCCGCAGGTACTCGGCGACGGCCACGGCGGGGCTCTCGCGCTGGTCGGAGATGTCCGGCTTGTAGGTGACGCCGATGAGCAGGACGCGGGAGCCGCGCACGGCCTTGCCCTCGTCGTTGAGCAGGTCGGCGGCCCGGTTCACGACGTGGACGGGCATGCGCTGGTTGATCTCCTGCGCCAGCTCCACGAACCGGAACGGGATGCCCAGCGAACGCACCTTGTAGGAGAGGTAGTTCGGGTCGATGGGTATGCAGTGCCCGCCGACGCCGGGGCCCGGGTAGAACGGCGCGAAGCCGAACGGCTTGGTGGAGGCGCAGCGGATCGCGTCCCACAGGTCGACGCCGATCTCCCGGCAGAACATCGACATCTCGTTGACGAGCGCGATGTTGACGTGCCGGTAGGTGTTCTCCAGCAGCTTGGCCATCTCGGCCTCGCGGGTGCCCTTGGCCTCCACCACGCGGGCCACGAAGCGCTCGTAGAGGGCGCGGGCGGCCTTGGTGCAGTCGGCGGTGACGCCGCCGACGACCTTCGGGGTGTTCTCCAGGCCGAAGGAGGCGTTGCCCGGGTCGATGCGCTCGGGCGAGAACGCCAGGTGGAAGTCCTGGCCCACGGTGAGACCGGTCGCCTCCAGGCGGGGCCGGACGATCTCGTCGGTGGTGCCGGGGTAGGTCGTGGACTCCAGGACGACGAGCGTGCCGGCCCGCAGGTGGGCGGCGACGTCCTCGACGGCGGCGTGCACCGCGCCGAGGTCGGGCGCGCCGTACTCGGTGAGCGGGGTGGGCACGCAGATGACGACGGCGGCGGCGTCGGCGATCACCTCGGGCCGGTCGGACGCCGTGAAGCCCCGTCCGAGCATCGCGGCGACCTCGGCGTCCGTGATGTCGTCCACGTGGGAGCGGCCGGCGTTCAGACCCTCGACGACGTTGCGGCTGCGGTCGAGCCCCACCACCCTCAGTCCGGCGGCGGCCGCGGAGCGGGCCAACGGCAGCCCCACGTAACCGAGTCCGACAACGACAAGATCCGTCGTGGAGGATCTGCTCACGACACCATTCCCAACCCCGTTGCACGGCCTGCGGGCAGGCCGGGACGCGGGCAGCACAAACCGCCCGTGTAATTCGAACAAGTGCGAGGAGGCTAACAGAACCTTCACGTATGGACCCGACTCCACCCACGTGCGACTTGTCACGCACCTTTTCCTACAACCCTTGACGGGACTCGTGTGTCTCCCGTCACCAAAGCCACATCGGCCCAGGTGGGGCCGTACCGCCTCGTCCGCCGTCCGGCCCGGACGGCCGGATTCCGACGCGTCGTGCCCCCTCCGGCACATTCGGTCACCGGCAACTCCCGTGCGGCGGCGGGTACTTGGTGCGCACCGTAGGGCCGGTGGGACAGATGGGTGAGATCCGGCTCCGGCGTCCGCACCAGCCGGGCACCGCCGTCGCTCAGACCTCCTGCCACGCCCGGAGCGCCAGTCCCGGTTCGTCCTTGCGCCGGGTCAGCCGCAGCATGCCGGTGGAGGGCGACAGGGCGGCGGCCACCACCTCACCGTGCTCGTCCAGGGCCGGCGCCACCCGGGCGTCCGCGGGCAGCGCGGGACCGGATTCGGTCCACCAGGCGCCGGCGGCTTCCTGCTCGGTGGGGTGGGCGGCGAAGACGGCCCGGCCGCTCGCGGACCGCTGCGCGAGCAGCGTGCAGTCGTGTCCGTCGATGACGCAGCGCACCGCGGAGACCGGCCCCGGACCGGCCGACGCGAGCAGCGGGACCGGCTCCTGTCCCGGCCGCCACGCGCACAGTTCCCCGTTCTCGTCGGTGAAGTAGCAGGTGGTGCGGTCGGCGGAGGTGACCAGCGCGCGCAGCGTGCCCGGCCGGACCGGCACCTCGACCGACTCCCCCGGCACCGGGGGCGCGCCCGGCTCCGGATGCGCCCAGTGCCGGATCCCGCCCCGTACGGCCGCGTACACCTCGATGCGGCCCGAGGCCGCGGTCACGGCCGCCGGGGCGCCGCGGACGCCCGCCCGGCCAGCCTCCTCCTCGGTGTCCAGCATCCGCCAGGGCTCCCAGCCGCCCTTCTCCTTCTGCGCCAGCAGGCCGATCCCGCCGGCCGCCGTGGCCACGAACACGTGTGCCCGGCCGCGGGCGTCGACGGCGACGGCCGGTGTCCCGGTGCGCTCGCCCTTCTTGTCGGGGTGGCCGACGGGCTGCCAGTCCAGGGGCGCGAGGCGGGGCCGGAAGTGGGTGGAGTGCACCAGGCCCGCCTGCCCGCTCCCGGTGGGCCGCCAGGCGACCAGGTGGGCGTAGCCGTCGGCGCCCTGCCCGACCGCCGCGTCCGGGATCAGCCGCTGGTCGCCGCCGATCCGGCGGGGCGGCTCCCACGGGCCGCCCGGGGCGAGTTCCGCGCGGCACAGGACGGCGTCGTCCGACGGCAGGTACACGGTCAGGCGGCCGTCTCGGCCGCGGAGGAGCCAGTCGCCGTTCACCTCTTCACTTTATGCAGGCGTGTTCGATCCCTCCGTCCGGGTCCCCGTTCCCCGGGGGTGTCCGTGGCACCCTGAGCGCATGAACGACACCACCGTCCCGCTCGTGATCGTCGACGCCGCGAACGTGGTCGGTTCGGTGCCCGACGGCTGGTGGCGGGACCGGCGCGGCGCCGCCGAGCGGCTGCGGGACCGGCTGGCCGCGGACGGCCTGCCCGGGCGGCCCGGCCCGCTGGACATCGTCCTCGTCGTCGAGGGCGCGGCCCGCGGCGTGGAGTCGGTGCCGGGCGTCCGCGTGGAGTCGGC
>NZ_JAAGMD010000565.1 GCF_010548465.1 Streptomyces sp. SID14436 | reverse complement strand
GGACTCCGCCCGGGCGCCCGGCCGTCGGGCGTGCCGGAGGCCGGGTCAGGCGGGGGCCGTCACGAGGTCGCCGGGTCCCACCGTGCCCGGCCCGGCGTGCCCCGACAGCGCCAGCGTCAGGTCCAGTTCGGCGAGCAGGCACCGGACGACATGGTCCACGCCCGCCTCCCCGTCGAGGGCCAGCCCGTACACGTAGGGCCGCCCCAGCAGCACCGCCCGCGCGCCGAGGGCGAGCGCCTTGAACACGTCGTCGCCGGTGCGCACCCCGCTGTCGAACAGCACGTCGAGCCGGTCCCCGACGGCCTCGGCCACGCGGGGCAGCGCGTCCGCCGCCGCGACCGACCCGGCCACCTGACGGCCGCCGTGGTTGGACACCACCACGCCGTCCATCCCGGCGTCGGCCGCGAGCCGGGCGTCGTCCGGGTGCAGGATCCCCTTCAGCACGATCGGGCCGTCCCAGTTCTCCCGCAGGAACGCCAGGTCCGGCCAGGTCTTGGCGGGGTCGGAGAACATGCCGACGAAGTGCATCACCGCCGCGTTCGGGTCCTCGTGGACCGGCTTGGCGAGCCCCGCCCGGAACGCCGGGTCGGTGAAGTAGTTGGCCGTGCCCACTCCGTGGAGGAACGGCAGGTACGCCTGGTCCAGGTCGCGCGGCCGCCAGGACAGCAGCGGAGTGTCCAGCGTGACCACCAGAGCGGTGTATCCGGCCGCCCGTGCCCTGGCCAGGAAGCTCCGGGCGACCTCCACGTCCTTCGGCCAGTACAGCTGGAACCAGCGCTCCGCCCCGCCCATGGCCTCGGCGACCTCCTCCATCGGGGTGCTGGACGCCGAGGAGAGCACGAACGGCACGCCGCGCGCGGCGGCGGCGCGGGCCGCCGCAGGTTCCGCCCCGGGGTGCATGATCGACAGCACCCCGACGGGAGCCAGCGCCAGCGGCGCCGGCAGCTCCCGGCCCAGCACCCGTACGGACAGGTCCCGTTCGTGCACGTCGCGCAGCATGCGCGGGACGATCCGGTGCCGGTCCAGGGCCGCCCGGTTGGCGCGGGCCGTGCTGCCGTCGCCCGCGCTGCCCGCCACGTAGCCGATTGGGCCGGGGCCGAGCCGCTGCTCGGTCAGCTGTTCGAGCCGGGTCAGGTCCGTCGGCAGCCGGGGGACCGCACCCGTCATCCCGTTCAGGTAGATCTCGTACTGGAAGTCGGCCCAGTGTCCGGCCATGCGTCCGTCCCGCCTCTCCTCGTCCGTCGGCCGAGCGTCGGATGCTCGTGCCCGACCGTATCCGCCCGTCAGGCGCGCGCGGCCGACTCGTGCAGGATCCGGGCCAGTTCGCGGGGGCGGGAGAACATCGGCCAGTGCCCGGTGTTCATGCGGACCAGCTCCCAGCGCCCGCCGGCCAGGTGCGCGGCCGCGGCGGGCGGCGGGTCCTCCCCGTCCAGCAGGCACTTGACGTAGGTGGTCGGGAGGTCGCCGGGCGAGCCGTCGAGGACGGCCGGTCCGGTGAGCGTGGCGCCGGGGTGCGGGGTCGCCCGGGCGAGGATGCGGGCGATCCGGTCGTCCGTCAGGCCCTGCCCCGCGAACTCGCCCGCGGGCGGCGGCGGCCAGACGCCCCCGTGCTCGGCGATCGACCGGCGGACCTCCTCGCTGGGCCAGCCGGACAGGAACGACTCCCCGTGGACCGGCACGTTCGCGTCGACGTACACCACCCGGGACAGGCGGGCGCCGATCCGCTCGGCGGCCTGTCCGACCGGGACGCCGGCGTAGCTGTGCCCGACGAGCACGACCTCGCCCGGTCCGAGCCGGTCCACCTCGGCGACCACGTCCCGCACATGCGTCTCCTGGTCCGCCGGGACGCCGCCGCGCCCGGCGAGCCCGGACAGCGTCGGCGCCCCGACCTCGTGCCCCCGCGCCCGCAGTTCTGCGGCCACCTCGTCCCACGCCCAGCCGCCCAGCCAGGCGCCCGCCACCATCACGTATCGCGTCATGCGCCGGACGCTAGTGCCGGGCGCTGACAACGCGGCCGGTCCGGCGGCGGGCGGTCCGATCCCTGCCCGGTCGAGGGTGATCTCCTCATGAACACAAGGCGTCGCGGTATGGACCACCGACGGCAGAATCGGAATGTTTCAGGCCGATTAACGGGCGGCGGGATTTCGGCCGACTGGCCACTTCGCGCACCCGGTAACCGCTTGATTACCGCGTTGAAGCCCTTCCGCTTGGTGACTTCGCGCCACTGATTCAACACGCAATGTTACTGAAACCCGCAGGGTCGACGTGTCTTTCCGCTGCGGACTCGGCAGACTCCCGCTCGCCGGTCCTGCACCGACCGAGCACGGACCGGCGATCGAACGAAACGAGCGGAAGGATGCACACAATGCGGAACACCGCGCGCTGGGCCACCACCCTCGGCCTCACGGCCGCAGCCGTCCTCGCACCCCTCACCGGGGCCGCGCAGGCCGCACCGGGAACCGGCCCGTCCGCGCTCTACGCCCCCTCGGCCCTGGTACTGACCATGGGTCACGGCGAGAGCGCGCAGAGCGTGACACCGGAACGCGCGGTCACCCTGACCTGTGGCCCCGGCTCCTCGGGCAGCCACCCCGCCGCCGCCTCGGCCTGCGCCGACCTCGACGGCGTCAGCGGCAACCTCGACGCCCTGAGCATGCGGCCGGGCGTCTTCTGCACCAAGCAGTACGACCCCGTGGTCGTCACCGTCGAGGGCGTGTGGCAGGGCCGGCGGGTCTCCTACGAGCGGACCTTCGGCAACGAGTGCGTGATGAACGCTCACGGTTCGAGCGTCTTCGCGTTCTAGACCGGGATCGCACGGTTCCCGTGACCGCGCGGTGGCCGCAGATTGGGGAGTGCGAGCACCCCGCGGAGACGTGCGATCTCGCGCAAGGAAGCCGGCGGGCGGAGTGGGGCCGCCCGCCGGCCTCCGGCATTCCGGGGCCGGGCGGCCCGACGGCCGCCCGGCCCCGAGGCGTCGGCGGCCTCCCAAAAGCGGCGC
>NZ_JAAGMD010000541.1 GCF_010548465.1 Streptomyces sp. SID14436 | reverse complement strand
CGGCGGCCCCGGCGGTCCCGGTGACCACGGCGGGCACGGTGGCCCCGGCGGTCACGGTGGCCCCGGCGGTCATGGCGGCCCCGGTGGCCACGGTGGTCCCGGTGGCCACGGTGGTCCCGGCGCCCCGCAGGGGTTCCAGGGCGGACCTCCGGCCCCGCCCGCCTACCCGCAGGAGACCGGGCGGCCCCCGCAGCAGGGCGGTCCGTCCTTCGGCGGCGGTGACGACGACTGGGTCATCCCGCCGCCCACCGGCGGCCACGGCGGCCCGAACGGTCCCGGCGGGCGCGGTGGTTACGGCTACCCGCAGCCCGGCGCCACCCAGGCCCCGCCCGGACCCGGCTACCCGCAGCAGCCGCAGGGCCCGACCACGTGGATCGCGACCATCGGTCCGGACCGCGACTACTTCATGGCGATGATGCACCGCTCCGGCCCCGAGGCCGCGGGACTGAACCTGCCCGCGTACTCGCCCGAGCAGCAGCGCACGCTGACCGGCAACCAGATCACCATCGGCCGCCGCCGGCACTCCACCGGTGACACCCCCGACATCGATCTGTCGACGCCCCCGGAGGACCCGGGCGTCTCGCACCAGCACGCGGTGCTGGTGCAGCAGCCGGACGGCAGCTGGGCGGTCGTGGACCAGAACTCGACCAACGGCACCACGGTCAACGGCGGCGAGGAGCCGATCCAGCCCTTCGTCCCCGTCCCGCTCCAGGACGGCGACCGGGTGCACGTGGGCGCCTGGACGACGATCACCATCCGCCGGGCCTGAGCCACCGCGCTCGCCCGCCGACGGACGACGGCCCGGGGAGCCCCCGGGCCGTCCTCACGTCCCGCGCCGTCCTCACGTCCCGCGCCGTCCTCACGTCCCGCGCCGTCCTCACGGTCCCGGGCGGTGCTCACGTCCCGCGCTGGTCCCGGGCCGCCTTCACGAGGGCAGCGGCCACACGTGCGGTCCCTCGGGGTCGTCCAGCCAGGCCCGCGCGCCGTCGCGGCCGACGGTGAGGCCGTAGCGCTCGCGCCCCGGCCCGCCCTCGCGCTCCCACAGGTCGTAGGCGTCCCGCGGCTCGACGGCCCCGGCGGTCAGCGTCAGCAGGAAGCGGAACAGTTCGTCCCGCGTGGCCCGGCGGGGCAGCCCGCCGGTGTCGGGCAGCACCGGCCGGGCCCGGCTCACCCCGCGCAGCGGCACGAAGAAGGCGGGCGTCGGCAGGAAGCGCCCCTCGGCGTGACCGGCGTCGCGCACCGTGAGGACGATCAGCCCGGTGGCGAACGGCGCCAGGATGCGCGCGCCCGGCCGGCACTGGCCGAGCCAGGCGGGCGGCACCCCGGGCAGCGCGCAGGTGGCGATGATCCGGTCGAAGGGGCCTCGGGCCGGCACCCCGCGCGCCCCGTCTCCGGTGACGACGGCCGGACGGTATCCGGCGGCCTCCAGGTGCCGCCGGGCCGACTCGGTGATCTCCGGGTCGAGGTCGATCGTGGTGACCAGGCCGTGGTCGCCGAGCCGGTGGGCGAGCAGGGCGGCGTTGTAGCCGCTGCCGGTGCCGATCTCCAGCACCCGGTCGCCGTCCCGCACGCCCAGTTCGGCCAGCATGACGGCCATCAGCGACGGCTGGCTGCTGGAGGAGAGCAGTTCCCCGTCGCGCAGCCGGGTGGCCAGCGGCATGTCCTCGTAGGCCCCGCGCAGCCACTGGGCCCGGTCCCGGGGGTCGGGGCTGCCCTCCCAGCGGCGTTCGTGACCGCCGACGACGCCGATGTAGTAGTACGGCACGAACAGGTGGCGCGGCACGGCGGCGAACACCTCCCGCCACACCGGGTCGGTGTCGAAGGCCCCGCTCGCGTCGATCGCGCGCACCAGTTCCGCCCGCGCCGCGGCGGCGGCGCCGTCCCCGTCGGCCCGGTCGCCGGCTGCCTCCTGCCGCCCCGCGTGCGCGCCCATCCCTCCACAGTACGAGCAGGCGCCCGCGGCGGCGGCCCGGCGGGAGGCCGTGGGGGCGGGGAGACCGGGGTGCGGCTCTCGGGGCCCGGTGCACCCGGCCCGCGCGCGGGGCGAGGGGGGTCCTAGGCCCGGAGTCCTATGACCCCGCGTCTGAGAGCATGGACGGCGTGACAGAGATTCGGCGCGGCACGCTTCAGGAGCAGACGTTCTACGAGCAGGTCGGCGGGGAGGAGACCTTCCGCCGGCTGGTCCACCGTTTCTACCAGGGGGTGGCCGAGGACCCGTTGCTGCGGCCCATGTACCCCGAGGAGGACCTCGGCCCCGCCGAGGACCGGCTGCGGCTGTTCCTCATGCAGTACTGGGGCGGGCCCCGGACGTACAGCGACACCCGCGGTCACCCGCGGCTGCGGATGCGGCACGTCCCGTTCAAGGTCGACCGGGCCGCGCACGACGCGTGGCTCAAGCACATGCGCGACGCCCTCGACGAGCTCGGCCTGTCCGAGGAGCACGAGCGCACGCTGTGGGACTACCTGACGTACGCGGCCGCCTCCATGATCAACTCGCCGGACTGACCGGGCCGGTGCCCGGCCCACCCGCTACCGGGCCCGGCTGCCTCCGCCTGCCTCCGTCGCTCCCCGCCTGCCGACGGGTCCGATCACTGGACGTGCGCATTCCGGCCCCCGGACTCCGGATTTCGGTCACGAAGTGGTCAAGTCCCGTCCGAGAGCGCTTACATCCGCGTGGTTGCCTCTGACAACATCACCCCCCGGGTCATGACGACACAGGGGGTTACGGGTGGGGAGCGCCGGGGGGCTCGCACGGTTCGTTCTCGCCCGCGCACGGGCTCACCGGCCCCTGCTGGCCGCCGCCCTGCTGACGGTCCTGCTCACCACGGCCGTCCTGGCGACCCTCACCGCCTACTCCGGGGCGATCGGCGACGCGGCCCTGCGGCACGCCCTGCGGGACCCGCGCAACGCCGCCGGCACCGCGCTCGTCGTCCGGGCCGCGGTACCCCCGGACGAGCGCGCCGCCGCCGACGCCGTCGTCCGCG
>NZ_JAAGMD010000512.1 GCF_010548465.1 Streptomyces sp. SID14436 | reverse complement strand
GCCCCGTCCCGCGCGGGCGGCCGGCGGCCGGGCCCGCGGCGGGCGCCGCCTCCGCCTCCGGACGGCCCGGCGGACGTCCCATGAAGGCCGCCGTCCAGACGCGGCTCATCGTGTAGAGGGTCAGCAGACTGGTGAACAGGGCGGTCCCGGCGAGGGCGTAGGCGGCCGGCGCGCCCTGGGCGACGGCCGCCTGGAGCAGGGCCAGCTTGGCGACGAAGCCCGAGAACGGCGGGATGCCGGACAGGCTGAGGGCGGGCACGAGGAACAGCGTCACGACGACCGGGCCGGGACGCGGCCACCGTTTCAGACGGTGCAGCGCCGCGGTGTCGGTGCGGAACACGATCAGGTCCACCACCAGGAACAACGCCGCCTGGACGATGATGTGATGGACGATGTAGAGAATGGTGCCGGTCAGCCCCGGGGTGTCGAACAGGGCCAGCCCGAACAGCATGAAACCGATGTGGCTGACCAGCGTGAAGGACAGCAGCCGGTTCAGGTCGTCCTGGGCGAGGGCACCGAGGATCCCCAGAAGCATGGTGACGATCGCCGCACACGCCAGCAGGACCCACACGTCCGTGCGGGGAAAGAGCAGCGTCTGGGTGCGCAGCAGCGCGTACACGCCGACCTTCGTCAGCAGCGCGGCGAAGACGGCGGTGATCGGCGCGGGAGCGGTCGGATAGCTGTCGGGCAGCCAGAAGTGGAGCGGCACGATCGCCGCCTTGATGCCGAGCACGGACAGCAGCAGCAGGGCGAGCGCGGAGCGCAGACCGTCCGGCAGTTCCGCGATCCGCGGGCCGAGCTGCGCCAGGGTGACCGTGCCGGTGGCCGAGTACACCAGCGCCACCAGCGACAGGAACAGCAGCGACGACGTCAGACTGACGATGGTGTACGTCATCCCCGCGCGGGTGCGGTTCTCGTCACCGTCCAGCGTGATCAGGACGTAGGAGGCCGCGAGCATCACCTCGAAGGCGACGAACAGGTTGAACAGGTCGCCGGTGAGGAACGCCAGGCTCATGCCCGTGACGAGCACCAGGTAGGCCGGGTGGAAGACCACGGCGGCGCTGCGGCGCTCCTCCGCCGTGCCCTGCCCGATGGCGAACAGCAGCACGGCCAGCGCCACCAGCGCCGAGACGGTCAGCAGCAGGGCCGACAGCCGGTCGGCCACCAGGGTGACCCCGACCGGTGCGGGCCAGCCCCCGGCGTGCAGGGTCTGCGGCCCGTCCCGGTCGGCCAGCACGAGGAGCGCCGCGCCGCACGCGGCCACCGCCGCGAGGAGACCGACGCCGCTCGCGCGGACCACCGCACGGGGAAGGCCGAGCAGGGAGGCACCGGCGCCGAGGGCCGGCAGCACGACGGGCAGCGCGAGCAGGACCGCGGTCATCGGTCTCCCTCCGAGGCGGTGTCGTCCACGGTCCGGCCGCCGTCCACGCCGTCCTCGTCACGGTCGCCGAAGGTGCCGATGCGCCGGTCCTCGATGTCGTCGCGCACCTCGTCGTGCCCCGTCAGACGCCACGACCGGTAGGCCAGGGCCATCAGGAACGCCGTGAGACCGAACGTGATGACGATCGCCGTCAGCGCCATCGCCTGGGGCAGCGGGTCGGCCATGCGCCCCGGCACGGGGGACCCGTCCTCCAGCACCGGGGGTCGGCCGGGCGTGCCCCCGGCCACCAGGAGCAGCAGATTCGTCCCATGGCCCAGCAGGACGAACCCGAGGACGATCCGCATCAGCGACCGTTGCAGCATCAGGTAGAAGCCGATGGCGAACAGCGTGCCGACCACGAGTGCCATGGTCACGTCGACCGGACTCACCGTGCCCCCTCCGCCGTCGCGCCGTCGTCGGCGGGACCGGCCCCGTCCGCCTCGGCCATGTCCCGGCCGAGGGAGACGCCCAGCGCCGACAGCAATTTCAGGACGACACCGACGACCAGCAGATAGACGCCGATGTCGAAGAACACGCTGGTCGCGAACTTCACCGTGCCCAGGACCGGCGGATGCAGCGTCACCACCGTGCTCTCCAGCAGGGTCCCGCCGAACAGGAGCGGAACCGTCCCCGCCACGGCGGCGAGCAGCAGCCCCGAGCCGGCGACCGCGCTCGCGGGCGCCCGGACGGCGGCACGGAGATCGGCCCGCCCGCCCACCAGGTACCGCAGGACGAACGCCTGACTCGCCACCAGACCCCCGGCGAACCCGCCGCCGGGACCGTAGTGGCCGGAGAACAGCAGGAACAGCGACAGCACCAGGATGGACGGGAACACCAGGCGGGTGACGACCTCCAGCAGCAACGAGCGCTCACCGCCCGGACGTTCGGTCGCCCCGGGCAGCCAGGTCCGCGCCGGCTCGTCCCAGTGGGCCGTCGGAGCCGTGCCGCCCGGACCGCCGGACGTCCGCGCGGGACCGCGCACGCCCACCCGGATCAGGCTCACGGCGCCGACCGCCGTCACCAGGAGCACCGAGATCTCCCCCAGCGTGTCGAGCGCCCGGAAGTCGACGATGATCGTGTTGACGATGTTGTCGCCGCCCGTCTCTTTCATACGCTCCGCGTAGCCCGACGAGACGGCCGGTGCCGTGCGCGCGGCGGACGCCACCAGCGTGAACCAGGTGACGAGGATCCCCACCGCGCCGGCCGCCGCCGCCCGCACCAGACGCACCCTGGCCGCCGTCCGGCCGGGACTGAACCGGGCGGGCATCCGGCGCAGCACCAGGACCACCACCACCAGGGTCATGGTCTCCACCAGGAACTGGGTCAGCGCCAGGTCCGGCGCGCCCCGCACCAGGAACACCCCGGCCACGCCGTAGCCGACCGCACCGGTCAGCAGGAGACCGGTCAGCCGGTGCCGCGAGCCCACCACCGCGGCCGCCGCCGTCAGCACCACCACGGCCAGGATCGTCTCCAGGGGCGACCACCACGCCGGCGGCGAGCCCGGCGGGGACGCGCCCGCCAGCAGCGCCGTGCCGGGCACGAGGACCACCGTCGCCAGCAGCACCGTCAGGTAGACCGGCACCGACCCGACCTGGGTGTGCCTGGTCACGGCCACGGCCAGCCGGTCGGCCGCCGCGACCGTGCGGTCGTACGCGCGCTGCACATCGGGCAGGCTCGGCACGACGGGCAGCGAACGCCGCCCCAGGTGCACCAGCGCGCCGAGCGTCAGCGTCAGCGCCGACAGCCCCAGCACGGGGGTGAGACCGTGCCACAGGGACAGCTCGTACGGCCCATCCGGGCCCGGCGGGTAGGCGTCGGCGTAGGCGCCCGCCAGGGCCGCGGTGCCCGCGTAGCCGACGCCCAGGGCCAGTCCCGCCCCGGCCAGCACCGCCACCGGCGCGACGAAGCCGGCCTCGGGCCGCTCCGCCCGGGTCACCGGACCCCCGGGCCTGCCGCCGAACGCCCCCTGCACGAACCGCGCGGCGTACGCCACGGTCAGCGCGGACCCGGCCACGAGCACCGCCGTCAGCCACCCGTGCCCGGCGAGGTGGGAACCGCCGTGCAGGAAGGCTTCGAAGTACGCCTCCTTGCCCAGGTAGCCGACCAGCGGCGGGATCCCGGCCATCGACGCGGCGGCGAGCGCCGAGGCCGCGAAGAGCACGGGCATGCGGCGCCCCGCGCCGGACAGTTCACGGACGTCCCGGGTCCCCGTTTGGCGGTCCAGGATCCCCACGGACAGGAACAGGGCCGCCTTGAACGCCGCGTGCGCGAGCAGCATGACCGCTCCGGCCAGCGCGGCCGTCCGCGTGCCGGCCCCCAGCAGGGCGACGAGCAGGCCCAGTTCGCTGATCGTGCCGTAGGCCAGCAGCAGCTTCAGGTCGGTCGCGCGCAGGGCCCGCCACGCGGCCGCCACCATCGTCGTCAGACCCACCGCGAGCACCATCGGCCGCCACGGAGCCGTCTCCGCCAGGGCGGGAGCCAGCCGGGCGATCAGGTACACGCCGGCCTTGACCATGGCGGCCGCGTGCAGGTAGGCGCTCACCGGTGTGGGCGCCACCATGGCCGCGGGCAGCCAGCCGTGCAGCGGCATCTGCGCGGACTTGGCGAACGCCCCGATCAGGACGAGCACCACGGCCGCGGAGACCGCGCCGCCCTGGGGCGGGTCGGCGAGGATCCCGGAGATCCGGTACGTCCCGGCCGCCCGGCCGAGCAGGATCAGACCGAGCAGCATCACCAGACCGCCGGCCGTGGTCACCAGCAGCGCCTGCCGGGCGGCGCGCCGCTCCTCCCGGTCGTCCCCGCGCCCGGCGATGAGCACGAACGAGGCGACGGTGGTCAGTTCCCAGAAGACGTACAGCACGAAGACGTTGTCGGCCAGGACGAGTCCGGTCATGGCGCCGGCGAAGGCGAGCAGCACGGCTGCCAGACGGCCGGTGTCCCGTTCGACGTAGTACCGGCAGTACAGCAGCACCAGGGCTCCCACCCCGGCGACGATCCACAGCATCAGCAGGGACAGCGCGTCCAGCCGCAGGTCGACCGTCAGCCCCAGTGAGGGGGCCCACGACAGGCTCTCCCGGTAGTCACCGCCGTCCAGGACGCGCGCGGCGCGCGTGCCCGCCCAGACCACGGCCGCCAGCGGCACGAGCGCCGCCACCACCCACACCGTGCGGCCGAGTCGCCGCTGCCACCAGGGAAGGGACGCTGCGACCGCCGCGTGCGCAGCCAGCAGGAACAGCACCGCACCAACTCCTCCGCCTCGTCCCGGCCCGCCGCCGCGTGCCCGGCCCGTCCGGACCGGTCCCTCCAAGCCCTATCCCGAGCGCCGGTCGAGGGTGCCCGGCACCGGGGCAATCAATCCCTCCGGTTGGTGCAAACGGGTGCAGTACGCCCCACCGGAACCGCCCGGGACCGCCAGGGACCGCCCTGTGCCGCCCCGCACGGCCCGGAGCGGCCGACGTCAGGTGTTGAGCCGCCAGATCGCGAAGTTGAGGGACGCCGCGTACAGCACCCACAGCGCGTACGGCACGAGCAGGAGCGCGGCCACCGGGCTGCGGCGGCGGAACAGCAGCATCGTGACGGCGAGCGCGGCCAGCAGCAGGCAGATGTCCAGGAACGCCAGGCCGTACCGGTCGGCGCCGAAGAACAGCGGCGTCCAGGCCAGGTTCAACGCGAGCTGCAGGCCCCAGAACGCCATCTCCTTCCTGGCCGCCGCCAGGGGGCGGTGACGCAGCACGAGCCAGGCGGAGAACGCGATGGTGGCGTACAGCACCGTCCAGACCGGGCCGAACAGCCAGGAGGGAGGAGCCCAGGCGGGGCGGTCGAGCGAGCGGTACGTGCTCCCCGAGTCCGACGCCGCCAGGCCGCCCAGGGCGGCCACCGCGTAGCAGACCGCGAGGAGCAGGACGAGGAGCAGCAGCGGCCGGCGCGAGGCGGAGCGGCGCCGGTCCTGGTCGGGTGGAGCCTGGGTCACCTGCGGTCTCCCGTCGTCGCGTGTGCGGTGTGCCGCCCGGGTGCCCCCGGCCCGCTTTCGGATGCACGGCGCGCCGCACACGCCCCCACGCTCCGGCACCCTGTGGAGCGGGAGCGGGGAACCCGGACACTGCGCTCTGTCCCCGCCGTCAGCCCGGGAAACGCCCCGTGCTGCGCAGCGTCCAGCGCCGCTCCGCGTAGGCCAGGTCGTCGCGCCACAGGCGTCCGGCCGTGCGCCGCATCAGCGGACGCAGCGCCGGGGCGGCGGCCCGGGCGAGGCGGAAGCCGCGCCGGTCCGAGGTGGCGACGACCGCCTCGACCACCGCGGTCCGCGGGGCGGGGTCGCCCTCGCCGGTCAGCGGCGTGGCATGCGTCTCCACCACGGACGTCACCCCCTCGCCCTCGGTGATGCGCATCACGACCGTGCGCGGGTCCGGTGCGGTGAACTCCGCCCGCACCGGCACCACCAGACGGCCCGCCACCCGGAAGGAGACGTCGACGACGAAGGCGTCGCCGTCGTCACCGTCCGGCTCCCGCACCACCGACAGGTCCACGAACGAGTACGGGTGGAACCACGAGCCGTGCCACGGATCCAGCCGGTTGGCGACCACGTCCTGCGGTTCGCAGCGCCCCACGGCCGTGAACACGGCGTCCACCCCGCCGCCCGGCCGGGGCCGGGCGGGCACCGCGGGCCGCTCCGAGGGCTCCTCCCCGCCGACCGCGTCCAGCCGCACCCACACGAGCACCCCGTCGTCGTGCACGGGATACGGTTCCCAGCCGGCGAACGGGCCGCCGTCCAGGGCCAGTCCGTGCCAGTGGCACACCAGCGTGCCGCACACCACCCGGCTGTCGCGCAGCGGCGCCCCCAGGTGCGGGCAGACACCGGGCCCCGCCCGCAGCTCACCCGTGTCCGTGCGCCACAGCACGACCTCGACGCCGCCCACCGTCCGGCCGTACGGCCGCCCGCCGGCCCGTACGTCCCGAGACGCGCCGACGACGAACCAGTTCCCGGACGGACGGGCCGAGGCGCGTTTCAGCGCGCCGGCGATCAGCGCCGGGCGGGCCCGGCGCCATG
>NZ_JAAGMD010000048.1 GCF_010548465.1 Streptomyces sp. SID14436 | reverse complement strand
GGCGGGAGGCGACGGTCCGGCGCACGATCCGGTCGGCCAGCGCCGGCACGTGCCGGGCGAGCGCCATCTCCGTCCGGCCGCGGCGGGTCGTCGCCACGTCGCGCGGGGCGCGGCGGGCCGTGACCGCGGAGACCACCGCGGCCACCACCCCGTCCAGGGGCTCCGGCCGGGACACCCCGTCCAGGGAGAGGCCCGCCTCACGCGTGCTGTCGTGGATCGGGCTGCGCACCATGCTCGGGTAGACGGTCGTCACGCCGACGTGCGTGCCCACCTCCAGCCGCAACGTGTCCGCGTACGCGGCGAGCGCCCGCTTGGAGACGCCGTAGGCGGCGGCCAGCGGCAACGGCAGCAGCGCCATCCGCGAGGCGATGAACACCACGCGGCCCCGGGCGCGTTCGAGGTGCGGCAGCGCGGCGGCCGTCACCTCCCAGGCGCCGAGGAGGTTGAGCCGGATCTGCTGGTGCACCTCGTTTGAGGGCCGCAGTTCCGCGGGCGCCGGTCCGCCCCGGCCCGCGTTGTTGACCAGCACGTCCACGCCCCCGCCGAGCAGCCGGACCGCCTCGTCGACCGCCTTGGTCACCGACTCGGGGTCGGTGAGGTCGCAGCCCACCACGGGCACCGGTGCCGTCCCGTCCGCCACCAGGTCCAGCCCGACGACCCGTGCGCCGAGTGCGGTGAACCGCTCGCCGAGCGCCCGGCCGAAGGTTCCCGACGCGCCCGTCACCAGCACCCTGCGCCCGTCCATCCGGGGTGCCGTGCGCCGGCCGGCCGTCAGGTCCCGGCTCACCTGGCGGAGGTAGCGGTCCACGTCGATGCGCATGTGCGGGCGCTTCGCACCCCACCGTTCCCGCGCCGCCTGGAGTTCCGAGGCGACCTCGGCCAGCATCCGGTCCCGGTGCGGCCGGCGCAGCCGTCCGGACAGGTGGGCGGCGAGCAGTCTGCCCTGCGCCTCGACGACCGGCAGGGCCGATCCCGTGGACTGCATGAGGCCGACGAAGGACAGCGCGGGCTCGTCGAGCGGGAACACGTGCCGGTACAGGGGCAGCCGCGCCGGATCCGGCACCAGCTCCGGGTCGAGGAAGGGGACGGTCGCCCGGTACCCGGTGCACCACAGGACGTGGTCCACCTCGTCCTCGCGCCCGTCGGTGAAGCGCACCCGGTGTCCGTCGAAGCGCTCGATGCCCGCCCGTACGCCGATCCGCCCGGCCGCCACCAGGGCCGGGACCGTGTCGCTCAGCGTCGGATGGTCCTGGAGCACACCCTCCGGCGACGGGGGCAGCGCCGGCCCGTCCTGCCCCCGGGCCGCCAGCCGCAGCATCGCCTGGGAGACCTGCTGGCGCAGCCGCCACGGCAGGACGGCCGCGAGCGCGCCGTTCCACTGGTCGGTGGGGCGGCCCAGCAGCCGCTTGGGCAGCACCCACACGCCGCGCCGGGCCGACAGCAGCACCTCGCCCGCGTGCCCGGCCAGCTCGGTGGCGATGTCCATCGCGCTGTTGCCGGTGCCGACGACGAGCACCCGGCGGCCGGCGAACGCGGTGGGCTCGCGGTACGCGTGGGCGTGCGAGGACGTGCCCGCGAAGGTGCCGGGGTACGGCGGCTCGGGCAGGCGCGGGGTGTGGTTGTGCCCGTTCGCGACCACCAGATGCGCGACGGTCTCCTCGAATCTGCCGTCGGGGCCGTCCAGTTCGAGCAGCCAGCCTTCTCCGGTGCGCCGGGCGGCGACGAGTTCGGTGTTCATGCGGTAGTGCCGCGGGACGCCGAAGCGCTCCGCGTACTCCCGCACGTACGACAGGAGCTGGGAGCGCGAGGGGTAGTCAGGCCAGTCGGCGGGCATCGCGTGGTCGCTGAACTCGGTGCGCGGCTTCGACGTGTTGAGCCGCAGCCCCTCGTAGGCGGCGGTGTCCCCGGAGAACCGCCACAGACCGCCCAGTTCGGCGGCGCGCTCCACGCCGAACACCTCGACGCCCGCCTCCAGGAGGGCCTTGACCGCCGTGATGCCCGCGACCCCGCCCCCGACGACGGCCACCCGTCCCGGCCCCGCCGTGCCCCGCTCCGCGCCCATCGCCCTCGCGTCCTTCGCCGACCTAATCCAACGTGCGAGGGATTATTACTCCGGACCGGCGCCGGCACCAGACCCCGCCGGCCCGCCGGCCGGCGGCGGACCGTACAGCGCGTCGAGGAATCTGCGCACCCACAGGCGGAACTCGTACCGCTCGCGCTCGCGTTCGGCGGGGGAGGCGGCGGCCAGTGCCGTGACGTGGCCGTGCGCCGCCCACACCAGGCTGCGCACCGTGACGTGCGGCGTCGTCTCCCGGATCGTCCCGGCCTGGGCCGCCTCCAGCAGGGCGCGTTCGACCTCCCCGTACAGCGGCAGCGCGTACGCGCGGTCCAGGCCGCCGCCGCGCGTCGGGTCGAGCCAGCGGCGCAGCCACAGGAACGTCGTGTGCGGGTGTTCCTCCAGGAAGTCCACGAAGCCGTCGGCGAGCGCCCGGAGCGCCGCGGCCAGCGGCGGGCCCCCCTTCGCGGCGGCCTGCCCGAGATCCGCCACCAGCGGGGCGAGCGCCGCCCGCTCCGCCTCGTGCACCCGCTCGAAACAGGCGTCGTACAGGGCGTCCTTCGCCGGGAAGTGGTGGTGCAGGCTCGACACGTCGATGCCCACCCGCGCCGCGATGTCGCGCAGCGAGGTCCCCTCCGCCCCCCGCGCGGCGAACAACGCCGTGGCCTCCCTCAGGATCAGCTCTCGGGTCGGGGGCCCGTCCCGCTCCGCGCGCCGGGGCCTGCCCGGCCCGCGCCGGGCGGGCCGCTCATCGGGTGTCTGACCGCTCTTCCTCATCCGGCCCAGTCTGGCTAGGATCCGCAGACCTCGCAATCAAGCAGTTGGGGGATTTCATGAGCGCTGCCACCGGGTCCGAAGCCGTACCCCCCGGACACCGGGCGGCCCCCGCTGCCGGCACGGACTCCGCCGGGACGGACTCCGCCGGGACCGACACCGGAACCGACACCGGGGGCGGGTCGGAGGTGCCCCGCGCCGCCCTCCTGCGCTACGCCCTCGGCTCGGCCGGCATGGGCGTCTACGTGACCGTCCCCGGGCTGCTGCTCCTGTACTTCCTCACCGACACCCTCGGCGTGGCGCCGTGGCTGGCCGGACTGGCGCTGCTCGTGCCGAAGGCCGTCGACATCGTCCTGCACCCCTTCGTCGGTTCCCTCTCCGACCGTGAGCGCGCCCGCCGGGGCACCAGACTGCGGCTGCTGACGGCGGGCTGCGCGCTCGCCCCGGCGTTCGTCGCGCTGTTCGCGGTGCCCGGGCCCGTGGCCGAGCGGCCGTGGGCGGCGGCGGCCTGGGTGGCCGGCTGGTTCGTCATCGCCAACGCGCTGTTCGCCGCCTACCAGGTGCCGTACCTGTCCACGCCCACCGACATGACGGTCGGTTACCACGGCCGGACCCGGGTCCTCTCCTTCCGGATGGTCGTCCTCACGGTCGGCATCCTGGTCGGCGGGGCGCTGGCCCCGCTCCTGGCGGGAGAGGGCGACTCGGTCGCCCGGTACGCGGTCATGGCCCTGGCGCTGGGCGCCTTCACCGTCGTCTTCCAGGCCGTCGGCGTCGGCGGTGTCCGCGCCCTCGTGCCCGCCGGGCCCCCGCGGGACACCCCGGCCCCGGAGCGCACGGCACCCGGGCGGGCCCTGGGCCAGGTCCGGGACGTGCTGCGCGCCAACCCGTCCTTCCGGGTCCTGGTCTCCTGCTACTTCCTCGTCTCCACCACGACCCACCTCGTGCTGGCCGGCCTGCCGTACTACGCGCGGCACGAACTGGGCCGCCCCGGCTTCACCACCGTCCTGATGGCCGCCTTCGTGGCCCCCGCCCTGCTCACCACCCCCCTGTGGTTCCGCCTCTCGCGGAGCTGGGGCAAGCAGCGCTGCCTGCTGGTCTGCCAGGGCCTCTTCGTCGTCGGCGCGCTCGGACTCGCCGCGGGCGACGCCGCCGGGATCGCGGTGCCGGTGCTGTGCACGCTGCTGCTCGGCACGTGCTTCGCGGGCCTGCAGCTCTTCCCGTTCGCGATGGTCCCGGACACCGTCCGGGCGGGGGGCGGCGCCGAGATCGAGCGGACCGGCGCCTACACCGGCGTGTGGACCGCGACGGAGGCCACGGGCGCCGCGGCCGGCCCCTACCTGTACTCGGCGGCCCTCGGCCTCGGCGGGTACGCCGCGGCACGGGCCGGCGAGGAGGTCACCCAGTCCGGCGGCGCCCACACCGCCATCCTCCTGGGCTTCACGGTGCTGCCTGCCCTGCTCATGGCGGCCGCCCTGGCGGTGCAGTCCCGCTACCGCCTCGACGCGCGCCTCACCCGGGGCGGGGCCGCACCGACGGACGGCACGTGAGAGCGGCCGAGGCGCCTGACGGGGCGTGAAGCGCCGGGCGCCCCGGACCTCACGGCGCGCGACCCGCCGGCGCGGCGGCCCGAGGTGCCCCGAGGGTCAGTCCACCGGCTGCAGCAGCGCGAAGCGGGCCCCCTCCGGGTCCGCGACCGTCGCCACGCGGCCGTGTGCGCTGTCCCGGGCGGGCTTCAGTACCTGGCCGCCGAGGTGCACCACGTGGTCGGCCGCGTCGTCGGCGTCGGCCACCGTGAAGTACGTCAGCCAGTGCGGGCCCCGGTCCCGGGGCAGGGCGTTGCCGACCCCGTGGACCCCGGCCACCGGGCGTCCGTCCAGCTGGAGGGTGACGTAGTCGAGGTCGGCGGAGACCACCGGCTCCTCGTCGTAGCCGAACACCGTCTCGTAGAACTTGGCGACGTGGCCCGACTCGAAGGTCGTCAGCTCGTTCCAGGCGGGCGTGCCCGGCACGCCGGTGACCGCTGTGCCGAAGGGCTCGGCCACCTGCCACACGCCGAACACGGCCCCCGCCGGGTCCACGCCGATCGCCAGGCGCCCGGCGTCGGCGGCGTCCAGCGGGCCCACGCCCACCGTGCCGCCGCACGAGCGGATCACCTCGGCGGTCCGGTCCGCGTCGGCCGAGGCGAAGTACGGGGTCCAGGCGATGGGCAGCCGGCGGTCGGGCGGCAGCAGGCCGATGCCGGCCACGTCGCGTCCGTCGAGCAGCGCCCGCACGTACGGGCCGAGCTGCTCGGGTCCGGGCCGGAACTCCCAGCCGAACAGGGCCCCGTAGAACTCCTCGGTCGCTTCCAGTCCGTGCACCATCAGGCTCACCCAGCAGGGTGTGCCGGGGGTGTGCCGGGGCCCCTCGCCGTTCGGGCGGGCGGTCCCCCGTGCGTCGGTCATCGTCACTCTCTTCTCGGCCGCCCGGCGGCGGCCGTGCTCATCTCGGCCCCGGCGCGGGGTCGTGTCGCATCCGCTCCGCGGAACGTCTCCCGTCCCGACGGGCCCGCACCGGCCCGGGCGCCGCGCACTCACGCGCGTCCCGTGTGACGCCCTGTCCCGGAGGATGCCCGATGTGCGGGCCGTCATCCTTGTCGGCGCGCTGTCGTGCGGGTGGCGATCGGCTGTACAGCATGTGCCCGATCCTGTACGCATGGTGATCGGACCTGTCCGGCGGAGCAGATTAGCCGGACGAGGGCGAGTCGGCCACCCCGTGCGCGAGGATGGTGACCATGAACGCCATCATCTCCGCATCCGAACTCGCGAGCGAACTCGAGGGCTCCCGTCCCCCCGTGCTGCTGGACGTGCGCTGGCAGTTGAGCACCGCCGCGGCGGCCGGTGAGCCGCCCTTCGACGGGCGGGCGGCCTACGCCGACGGGCACCTCCCGGGTGCCGTGTTCGTGGACCTGGACCGGGAGTTGGCGTCCGCGCCGGGCGGCCGCGGCCGCCACCCGCTGCCGGACCTCGCCGAGTTCGGTGCGGCGATGCGCCGGGCGGGCGTGTCGGCGGACCGGCCGGTGGTGGTGTACGACGGCGGGCTGGGCTGGGGAGCGGCCCGCGCGTGGTGGCTGCTGCGCTGGACGGGTCACCCGGACGTGCGGGTCCTGGACGGCGGGTTGCCGTCCTGGGACGGGCCGTTGGAGACCTCGGTGCCCCGGCCGGCCCCGGGCGACTTCGAGCCGGTGCCGGCGGCGGCCGGGGTGCTCGACGCCGACGGCGCGGCGGAGCTGGCGCGTGCCGGGGTGCTGCTGGACGCGCGGGCGGGGGAGCGGTACCGCGGGGAGGTGGAGCCCGTCGACCCGGTGGCCGGACACATCCCGGGCGCGGTCTCGGCCCCCACCACGCAGAACGTGGGACCGGACGGCCGTTTCCTGCCCGCCGGGGAACTGGGCGCGCGGTTCAAGGAGCTGGGCGTCACGGCGGAGGTGCCGGTCGGCGTGTACTGCGGTTCCGGTGTCTCCGGGGCGCACGAGGTCCTGGCGCTGGCCGTGGCGGGCATCCCGGCGGCGCTGTACGTCGGTTCGTGGTCGGAGTGGTCGTCGGACTCGCGTCGGCCGGTGGCGGTCGGACCGGACCCGCAGTAGTCCCGACCCGCAGTAATCCGGACCCGCAGTAATCCGGACCCGCAGTAGTCCTCGACCCGGCAAACGCCGGCCAGGACCGGAAGCACACCAGGGGCGCTCGCCGCACGGCGAGCGCCCCTGAGTGCGTCACTGCTCGTCAACCGGCCGTGGCCCACAGGGCCCGAACGGATTACTCCTGCTTCTTCCGCCGCGTGCCGAACACGATCTCGTCCCAGCTCGGCACCGCCGCGCGGCGCCCCGGACGGACACCGTCCGCCTCGGCCTGCCGGTCGGTGGCACCGATGAGACGGTCCCGGTGGGCGCCGACCGAACGCGGCATCAGCACGTCCGCGTACGCGGACCCCGCCGAGGCGGCGGGCGCGGGCGGTTCCTCCACCTCGGGCTCGCTGTCCGGTTCCTCCGGAGCCGCCTCGGGTGTGCGCTCCGGCACCACCAGGTCGCCCCGGAAGCTGGGCACCGCTTCCAGCAGGCTGGTCAGCGAGTCCCGTTCACCGGCGGCCGACGCCGTGGCCGTGGTCTCCTCGGCCGGTTCGGAGGCCGGGGGCAGGCTCGGCCGTTCGCGGTCGCCGCTGCGGTCCAGCGGCCGGTCGCGCGGCAGCCGGGCGATGCGCGGCACGAACGGGAAGCTGGGCTCGGGCGCGGCGAGGTCGTCGGACTCGCCGATCAGCGAGCGCGCCTCCTCGTCGACGGCCTGGACGAGCCGCCGCGGCGGGTCGTACGTCCAGCTCGCCGAGTGCGGTTCGCCCGCCACCCGGTAGACCAGCAGGACCTCCCAGGTGCCGTCGTCGCGGCGCCAGGAGTCCCACTGCACGGTGTCCTTCTCGGCGCCCCGCAGCAGCAGCCGCTCCTGCACGGCCTCGCCCAGCGGCGGACCGGAGTTCTCCCCGGGCCGCCGGACCGGGGTCTTGCGGGCGCGTTCGGCCATGAAGGCACGCTCGGCCAGCACCGGGCCCTCGAAACGGCGGACGCGGTCCACGGGGATGCCGGCCATCTGGGCGACCTCTTCCGCGGTCGCACCGGCTCGTATACGTGCCTGGATGTCGCGGGGGCGGAGATGGCTCTCCACCTCGATCTCGATCTGGCCGAGGCGGGGACGGTCGCCGCGCACGGCGGCGCGGAGCCGTTCGTCGATCGGAAGCGTGTACTCCGTGCTGTCCGCAGCCTTCAGCACCAGCCGTGTGCCGTCATTCGAGACGGCCACGACACGCAGTTCGGGCATGGGGACCTCCCGGGTGGTGCCTGCCGACGTCACCTGCGTCGCTGCTTCCGCTAGTCGAGTGTGGCCTGCCCGGGTGCAGCCTGCCACAACCTTGCCGAGTTGCCCGGCGTGTCGGGCGCGGGGCCTGAAACGCCGTTATGGCACGGTTACCTGTTCGCAACGCTCAGTGACCAATCGCGTCACCCTGTGCAACTAGCCCCCTCCCGGCGGTCCGCGAAGGTCCCGAGCACCCTGACGGGAGACCGGACCCAGGGCTCGCCACAGTACTCCATTCGGGCCACGTGCGTGGATGGGCGCGCCGCCCAACTTCTCGCAAGGGATGGTACTTGGCCGCCCCTTCCCGACTTCCGCGATCTTGAACGTGGGGAACTTCACGGAATCACCGGAAACGGAACCCGGGACGGGCCTCAGGCCCCCAGAACCCTGCGGAGATAGTCGTTGCGGAAGCGCCGGTCGGGGTCGAGCCGGTCCCGCAGCGCCGTGAACTCGCCGAACCGCGGGTACACGCCGGAGAGATGGGAGGCGTCCCGGGTGTGGATCTTCCCCCAGTGCGGTCGGCCCTCGTGAGCGGTGAAGATGCGCTCGGCCGCGGTGAAATACGCCTGGTGGGGCGTGCCCCGGAACATGTGCACGGCGATGTAGGCACTGTCCCGGTCGGAGGCCGTGGAGAGCGTGATGTCGTCGGCCGGAGCGGTCCGCACTTCGACCGGAAAACTCACCCGCAATGGTGAACGGTCCACCATCGCTTTGAGTTCACGCAGGGTGTCGGGCAGCGCCTCGCGCGCAACGGCGTACTCCATCTCCACGAAACGCACCCGGCGCGGCGAGGTGAAGACCTTGTAGGGAATGTCGGTGTAGGTCCGCGCGGACAGGGCGCGGCTGGAGATCCGCGCGATCGCGGGAATGGCCGGCGGGGCCGCGCGGCCCACCCAGTTGGCCACCTGGAAGACGCCGTTGGAGAGGAACTCGTCCTCGAACCACCCCTTGAGCGGCGGCACCGGCCGCTCCGGTCCCGCGCTGCGGTTGTTGCGCTTGGTGGTGGTGCTGCCGGTGTGCGGGAACCAGTAGAACTCGAAGTGCTCGTTCTCGGCGTGGAGTTCGTCGAACTCAGCGAGCACGCGGTCGAACGGCATCGGTTCCTCGCGCGCCGTGAGCAGGAAGAGGGGCTCCACCGCGAAGGTGATCGCGGTGACGATGCCGAGGGCGCCCAGACCGATCCGGGCGGCGGCGAAGACGTCCGGGTTCTCCTTCTCGGAACAGGTGAGCACCGAGCCGTCGGCGGTGACCAGTTCCAGCGCGCGGATCTGGGCGGCTATGGAACCGGAGTCGCGACCCGTGCCGTGCGTGCCCGTGCTGACCGCGCCGGACACCGTCTGCTCCATGATGTCGCCCATGTTGGCCAGCGACAGGCCCTCCCGCGCGAGCGCCACGTTGAGCCGCTTCAGCGGGGTGCCCGCCTCGACGGTGACGGTCCCGGCCGCGCGGTCGATCTCCCGGATCCCGGTCAGCAGACCGGGACGCACCAGCAGCCCGTCGGTGGCCGCTATGGAGGTGAACGAGTGCCCCGTGCCCACCGCTTTGACCGGCATGCCGTCCTCGGCGGCCCGCCGCACCGCCGCGGCCAGCTCGTCCACGGAGGCGGGCGTGACCTCCCGCGCGGGGCGCACCGTGACGTTGCCCCCCCAGTTACGCCATGTGCCGTTCTTCGCGCTCACTGTGCTGACCAACGGAGCCTCCCCGACCCGGAGCCGGCCGCTTGAGCCGGCGGTACCCCAGGAAACCGACCACGACCGCGACGGCCCCGGCCACGGCCGAGACCCCGTACCCGGCACGCGCCCCGGCCGCGTCGATCACCCAGCCGGCCGCGGAGGAGCCGAGTGCGACCCCGACCGCGAGCCCGGTGCTCACCCAGGTCATGCCCTCGGTGAGCTGCGCGCGTGGTACGTGCTCTTCGATGAGGGACATGGTCGTGATCATCGTGGGAGCGATGGCCAGACCCGCAACGAACAGCGCCACGGCCAGAAACGGCAGGTTCCCGACCAGTAGGAGGGGGATCATACTCACGGCCATGGCACAGACGCCCAGGAGCCAGCGGCGTTCCGCCGGACCCGCGAAGCGCAGCAGCCCGAAGACGAGCCCGGCCACGCACGAGCCCAGCGCGTAGAGGGACAGCACCACGCTGGCGGCGGCCTTGTGTCCCCGCTCCTCCGCGAAGGCCACGGTGACCACGTCCACCGCGCCGAAGATCGCCCCCGTGGCCGCGAACGTGGCGACGAGGACCTGCAGGCCGGCGGACCGCAGGGCGGTGCCGCCGCCCTTGCGCTCACGCGGGTGGGGGACCGGTTCGGTGGCGCGCTGCGCGGTCAGCCAGAAGACACCGACCGCCAGGAAGCAGGCGGCGAGCAGCGGGCCGGCCTCGGGGAACCAGGCCGTGGACAGGCCGATCGAGATGATGGGTCCGAAGATGAAGCAGACCTCGTCCACCACCGACTCGAAGGAGTAGGCGGTGTGCAGCTGCGGGGTCCCCCGGTACAGGGCCGCCCAGCGGGCCCGGATCATCGCCCCGAGGCTCGGCACGCAGCCGATGCCGACACAGGCCACGTACAGCACCCAGTCGGCCCACCCGTAGTGGGCGGCGAACAGCAGCAGGGCGGCCGCCGCGAGGGACAGCGTGGTCGCCGGGCGCAGCACCCGCCGCTGCCCGTACAGGTCCACCAGACGGGAGACCTGGGGGCCCGCCACGGCCGCGGACAGGGCGATCGTCGCGGACAGGGCGCCGGCCAGCCCGTAGCGCCCGGTGATCTGGGAGATCATCGTCACCACGCCGATGCCCATCATCGACAGCGGCATCCGGCCGATGAAGCCCGCGGCGGAGAAACCCTTGGTGCCGGGCGCGGCGAACAGGGCGCGATAGGGGCTGGCCACAGGGTCTCCGGAGGATGAGTAAGACGCCGTCCGAGCCAGCACAGCTTACCGCCCGGTTCACCCGGTTGCACCACTCCAGGGCGGTCTCCGGAGCCGCTCCCGGCCCTCCGTTTCCCGCCCGTCAGCTCCGGTGGCAGGATCGTGGGCATGCCTGACGTGCTCGATCCCAGCCCCTACGACGCCCTGCTCCTGCTCTCCTTCGGCGGCCCCGAAGGCCCGGACGACGTGGTGCCGTTCCTGGAGAACGTCACCCGCGGGCGCGGCATCCCCAAGGAACGTCTCAAGGAAGTCGGTGAGCACTACTTCCTCTTCGGCGGGGTCAGCCCCATCAACGAGCAGAACCGGGACCTGCTGGCCGCCCTGCGCAAGGACTTCGCCGACCACGGCCTGGCGCTGCCGGTCTACTGGGGCAACCGCAACTGGGCGCCCTACGTGACCGACACCCTGCGCGAGATGGTCCGCGACGGCCGCCGCCGCATCCTCGTCCTGGCCACCAGCGCCTACGCCTCGTACTCGGGCTGCCGCCAGTACCGCGAGGACCTCGCCGAGGCCCTCGCGACCCTGGAGGCGGAGGGGCTGGAGCTGCCGAAGGTGGACAAGCTGCGGCACTACTTCAACCACCCGGGCTTCGTGGAGCCCATGGTCGACGGCATCGTCGAGTCGCTCGCCGACCTCCCCGAGGAGGTCCGCGACGGGGCGCACATCGCCTTCTGCACCCACTCGATCCCCACGGCCGCCGCGGACACCTCCGGCCCGGTCTCCGAGCACGGCGACGGCGGCGCCTACGTCCGCCAGCACCTGGAGGTGTCCCGGCTGATCGCCGACGCCGTCCGGGAACGCACCGGCGTCGACCACCCGTGGCAGCTCGTCTACCAGTCACGCTCCGGAGCCCCCCACATCCCCTGGCTCGAACCGGACATCTGCGACCACCTCGAGGAGCGGCACGCGGCCGGCGTCCCGGCCGTGGTCATGGCCCCCATCGGCTTCGTCTCCGACCACATGGAGGTCATCTACGACCTCGACACGGAGGCCGTCGCCAAGGCGGACGAACTCGGGCTGCCGGTCCGGCGCTCGTGCACCGTCGGCGCTGACCCGCGGTTCGCCGCCGCGATCCGCGACCTGGTCGCCGAGCGGGCCGCCACCGAGCGGGGGCAGGAGGTCGCGCCGTGCGTCCTGGGCGCGCTCGGCGCGAGCCACGACGTGTGCCCGGTGGGCTGCTGCCCGGCCCGCG
>NZ_JAAGMD010000486.1 GCF_010548465.1 Streptomyces sp. SID14436 | reverse complement strand
CACGACCCGGCTGCACGCGCGGGTGGCCGCCGCCGCCCACACGGCCCTCGTGGGCGCGGGCGTCCTCGCCCGGCCCCCGCAGGCCGGACGGCACCTGTACGCCGACCTCTCCCCGCTGGCGCCCGCGCTGGCCTCCCACGGCGTCGGCGACGCCCAGGAACTCGAGGACTTCCTCACCGCCCGGATCGGCATGCCCGCCCCGGGCGGGCACCGCTTCGGCGACGACCTCGAAGCACCGCGCGTGCGGCTGTCCACCGCCCCGCTGCTCGGCGACACCCCCGGGCAGCGGGCGGAATGCCTCGGCGCGCCCGAGCCGTTGGACCTTCCGCAGGTGCGCGGCGCGCTGCACCGCCTCACCTCGGTCCTCGACGACCTCCGCGACGACGTCCGGCGATGGGAGACCCCCCGATGACGCGACAGTCCGAGTCGACGACGAGCCCGACGGCCGCGAGCCGGACGACGGCCCCCCGGGCGGACACCGGCCCCGCCGCCAGGGACGCACCCGACCAGGCCGCCCGCGCACCCCAGGCCACGCCGTACCCACCGCTGGCCGAACCCCGCCCGCTCGCCGAGCGCCGGGTCTGGCCGCGCACCTTCCACGACCGGCTCACCGCGCCCCTGCCCGGCCTCAAGGCCATCGCCCGCTTCGCCCGCGAGGGCGCCGTGCGCCCGGACCGCGCGGGGCTCGCGGACATCCCCCGGCTGCCGTACGAGCCCGGCCCGCTGCCGCGCGTCGACGCCGGGACCGTCGCCGTCACCTGGGCGGGCCACGCCAGCTGGGTGGTGCGCATCGGCGGGCTGACCGTGCTCACCGACCCCGTCTGGTCCCGCCGGATCCTCGGCACCCCCGCCCGGGTCACGCCCGTCGGGGTCGCCTGGGACGCCCTGCCGCGCGTCGACGCCGTCGTCATCAGCCACAACCACTACGACCACCTCGACGCCCCCACCCTGCGGCGGCTGCCGCGCGACACCCCCGTGTTCGTGCCGGCCGGGCTCGGCCGGTGGTTCCAGCGCCGCCGCTTCACCCGCGTCACCGAGCTGGACTGGTGGGAGGCCGCCGAACTGCCGCCTCCCGGGGGCGGTCCGGGGCGCGGGGACGCGGTCCGCTTCGACTTCGTCCCGGCGCACCACTGGTCCAAGCGCACCCTCACCGACACCTGCCACTCCCTGTGGGGCGGCTGGGTGCTCACCGCGCCCGACGGGCAGCGCGTCTACTTCGCCGGGGACACCGGCTACGGCCACTGGTTCTCCCGCATCGGCCGCCGCTACCCCGGCATCGACCTGGCCCTGCTGCCCATCGGCGCCTACGACCCCCGCTGGTGGCTGCGCGACGTGCACTGCGACCCCGAGGAGGCGGTGCGGGCCGCCCAGGACCTGGGGGCGCGCCGCATGGCGCCGATGCACTGGGGCACCTTCGTGCTGTCCGCCGAGCCGGTCCTCGAACCGCTCACCCGGGTCAGGGCGGCCTGGGCCCGCGCCGGGCTGCCCCGCACCGACCTGTGGGACCTGCCGGTCGGGGCCTCCCGCGTGCTCACGTGAGAGCGGTCCCGCCCCGCACCCCGGGGGCGGGCTCACCCCGCGGTGTTCCCCCGCAGCCGGCGCCACAGGGACGGCGCCACGCTGATCAGCAGCGTCAGCACGACCGCCGCCAGCACGCCCTCCCACGGCTCGGCGAACAGCGACCCCCCGAGGACACCGATCAGCTGGTACGTCACCGCCCAGGCCAGACAGGCGGGGAGGTTGCCGCGGGCGAAGCGGCGCATCGGCCACTTCGCCAGCAGGCACGCCAGCATCACCGGGAGCCGCCCGGCCGGCATCAGCCGGGACAGCACCAGCACCGCCACGCCGTGGTCGCCCAGCTTCTCCTGGGCCTGCGCCAGCCGGTCCTCCGGTGCCCGGGCGCGGATCGCCTCCAGCCAGCGCGAGCCGCCCCGCGACTTCATCCCGCGCCGGCCCAGCCAGTACAGGGCCATGTCGCCGAGGAACGCCGCCAGCGCCGCCGTCACGAAGACCAGGGCCATCGAGAACGGCGCCGTCTGGTGGAAGGCGACCACGGCCGCCGAGCTGACCAGCGCGCCCGTGGGCACCACCGGCACCAGCGCGCCGATCAGCACCAGCAGGAACAGCGAGGGGTAGCCGATCGCCTGCTGGGTGGACTCCGGCGCCACGGCCGGGACGACGGCCAGGATCACCGGGTGTCCCCCAGCCGCACGCTCTCCCCGTGCCCGAGCCGGTGCACCGCCACCCGCGGCGTGCGGGCCGCGGCCAGCCGCACGAACTCGTCGCCCGGGGAGTGGAACTCGTGCGGGCGCACCGCGTCCATCCCGATCGGCCAGTACGTGCCGTAGTGCACCGGCACCGCGGCCCGGGCCCCCAGCAGGGCCAGCGCCTGGGCCGCGCGCCCCGCGTCCAGGTGCCCCGCACCGAGGTACGGGCCCCAGCCGCCCACCGGCAGCAGCGCCACGTCCACCGGACCGACCTCCTCGGCCATCGACTCGAACAGCCCGGTGTCCCCGGCGAAGTAGGTGCGCGTCTCGCCCTCCACGACGTAGCCGAGCGCCGGACACACGTGCCGCCCGACCGGCAGCCGCCGGCCGTCGTGCCGCGCGGGCACCGCCCGCACCACCAGGCCGCCCACCGGCAGCACCTCCCCGGGCGCCATCTCCCGCACCCGCAGGTGCGTGAGCCGGCGCAGCGCCGGCACCGCCCGGAGTGCGCCCCGGGGCACGAGCAGGAGCGTGCCCTCCTCCAGCAGCGCGAGGGAGGGCACGTGCAGATGGTCGGCGTGCAGATGGGACACCAGCGCCACGTCCGCCCGCCGGGCGTCGGGCGGCGGCACCGCGCCGCGCCGGCGCCGCAGATGGGCGAGCCGGCGGGCGAACAGCGGGTCGGTCAGCACGCGCGTGTGCGAATCCTCGACCGTGCAAGTGGCGTGACCCCACCAGGTGATCTCCACCGGCACTTCCCCGCCTCCTTCGCGCGACTCCCCGAAGCGTACGTGCAGGAGTAGGGTCGGCGACGAAACCGCCAGGTGAGGGGGCGCCATGGGACCGGTGCGGGTGACGGCGATCGCGAGTCTGACGCCGCTGGAGGAACTGGACGACGATCCGTTCCTGGTGGACTCCCGCAGCCAGCACGCCATGTGCGCCCGCTGGGCCGCCGAGCGCGGCTTCGTGGTGGTGCGGGAACTGCTCGTGCGCGGGCTGCGGCCCGACCACGGCGCGCTGTGGGAGGGGATGCGGCCCGGCACCGACCTGTTCGTGGCCCCCAGCCGCCGGGTGCTGGCCGGCGCCCTGTCCTCCGTCGAGGAGTTCACCGCCGAGTGCGCGCGGCGCGGGGTGCGCGTGGAGATCGTGGGCCGCCCCGAACCCGCCTACGACGCGGCGATGAAGGCCCGCGTCCACCGCCGCCTGTCCATGCCGACGGCCGGCTACGACGGCCGCTGACGCCCGGCCCGCCCCGCCCGCGGGGAACCCGCCGGAACCGCCCGCCGGGACCAGCCGCCGGGACCGCCCGCAGGGACCCCGGCCGGGACTGCCCGCAGGGACCCCCCCGCCGGGACCGCCCCGAGCGGGGACAAAACGGCCCTTCCGGCCGTTGTGGCAGGGTGGGTACCGGTTTCGAGGGCCGGTCGGTGACGACGGGCGGGGACGCGAGGTGTGGCGGGGCGTGGGCGGCGTGCGGTGGCGACGGGTCGCCAGTCAGATCGGGCGGAGCGTCGCCGTGTGGGTGGTCTCCACCCTCACCATGCTGCTGCTCGCCGGTCTCCTGCCCGACTTCCGGCTGCGCTCCGCGGACGGCGGCAGCGCCACCGACATCGCGGTCACCGCGGCGCTCGGCGCCGGTGCCTTCGGCCTGCTGTCCGCGCTGGTGTGGCCTCTGCTGGTGCGGCTGCTGCTGCTGGTGCCCGCGCTCGTCCTCGGTCTGCTGGTGTTCTTCCTCAACGGCGGGCTGCTGTGGCTGGCCCTGCGCCTCAACCCGGTCGAGCGGGGCTCCGCCGCCCCGGAGACCGCCGTGGTGGTCGCCGCGGTGATGTCCGCCGTCGCCTCCGCCACCGGTGCCGCCCTCGCCGTCCGGGACGACGACGCCTACCGCCGCCGCCTGTACCGCCTCGCCGACCGCCGCCGCCGCTCCGCCGGGCCCTGCCCGGCCACCCCCGGCGCCGTCTTCCTCCAGCTCGACGGGGTCGGCCACGACGTCCTGGTGGACGCCGTGGACCGGGGCCTGATGCCCACCGTCGCCCGCTGGCTCGGCCGGCCCCCCGGCCCCGGCGC
>NZ_JAAGMD010000454.1 GCF_010548465.1 Streptomyces sp. SID14436 | reverse complement strand
CAGGGCAGCGCCGGGCAGGCCCCGCCGCAGCAGTCCACGCCGGCCGAGCAGGCGCCGAGCACCAGCTCCGGCCCCACCTCGGGCGGCGGCAGCACCGGCGGCGAGGGCACGCCGAGCGGCGGCTCCGGCGGAGGCGGCGGCGGATCGTCCTCCGGCCAGCCCGGCCTCGTGGGCGGCCTCCTCGGGTAGCCCGGGGCGGAGCAGGCACGACGGAAGGGGGCGCGCACGGACGGCGTGCGGGCCCCCTTCCGTCGTGCTGTCCCTTGCCGGGGGGCGGGATCCTGGCGGGCCGTCAGGACGGTGGCGGGGTCGTCAGGCGGTGCCGGGGGGTGGTCAGCGGCCGTGGGCCGCCAGTTCCTTCGCCGCCTCCGTGAGGTCCTTCGCGGTGTCGATGGCCCGCCAGTAGGAGCCCTGCGGGATCGGGAAGCCGGCCAGGCGGCGCTCCCGCGCCAGGTGCGGGAACGTGGTGCGCTCGTGGTCGCCGCGCTCCGGCAGCAGGTCGGCGAACCCGGGGGAGAACACGTAGATGCCCGCGTTGATCTCGAACGTCGACGGCGGGGCCTCGATGAAGTCCGTGATGTGGCCGAAGCCGTCCGTCTGCACGGCGCCCCACGGGATGCGGGGGCGGGCCAGCGCGAGGGTGGCGAGGGCGTCCCGCTCGGTGTGGAAGTCGGCCATGTCGCGCAGGGAGAAGCGCGTCCAGATGTCGCCGTTCGTCGCGTACCAGGGCCGGTCGGGGTGCGGGAGATGCGCGGCGGCGTACTTCAGGCCGCCGCCGCGGCCGAGGGGCTCCGACTCGACGACGGTGGTGACGGACACCGGCAGATCGGCGCTGTCCAGCCACTTCTGGAGAACGTCGGCGAGGTGGCCGCAGGAGATCACCACGTCCGTCACGCCCTCGGCGGCGAGCCAGGACAGCTGATGGCCGATGATCGGGGTCCCGGTCCCGGGGATCTCGACCATCGGCTTGGGCCGGTCGTCGGTGTACGGGCGCAGCCGGGAGCCCTGGCCGCCGGCCAGGACGACGGCCTGAACGGGGCGGGACGCGGCGTTCGGATCGGTCATGACCGAACTGTACGTGGCGCCCCCGGGCGCCCCGGAGGGCCCCGGCACGACCGCGGCCGGCCCCCGCACGGGCGCCGGCCGCGTGGGGCCGGACGTCGGTGCCGTGGCCGGCCGGGCGGTCAGTGGTGGGCGGCCAGGACCCCCGACGCGAACGAGGTGTCGCAGACCGGGCGGGAGAAGGACTGCGCCTTCGTCGGGCCGTACACGCGCACCGCGGCCTTGCCCAGGGCGCGGGCGATGGACGCGCAGTGCCGGGCGAGGGAGGGACGGTCGTTGACCGCCTCCTGGAGGTGGGTGAGCGCGACGCCGGGGTTCTTCTCCTGGAGTTCGACCAGCAGCCGGTCGCGCAGGACCTCGTGCGGGGCGCGCGCCGCGCTGCGCGAGGCACCGGCGACGGCGGTGTCGGCGGCGGTGAGCACCGGGCTCGTGGGGCTCCCCGACCAGTCGACCCGGGCGACCGCGAGAGTTCCGGAGAACACCAGGACGACGGGCAGGACGAGGGCGAGGCTGCGGCCGATCCGGCGGGCGTGGCCCCGGCCGCGTCGCGTCTGAGGGTTAGTGGAGTGCTTCACGCGAGTGAGGGTAGCGTCCAGTGATGGACCGAAGACATTCCGTCACCGGTTCGGGGGACATGACCGGAGCGTTTTCGGGGTAACGCGTTGACGCGCACGGTCGAAATGCCCGGAGTGCCGGGGTATTTGTCGACAACGCGAGAGGCCCCGCAGCAGGCTGCGGGGCCCTTCGTCGTCCGTCCGGGTGAGGTGTGCCGGACGAGGTGTGAAAAGCGGGGGTGCGGTGCGGACGGTGGCCGTCCCGCGGGTGACCCCGGGTCAGTCGGACAGGCGGGCGCCGGTCGACGTCGAGAACACGTGGGTCTCGCCGGAGCGCGGCACGACGTGCAGGGTGCTGCCCTTCTCCGGCACGTTGCGGCCGCCCACGCGGACCACGAGGTCCTTGGCCTCCCCGCCCACCGTGGTGGTGCCGTAGACGTACGCGTCGGAGCCCAGCTCCTCCACCACGTTCACGGTGACGGCCAGACCCTGGTCGGAGTCCTCGCCGGCCACGTCGAAGTGCTCGGGACGCACACCCACGGTGACGGTCTTGTCGGTGGTGGAGGAGAGCGCGTCGCGCTGCACCGGCACCACCGAGTTGCCGAACTTCACGCCGCCGTCGGTGACCGGCACCTCGACGAGGTTCATCGCGGGGGAGCCGATGAAGCCGGCCACGAAGAGGTTGGCGGGCTTGTCGTACATGTTGCGCGGGGTGTCGACCTGCTGGAGCAGACCGTCCTTGAGGACCGCGACCCGGTCGCCCATGGTGAGGGCCTCGACCTGGTCGTGGGTGACGTAGACGGTGGTGATGCCCAGGCGGCGCTGGAGGGAGGCGATCTGCGTACGGGTGGAGACACGCAGCTTGGCGTCCAGGTTGGACAGCGGCTCGTCCATGAGGAACACCTGCGGCTCACGCACGATCGCGCGGCCCATCGCGACACGCTGGCGCTGACCGCCGGAGAGGGCCTTCGGCTTGCGGTCCAGGTACTCCGTCAGGTCGAGGATCTTCGCGGCCTCCTCGACCTTCTGCCGGATCTCCGCCTTGTTCACGCCGGCGATCTTGAGCGCGAAGCCCATGTTGTCGGCGACCGTCATGTGCGGGTACAGGGCGTAGTTCTGGAACACCATGGCGATGTCCCGGTCCTTGGGCGGCAGGTGCGTGACGTCGCGGTCGCCGATGCGGATGGCGCCGCCGTTCACGTCCTCCAGGCCCGCGAGCATGCGGAGGGAGGTGGACTTGCCGCAACCGGAGGGACCGACGAGGACGAGGAACTCCCCGTCCGCGATCTCGATGTCGAGCGCGTCGACGGCGGGCTTGGTGGAACCCGGGTAGATCCGGGTCGCCTTGTCGAACGTGACTGTGGCCATGGTGATGGGCCCCCTTCTACCGGCAGGAACGTGCCGGACGATCCGAGTAGGAAGGTGGTGCCACGACGGGTGTTCCGAAGTGGTGTCGTCCACGTATTCCGTTGTGGTGTAGTCCACGTGTGTGAACTGGCACAGGACGGTACCCGGCGTTCACCTGCTTGTCAGTAGTTTCCGGGCTGTGATTTGTTCGTGAACTTTCGCGCCCGCCGGGTCCGCCGGGCCGCCCGGTGCCCCGCCGGCAAGTGCGTGGCCGGGGGAAACCGGCTCTGTGTACAGTGGAGCAGCCTTCGCGCGCGGAGCGCGCGGCGCCTCCTTAGCTCAGTCCGGTCCAGAGCGGCTGTCTTGTAAACAGCAGGTCGTCGGTTCGAATCCGACAGGGGGCTCTCTCCTCGCCGTCCCGGGCCGGCCCGTCCTCGGCCCGGGACGTGTCATCTCCCGCGCAGCCGCCGGGCGATCTCCAGGTCCTCCGCTCCCAGCGGCCGGCCCTCCTCGGTCTCCCACAGGCAGTTCTGCAGCACCCGCCCGTACGTCCACGCGCGGGCGCGCTCCCGGTCCAGGCCGAGCACGTCGGTCATCGCGTCGAAGCGCCAGGCGACGTCGTCGGCGTCGAAGTTGTTGCCGAGGGCGGGCCAGAGGTCGAAACCCGGGTCGCCGGCCAGCGGTTTGGGGTCGATGGCGAGCCAGGGGGCGCGGTCGGCGGCGAGGACGTTCTCGTCGTGCAGGTCCCAGTGCAGGAGCCGGTCGCCCGGTTCACCGGCGACCTCACGGACGGCGGCCGCGCAGTCGGCGACGACCCGGCGGGCCTCCGGGTCGGCGATGCGCTCCAGGACGGGCGGGGTGCGCTCCAGCATGCGCCGGGCGATGTCGCCGAGGCGGCGCAGGCCGGCGGGTGCCGGGGTGGCGTGCAGCCGGGCCAGGAGGCGGGCGATCACCAGGACGCCGTCGCGCGGGGAGGCCACGCGCGACAGCATCCGGGAGGAGTCCAGGCGTTCCAGGAGCATGGTGCCGGTGGGCTCGTCGTGGTCGAGCAGGCGGACCGCGCCGTCGCCGTCCCACGCGCGCAGCGCGACCGGTTCGCCCTCGCTCTCGTGGTCGCGGATCTGCAGCTTCAGCATCGCCGGGGTGCCGTCCGCGCGGTCCACCGGGACGACCAGGGCGCTGACGCCGTGCAGGGGCCTCCCGGTGACGCGCAGCTCCCAGCGCTCCACGAACGACGCGGTCAGCCGCGGCAGGGCGGTGACGAAGGCGCGGCCCGCCTCCTTGTTGAACCTGATCTGGGCGGCGGCCAGTCCGGGCGGGACATCGATCATGGGCCGCACGGTAGTGCGCCGCGGCGGACCCGTCACCGGGGCGAGGGGTGCCCCTGCGGTTCCAGCACGACCTTCCCGGTGGTGGCCCGGCCCTCCAGGGCGCGGTGGGCGGCGGCGGCCCCGGCGAGCGGGAAGCGCTGCACGGCGGGGACGAGGCGTCCCGCGGCGGCCTCGCCGAGGGCCCGCAGTTCGAGGGTGCGCAGCGGGTGCGGGCCGCCGGCCCGCTCCAGCATGGCCGGGCCGAGGACGTTCACCGAGACGCCGTCGACGAGGTACGGGCGGTCGGCGGCGAGGCCCTGCGAGGACCAGCCGAAGACGACGTGCCGGCCGCCCGGGGCGAGCAGGCCGACGGCCGTGCGGGCGACGTCGCCGCCCACCCCGTCGTACACGACGGTCACCTTGCCCGCGTGGGCGCCGAGCCGGCCGGCCCAGCCGGGCTCGGTGTAGTCGACGGCCAGGTCGGCGCCGTTCGCCGCCACGAGGGCCGTCTTGGCGGGGCCGCCGGCCAGGCCGATCACGGTGGCGCCCGCGTTGCGCGCGTACTGCACGAGCAGGGTGCCGAGGCCGCCGGCCGCCGCCGGCACCAGGACGACGTCGCCGGGGCCGGGTTCGGCGAACTGCACGACACCCATCGCGGTACGGCCCGTGCCGATCATGGCGACGGCCCCCGCGTGGTCGAGGCCGGGCGAGACGGGGTGCAGCCGGTCGGCGTCGGTGACGGCCAGCTCGGCGTAACCGCCGGGGGCGAAGCCGAGGTGGGCGACGACGTGCTCCCCGAGCCGGCTCTCCTCGACGCCCTCGCCGACGGCGTCGACGACCCCGGCGACCTCCCGGCCGGGGACGGTGGGCAGCTCGGCCCGGGCACCGGCGGGACCCGGGCGGCCCGCGCGCAGGGCGGTGTCGAGGAGGTGGACCCCGGCCGCCCGGACGGCGATCCGCACCTGCCCGGGGCCCGGCCGGGGGTCCGGCACCTCTTCGAGGACGAGGTTCTCGGCCGGGCCGAAGGCGTGCAGACGGACGGCGCGCATGGGGACCCCCAGGGAAGGACGGTGCCGCGGTGGACGCCCCCCACTGTTCAACCTCCAGTTCGCTTGAGGTCAAGCTCGCGGCGGCCGAGGGTCAGGGAGACGGCGGTGAACGCGCTGTTGAAGGAGACCTCCGAGAGCACGCCGGGCGCGGCGGTCCGGTCCCCGGCGAGGTAGACGCCGTCACCGCGGTCCACGGCCGGCCGGTCGCGCCAGCTGCTGCCGGGCGGGTCGACGGCACCGGTACGGCCGTTCGCCACCGCCTCCCGGCGCCAGGTGACGCGCTCCCGCCAGCCCTCGAAGCCCAGGTCGAGGAGTTCCCCGGCCCGTCGGACCCCGTCGGCCCGGGACTCGTGCGGGGCGATGGGGATCTGCCCCTGGATCAGCTGCTCGCCGGCCGGGGCGAGTGAGGGGTCCTGGGCGGTGAACCGCTCCAGCCAGCCCGGGGCGTCCAGGTCGGAGACGACGAACGCGTCGCCGCGCCGGGTGCGCAGGGCGAGGTCGACGAGGACGGTCCGGCCGCTGGGCCAGGTCAGCGCCGGGTCGCCGAGCAGTCGGCGGGCCGACTCCAGGGACGTGGCGACGACGACGGGCGTGTCGGTGGGGAGCGTGTCGACGCGGGAGAGGGTCTCCACGCGCACGCCCAGGTTCCAGGCGCGGGCGGCCATCCGGTCGATGAGCGCGCCCCAGCCGCCGACCGGGTACCGCGCCTCCGGGGGCAGCCTGGTGGCGCGGCGCAGCCGTTCCTGCACGAAGGCGGCGGACAGCGAGCCGGGGTCGTGGTGGAACAGCGCGACCGCGCAGTAGTGGGCGGCGGCCCGGGCGGCCTCCTCGCCGGCGATGCCGGTGGCCCAGGTGAGGAAGTCGGTGCCGACGGGCGCCCGGGCCGCGTCGACGCGCAGCAGTCTCAGCATCGCCAGGGGCGGGGTGCGGCGCAGCCTCCCGCGGTGGCGGAGCCGGAACCGGGCCGCTTCCCGGGCGGGGAGGCCGGCGAGCGGTCCGACGAGGTTGCGCTCGCGCAGCCAGGTCCAGTGCGGGCCGCCGCGGTACAGGGCGTGCGGGCCCTCGTTGGTCCGGTAGGGGCCCTCGGCGGTGCGGGCCCGGCCGCCGAGGGTGTGGTGGGCCTCGTGGACGGTGACCTCGGCTCCCGCCTCCGCGGCGGTGATGGCGGCGGTGAGTCCGGCGAAGCCGCCGCCGATGACGGTGATGCGGTGCGTGCGGTGCATGCCTGGGGGTCTCCCTGTCTCCCGTGCCCGGAATCGCCTGTGCCTTCCCCGATGCGACGGATCGCGTGGCCCGGAATGTGACATCGGCGGTGTTCTCGCAGGTCGCGGGGGTGATCGGGCCGTTGTCAGTGGTGGGGTGCAGCATGGGGTCATGGCGAGGAGAGCGGCGGGTGGTGCGCGCGTGCGGGAGCCCCGGCGGCCGGAGGTGCGGCTGCCGGAGCTGGAGCGGTTCGGGGCGGGCGCGCTGGAGCCGGACGGGGACCACGACGGGCTGGAGTTCGCGGAGGCGGACCTGGCCGGGCAGGACGGGGCGGGGTCGCGCTTCCTGGACTGCGCGCTGCGGGGGTGCGCGCTGGACGGGACGCGGCTCACCCGCGTCCGGCTGCTGGACTCGGTCCTGGCCGGGGTCCGGGGGGTGGGCACCGACCTCGCCGAGGCCACCCTGCGCGACGTCGAGCTGACCGACGCGCGGCTGGGCGGGACGCAGTTGCACGGGGCGCAGCTGGAGCGGGTGCTGGTCCGGGGCGGCAAGATCGACTTCCTGAACCTGCGTGCGGCCCGGCTCCGGGACGTCGTCTTCGAGGGCTGTGTCCTGGTCGAGCCGGACTTCGGCGGGGCCCGGCTGGAGCGGGTGGCGTTCGTGGACTGCGCGCTGAGGGACGCGGACTTCAGCGGGGCCGCGCTCACCGACGTCGACCTGCGCGGGGCAGCCCCGCTGGAGATCGCCCGGGGGGTGGACCGGCTGGCGGGGGCGGTGGTCAGCACGGGGCAGCTGCTGGACCTGGCTCCGGTGCTGGCCGCGCAGCTGGGGATCCGCGTGGAGGGGTGAGGGGGGCCCGGCACAGCGGGGCGCGGCCCCTCGCGAGACCGGGGGTTCAGCCGATGCGGGGGTAGCGGGCCTGGAGGGTCCAGACGGCCGGGTTCTCGCCGAGGTCCTCGTGCAGGTCGGTCAGGTCGGCCAGCAGGTCGTGCAGGAAGTCGCGGGCCTCGCGGCGCAGTTCGGTGTGCGAGAAGGTCAGCGGGGGCTCGCTCGCCGGGAGCCACTCGGCCTCGATGTCCACCCAGCCGAAGCGCCGCTCGAACAGCAGCCGGTCGGTCGACTCGGTGAAGTCCAGCTCCGCCCGCTGGGGCCGGGAGGCGCGGGAGCCCGCCGGGTCCCGGTCGACGCGCTCCACGATATCGCACAGCGCCCAGGCGAAGTCGAGGACCGGCACCCATCCCCAGGCTGTGGACAGCTCGCGGTCCTCCTCGGTGTCCGCCAGGTAGACGTCGCCGCAGAACAGGTCGTGGCGCAGGGCGTGGACATCCGCGCGGCGGTAGTCGGTCTGCGGGGGGTCCGGGAAGCGGTTGGAGAGGGCGTAGCCGATGTCGAGCACGAGTGTGATGGTGTCACGGCCGCGCGGCGCCGCCCTCGGGGGCGCCGCCTCGTAGGATCGCGGAGTGCGCCCCCACCGCCGCCCGCCGGCCGCCCCGGGCCCGGCCCGGCGTCTTCCCGGCCCCGAC
>NZ_JAAGMD010000431.1 GCF_010548465.1 Streptomyces sp. SID14436 | reverse complement strand
CGGCCGGCCGCCCGGACGGCGTCCGGGCCCCGGGCCCGTACCGCGCCCCGCTCCACCCGCCCCACCGCCCCGTTCGTACCGCCGTCGTGCCCGCGCACCGTGCGACGGCCGGCCGCCCCGTGCCTCACGAGAGAGATATGTGTCGTCATGACGGATTATTCGGTTCTGATCCCGTTCGTGCCGCGTCGGCTTGAACAGACGCTGCCGTTCGCGGGCCTGGTGAACTGGACGCCCGCCGTGCGCCTGTGGCAGGGGCAGTCGATGATCCTCGAACCCCACCAGACCTTCGTGGGGGCCGCCGGGGCCGGGTTCCGGGTCCCGGTGGGATTCGGGGTCACGCTGATGCCGCTGCGGCACCCCTTCGAGGCCGCCAACCAGGCACGTTCGGTCGCCCTGGCCACCGGCCACCCGGTGATCGCGGGGTTCGGACCCGGTGCGCCGGCCTTCCAGCAGAACCTGCTCGGGGCGTCGTACGACAAGCCGCTGGCCGTCGCCCGCCAGTACCTGACGGCCGTGCGCGGACTGCTCGACGGCGAGGTGGTGGAGGCGGACGGGCCCGACTTCACCTTCCGGGCGCAGCTGGCGCCGGCCGCCGCGCCCCGGGTGGACGTGGGGCTGGGGGTCCTGCGGCCGGGCATGGCACGGCTGGCCGGTGAGATCGCCGACGCGGTGATCACCTGGCTGACGCCGCCCTCCTACCTGCGCGAGGTGATCGTGCCCGCGGTGGAGGAGGGCATGGCACGGGCCGGCCGCACCGAGCGGCCCCGCATCGTCGCCATGGTGCCCGTCGGCCTCGAACGCGAGGGCACGGCGCCCGAACGCCTCGCCCTGGCTTCGAACTTCGCCCACTTCCAGGCGCCGCACTACCTGGACATGCTCGGGCGGGCCGGCGTCGACACCGGGGGCGGCGACGTGCACGCCGTCGCCCGGGGAGCCGTCGACGTGGGCGCCGTCGTCACCGGTGACCCGGACACCGTCGTCAAACGGCTCGACGAGTACCGCCAGGCCGGCGTCGACGAGATCGTCCTCAACACCACCGGCGTCCACAAGATGTTCGGCGCCCAGGAGGCGATCGGCGACCTCACGGAGATCCTCCGCGGCGCGGTCTAGCGCGCGGTCGACGCCCCGGCCCTCCGCCCGCGTTCCGGCACAGCCACCAGCCATCCGCCACCAGGCAACGAAGGACCAGACAGTCATGGACACACAGACGCGCAGACGCGCGAAGGAACACATCATGTCGTGGGGTTCGGGCGGCCGACGGCCCGCCGGCGCCCCGGACACCGCGGTCGCCACCGTCGTCCTGGCCGATTCCCGCCACCTCGACGCGGTGCGCGCCGGCGGACTGACCGGTCCCGGCACCCTCGTCTTCACGCCCGGCACCGGCGAACCCCGGGACGGCGTCGTTCCCTACGGCGGCTCCCTGAGCGAACCCGGTGAGGACTTCGCGCTCGGCGAGGACTTCTACCTCCAGACCCAGGACTACGCCTCCAGCGCCTTCATGTCGGTGCTCGGCCCGACCGTCCTGCGCGTCTTCGGTCCCGCCGACTTCTCCGCCTTCCTCGCCGACGCCGACCGGGCGTTCACCGAAGGCGTCTTCCCCGAGTTCCTGATCACGCCGGCCGTGCTGCTCGCCGACACCGCCGCACTCGGCGGCCCGTCCGCCGCCGACGGCCCCGCCCTGCGGCTGTACGCCGACGCCGACGGGCGGGTGTCCCTCTCGCCCACCGGCTCCCCGCTGGGCACGGTGGACGACGACCTGACGACCCTGCTCACCCGCTACGAGCACATCAACGCGGCCAGCGAGGCCCCCTGCGCGGTGAGCCTGGCCGCCGCGGTGCCCGAGGAGGCGCGGACCGCCGCGCTCCAGGTGCGCCCGTTCCTCGGCCGGTACCACGCCGCCGTCAAGGCGCTGCGGGCCATGACCGCGCAGGACATCGGCGGCCTGAACGTCTCCGGGTTCGGCCACCGGCTGACCGACGGGCTCGCCGCCTCCGGCGCCGAGGACGACCTGCTCGACCCGTCGCTCCCGCTGGTCCTGTGGAACACCGCGCAGGCCTATGTGGTGGCCGGCGGCCGGGTGTTCGCCGTCGACCGGTCCTTCGCCGGCGCCGTGGAATGCCTGCTCGCCGCAGGCCCCGCCGCCTCCCGCTTCGCCCCCGACCACGTCCTCGACCAGGTACGCGCCTTCCTCACCGAGCGCGGCCTCGCCCTGGACACCCGTACCCCGGCAGGTGCCCGATGACCGCCCTCACCCTGACCCGCCCGCCCGGCCTCGGCGGCGCGCGGATCGCCGAACTCGGCGACCGTGCCCGGCTCTGCGGCCTCTACGACCACCAGGGCGCCCCCCTCTACGACGACCTCGCCGCCGCCGACGGCTTCGAGATCCGGGACATCGTCGGCGCCGTGCGCGCCGCCGGTGACGGCCCGGTACTCGATCTGGCCGCGGGCGCCGGCCGGTTCACCCTCCCGCTGCTGGCCACCGGACGCGAGGTCACCGCACTCGACCTGTCCGACGACATGCTCCGGCTGCTCCGCGCCCGGCTGGCCCGCGCGCCCAGGGCGGTGCGCGAGCGGTGCACGGTGGTGCAGGGCGACATGGCCGCCTTCGACCTCCGCCGCGAGTTCGCCCACATCGTCCTCGGCACCACCTCCCTGTCGCTGCTCGACGCGACGGGCCGGGCCGGTCTCTACCGGTCGGTGGCCGCGCATCTGGCTCCCGGCGGGCAGTTCCTGCTCTCCGTGATGGAACGGGCCGACGACGACGTGCCGACCGAGGTGCACGCCCGGGTCCAGGGAGCGAGCGGCACCGCCTACGACCTCTACGAGTACTGGCCGGCCGGCGCCGACGTCCGCCACGTCACCATCGCGCCCTGCGAGCCCGCCGACGGCCCCGTCACGGTGTGCGTCGACGAGGTGCGCACGATGAGCATCGCCACGATCGAGGCCGAACTGGCCGAGGCGGGGCTGATGGTCACCGGACGCCGTCCGCTCAGCGGGCCCGGCGACCGGCACCGGGTGCAGCTGCTGAAGGCGGTGGCCGCCCGATGAGCACCGGAGCCCTGTGGCCCTACCTGATCGCCCCGAGCACCCACGGCAACGACAGCCAGTGCGCGGTGAGCGCGAAGGGGCACCGCATCACCTTCGCCGACGGCAGCGACGTCCTGGACGCCGACAGCGGACTGTGGAACGTCAACCTCGGCTACGGCAACGAGGCCATCGCCACCGCCGTGGCCCAGGCCGCCACCCACGGTTCCTACCTGCACTCCTTCCGCTTCGAGAACACCTACGCCCGCAAGGCCGCCGGCGACCTGCTGACGGTGTGCGGCACCGGGCACTACGCCCGGGTGCTGTTCTCCTCCGGGGGAGGGGTCGCCAACGACGCCGCGATGAAGCTGGTGCGCCACTACCACGCGCTGCGCGGCCGGCCCGAGCGGAATCTCGTGGTCGCCCTGCGGGGCAGCTTCCACGGACTGACCTTCGGCGGCTTCGCCCTCACCGGGGAGGACCTCGGCCAGCGGGCCTACGGCGTCGACCAGCGGCTCATCCGCCACATCACGCCCAACGACGTCGGGGAACTGCGCACGCTGATCGCCCGCAGCGGCCGGCAGATCGCGGCCGTGGTGGTGGAACCGGTCCTCGGCACCGGCACCGTGCCGCTCACCGACGACTACCTCGCCGAGCTCGTGCGGCTGCGCGACGAGAGCGGGTACCTCCTGGTCGCCGACGAGGTCGCCACCGGCTTCGGCCGCACCGGCACCTTCTTCGCCTCGCAGACCTGGCCCGGGCAGCCCGATGTGCTGCTGTCCTCCAAGGGCCTGACCAACGGCACCGTGCCCGCCTCGGCCGTCGTCTTCTCCCACGAGATCGCCGACGCCTTCACCGGGCATGACGCGATCCTCACTCACGCCGAGACCCAGGGCGGCAGCTCCGTGCCCTGTGCGGCGATCAGCGCGGCCGTCGCGGAGATGCACCGGCTGGACGCGGTCGTCGCCGGCCGCAGGGTCGCCGCCCGCCTGGACGCCGCCCTCGACGACCTGGTCGAACGGCACCCGCTGGCCACCGGCGTCACCGGACGCGGCTGCTTCCGGACCCTGCACGTCGGAGGGCCCGGCGGGCACCGCCTGTCACCGCCCGGCGTCGCCCACCTCGTGGGCGCGATCCGCAGGGCCGGCGCCGTCGTCCACCCGGGTCCCGCGGGCGTCCAGCTCGTGCCGTCCCTGACGTACTCCGACGCCGAGGTCGACGAGCTCATGACCTGCGTCGAAGCGGGGCTCGACGCCCTGCTGCCCACCGCGCGGCCCGCCGGCCGCCGCTGACCCCGCCGGCACCGCCACCCCGTACGCCCACCCCGTCCGCCCCGCCCTACCGGAGGAACCACCGCCATGAACGAGCAGACGCCGCAGACCGAGGACTTCCCGGCCGACGTCACCGAGCTGGAGATGCAGGAGCTCGAGGCCCTGGAGTCACCGGGCTTCTGGACCGGCGTGTCGATCGGGACCGCCGTCAGCGTCTCGGTCGTGGTCGCGACCTGACCGCCGCACGAGCCGAGCGTTCCCACGGCCTCCACCGCCCCCGGCGACCCGGGGGACGAAGACCGGCCGCAGGTCCTGCCCCGGCCCCGCTTCCGGCAAAGGAATGAGCTGGGCCGAGGCAGGTCCCCCACCGTATCCGATCCGACGAACCCGACACAGAGCACGCGTTGACGTGGTCAGGAGCCCGCTGTGACTACTGCTGTGAGGACCGACACCGCCGCTTCCGGCGGCGACCGGCACGGCACCCGGCGGCCGGCGAAGGTCCGTAAGGGGGCCATCCGGCCCGAGTTCATCCCGCCGGCCCCGCCGCTGCGCGGCATCGGCCGCCTGGCCGACTGGCTGCGCCGGGACGGCGCACCGGCCGTCACCGTCATCGCGGACCCCGCGGTCGCGGAACAGCCCGTCACTGCCGGGGTGCTGGACCAGGTGAGGGCCGCCGGGCGCACGCCGCGCCTGATCGTGCTGGACGGCCCCACCGGGCTCGACGCGGTCGCGGAGACGGCCGCCGGGCTCGACCCCGAGGGGATCGTCGTCGCCGTCGGCGGCGGCACCACCCTCGACTTCGCCAAGCTGGCCGCCCTGTCCGCCCGCCATCCCCACTTCCACCGCTACCTCACCGCCCCGCAGCGCAGCGGCTTCCTGGTCCTGCCGCCGGCCCTCGGACCGCACGTCCGGGTGCTGGCGGTGCCCACCACCCTGGGCACGGGCAGCGAACTGGGCACCGTGGCCTGCTTCTCCCGCGACGGCGGGAAGTTCCTCGCCACGGGCTCGTGCCTCCGGCCGGTGGCGGCCCTGTGGGCGCCCGAGGCCACGGACACCCTGCCGCCCGCTCTCGTCGCCGACGGCGTCCTGGAGGCCCTGTTCCGCACGGTCAGCCCCTACACCGGCGATGCCACCGAACTCCCCGAGCAGGACGCGGCCGTGGAGGCACTCGCCCGCCGGATCGTCACCGCCGGCTACGAGGTCGCCGCCGTGCGGGACCGGGGCCGGCCGATCCCGGCCGAACTGCGCCTGCGGATCGCCGAGTCGAGCGGCGAGAGCCAGATCGGGCGGATCAACATCGGCCGCAGCCCCTATGCCGTGAAGTGCTGGGCGATGGCCAACGAGCTGTCCACCACGCTCGACCTCGCCAAGATGCGCACGGTCGCCGCCCTGTGGCCGGTGCTGTGGCGGCACACCCTCGACGGAGACGCCCGGCTGGGCAGCGCCGCCCGGATCACCCGGCTGTGGAGCGTCCTGCGCGCGGCCGTCCCCGCACTGCCCGACGACCCCGCGGACGGGCTGCTGCGGCTGATGAGCGACTGGCACATCGACCGCACCGTGCACGCCGGGCCCGCACAACTGGCCCGCGCCACCACGCGCATCATGCGCGGCTGGGGCGCCGGTCTTCCCATCCTCGACGAGTTGAGCGCCACCGATGTGCGCGCGCTCCTCGACGAGGCCACCGAGCCGGCCTCGGGCGGATCCCCCGCCGCCCGGGGCTCCCAAGACCACCACGGCGTCCGGCCCCCGGCCGACCGCCCGTGATGGAGACACCGAGAACGTCCCGGACCTCCCGGGACCCGACAGAAGGAGCACGTCATGAGCGAGAACAACATCGTCGAGACCGAGCTGCAGGACCTCGCCGTCTCCGAGCTGGAGATGCAGGAGCTGGAGACGCTGGAGGCCCCGGGCTGGGCGACCTCCGCGGGCGTCAGCGTCGGTATCTCGCTGGTCTCCGTCGCCTGGAGCCTCACCTGATCCACCGTCGGCCGGCCGCTCCGGGCCGGCAGGTGCACCACCCGAACGTCACCGGACCATCCACGAACCGAGGGAGAGCACGTCATGAGCGAGAACAACATCGTCGAGACCGAGCTGCAGGACCTCGCCGTCTCCGAGCTGGAGATGCAGGAGCTGGAGACGCTGGAGGCCCCGGGCTGGGCGACCTCCGCGGGCGTCAGCGTCGGTATCTCGCTGGTCTCCGTCGCCTGGAGCCTCACCTGATCCACCGTCGGCCGGCCGCTCCGGGCCGGCAGGTGCACCACCCGAACGTCACCGGACCATCCACGAACCGAGGGAGAGCACGTCATGAGCGAGAACAACATCGTCGAGACCGAGCTGCAGGACCTCGCGGCCACCGAGCTGGAGATGCAGGAGCTCGAGGCGCTGGAGGCCCCGGGCTGGGCGACCTCCGCGGGCGTCAGCGTCGGCGTCTCGCTGGTCTCCGTGGCCTTCAGCCTCACCTGATCCACCGCAACTCCCCAGCTGTCCGATCCACAGGGTGTTTCACGTGAAACATCCGCTTCCGGTGAGAAGGGCTCACCGGTCCATACGAGAGGAATCCGTCATGGCTGAGATCAAGAACGACGCGCCGGTCGCCGCTGCCACCGCCGAGAACGTGGAGCTGGAGATGCAGGAGCTGGAGGCGCTGGAGGCCCCCGGTTTCTGGACCGGCGTGTCCATCGGCGCCACGGTCTCCTCGGCCGTCGCCACCTCGATCGCCCTCACCTGATCCACCGCACGTCCCCACCTGTCCGATCCGCGGGGTGTTTCACGTGAAACATCCGCTTCCGGTGAGAAGGGCTCACCGGTTCACACGAGAGGAATCCCTCATGGCTGAGATCAAGAACGACGCGCCGGTCGCCGCTGCCACCGCCGAGAACGTGGAGCTGGAGATGCAGGAGCTGGAGGCGCTGGAGGCCCCCGGTTTCTGGACCGGTGTCTCCATCGGCGCCACGGTCTCCTCGGCCGTCGCCACCTCGATCGCCCTGACCTGATCGCGGCCCGCGACGAGGGACGCGACCCCCGGTGAGTAGCCCTCACTAGGTCTTCGGCACCACCGCAGATCCTGCCTCGGCCCTGCTTCCGGCAAACGAATGAGCTGGGCCGAGGCGGGGGGCGCCCCACCCCACCGACCGACCTCTTCCGCGTAAGGACACCACCGTGAGCGCCACCACCGCTTCACCCGCTGCGCCCGCCGCGCACACGCAGCGACCGAACCGCGCACCGGGCACCGAGATCCACCCGCCCATGGGCGACGGCGGCACATGGGTGCTGCAGCGTGGCCCGCGCTACATCCGCGTCAGCCCCGAAGTCGCCGCTCTCGCCGAGCACTTCGACGGCCGGCGCGACCACGGCGAACTGGCCCGGCTGATGGGCGGCACCTGGACCGCCGAGATGGTCGGCTTCGCCGTCCGGCGGCTGGACGACCTCCAGCTGGTCGACAACGGCGAGATGAAGGCCCCCCGCCGCCAGGGCCGCTTCAAGATGGTCCCGCCGTTCACCTTCCAGTTCACGCTGCTGCGTCCGGGCCGCACGATGCAGTCCCTGCAGCCGCTCTTCGCCCGCATGGGCAACCGGTACCTCGTCGGCACCGCCCTGCTGATCGCCGTGGCCGGCCTGCTCGCGCTCGCCGTGCAGAACACCTACGTCACGTCGTCGCTGTCCGGCCCGCTGTCGCCGCTGACCTACCTGGGCATCCTGGCCGGGCTCGTCATCGGCACCTCGATCCACGAACTCGGCCACGCCGCCACGCTGATCCGCTACGGCGGCAAGCCGTCCCGCATCGGGATCATGCTCTTCTACCTGATGCCGGCGTTCTTCTGCGACGTCTCCGACGCCTGGCGCCTGCCGCAGCGCCGCCAGCGCGTCCACGTCGCCCTCGCCGGACCCGCCGTCCAGACCTTCCTCGCCGGTGCCGCCGCCCTCGCCGCCTGGCCGCTCGCCGACTCCGGCGTCAAGACCGCCCTGGTGTTCTTCGCCCTCGGCAGCTACATCACCGGCCTGCTGAACCTGCTGCCCTTCATCAAGCTGGACGGCTACATCGCCCTGATGAGCCACGTCGACATCCCCTACCTGCGCGACCGCGCCATCACCGATGCCCGCCGCCTCATGGCCCGGCTGCTGTTCGGCGGCACCTACGAGCGCGAGCTGACTCGGCGCTGGACCACCGTCTACGGCCTGGCCTGCATGGTCTTCCCGCTCTACCTGCTGTCGACCGCGCTCCAGCTCTGGATCGACCTGCTGCGCCGCGGCGGCGTCATCGGCATCTGCCTGGCGGCCTGCGGGGTGTCGTACGGGCTGTACTTCCTGGGCCGCGGGGTGCGCAGGCTGGCGGCGGAGGTCCGCGCGTCCGGTGCCGGACGGCCCCGGATCGCCCTGGTCTCCACCGCTGTGGCCGCCGCCGCGGGCGCCCTGATGTTCCTGCCCGTCCCGCACACCGTCTCGGCGGCCTACGTCAGCCGGCCCGGCGGCACCGACCTCGTGCTGCTCGACGGAGCCGACACCGACCGCATCGCGCCCGGCCAGAAGGTCACGCTCACCACCAACGGCCCGGTGCTGAACCCCACCACCGGCAGCGCGACCGTCGGCGACGCCCCGGCGGCGGCCGGTGAGGCACCCCTGGACTCCTTCTTCCCGCTCGACCTGGACGGCGCCCTGACGATGCCGGTCACCAGCTACCGGCTCGACCTGGACGGCCCCTTGGACGAGCCCACCGGGGCGGCCCGGGTGGACACCGGCCAGCTGCCGCTGTGGGAGGTGGGCTACCGCACCTACATCAGCCCCTTCCTCCCGTCCTGAACCCCGCCCCTGCCCCCGCGCGGCCACCGCCGCGCCACCATCCCGATCCACGGTCAGGAGACGTCTCGTGCTCGACTTCCGCTTCCTCGACTTCTGCCGCGAGGACTCCCTCTTCTACGACGCACCCGATCACGACGGGGCCACCGACCAGGACTTCCACGCGGGCCGCGTCCCCGGAACCGGCTGGACGGTGACCCGCGGCAGAGAGTGGACCTTCTGCACACCACCCGACCTCGACGTGCCCGACCAGGGCTGGAAGATCCACGTGTCGGCCTCGCCGGACAACGCCGCCGAACTCCTCGACCAGGTCGTCCCGTACTGCGTCGAGCACGGACTGATGTACAAGTACATCTCCAACCGGGAGATCCTCGGCCGGCGCGGCAGCAAGTACGGCGACCGCAGCGCCAGCGGCAAGTTCATCACCATCTACCCGCCCACCGAGGAGATCCTCGAACGCACCCTGCGCGAGCTGGACGAGCTGATCGGCGGCACCCCCGCCCCGTACATCCTCAGCGACCTGCGCTGGAACGAGGGCCCGCTGTTCGTGCGCTACGGCGGCTTCGTGCTGAAGATGGCCCGCGCCGAGAACGGCGCCCTCGTCCCCGGCATCCGCAATCCCGACGGCGAGATGGTGCCCGACGTGCGCCGCCCCGCGTTCCGGCCGCCGGAGTGGGTGACCCTGCCCCCGTTCCTCGCCGAGGCCCACGCCCGGCGCAAGGAGGGCACCCTGAAGAACTTCCCGTTCCGGGTCTACAAGGCCCTGCACTTCTCCAACGGCGGCGGCGTCTACCGCGCCGTCGACCACCGCACCGGCGCCGAGGTCCTGCTCAAGGAGGCCCGCCCGCTGGCCGGCCTGGACGCCAGCGGAGCCGACGCGATCACCCGCATGGAGCGCGAGCACTGGGCGCTGACGACGCTGGCCGGGCTGCCCACCGTGCCCGCCCTGGTCGACTACCGGGACGGCCACGAGCACCGCTTCCTGGCCCGCGAGTTCGTCGAGGGCGAGGCACTGATCGACGTGCTGCGCCGCCGTCACCCCTTCACGTCCGGCCAGGACTCGCCCGAGGTGCGCGCCGCCTACACCGCGTGGGCGCTCGACATCCTCGACCAGGTCGCCCGGGGCGTGGCGGACATGCACCGCCGGGGCGTCGTCTTCGGCGACCTGCACCCGGGCAACATCCTCGTCAAGGCCGACAACACGGTCGCGTTCATCGACATGGAGACCTGCACCCCGGTCGAGGCCGGCTACCAGCAGGCGATGGGCGCCCTGGGCTTCCACGCCCCGCACCACCTCACCGGTCCCGCGGTCGACCTGTTCGCCCTCAACGTGCTGCGGCTGACGATGTTCATGCCGCTGCCGCAGGTGGTGCCGTGGGGCGTGGCCAAGGTGCGCACCCTGCTGGAGGCGGCCACCGAACACTTCGACCTGCCCGAGTCGCTGACCCGCGCCATCGCCGACGGCCTCGGCCCCGAGGTCCTCACCGGCGACCGCGACTTCCGGGCGGACTGGCCCGCGAACCCCGGGCCCGGCCTGCGCGAGGCGATCGCCCGGTCCATCGTCGAGGCGGCCTCCCCGGAGCGCGACGACCGGCTCTACCCCGGCGACGCCATGCAGTTCCTCGTCCCGGACGGCGGCACGACCTTCGCGTACGGCGCGGCGGGCGTGCTGTGGGCCCTGTCCCGGACCGGCCACCGGCCGCCGGCCGAGCACGTGCAGTGGCTCGCCGACCACGCCCGCGACGCCGAGACCGACGGCCCCGGCTTCTACACCGGCCTGGCGGGACTCGCCTACACCCTCGACCACCTCGGGCGCCGCGAGGAGGCGGACGCGGTGATGCGGCGCGCCTTCGCCACCCCGGCGGCGAACGTGAGCGACTCGCTGTGCAACGGCTGGTCGGGCCTCGGCCTGGTCGCCCTGCACCTCGCGGAGCGCCGCGGCGACGCCGCGTACCTGGAGATGGCCCGCACCCTGGCCGGGCGGCTCGGCGGCCCCGAGAGCGCCCCGGCGGGCCCCAAGCGGGTCGGCCTGGTCCACGGGCGCACCGGCCACGCCCTGTTCCTGCTGCGGCTGTTCGAGCACACGGGCGACGTGCGGCACCTGGACGCCGCCGAGGCGGAACTGCGCGCCGACCTGGACACCATCGACCTGGACCAGGAGGACAGCAGGCTGCGGCTCGGCCCCGGACTGATCGGCAGCGCCGGACTCGCCCTGGTGATCCGGGCGTTCCAGCGGTACCGCCCGAGCGCCTGCCTGGCGGCGGCGCGGGCCCGGCTCCTGGAGACCGTGCACACCCACTTCGCCATATCCTGCGGCCTGTTCACCGGCCGCGCGGGCGCCCTGTTCGCGCTGACCGGCGAGGACCGCGACCCGGCCCTGGTCCGCACCCACCTGGACGCGCTGGGCTGGGAGGCCATGGCGGCCGAGCCGGGCCGCGTGGACTTCCTCGGCGACCACGGCTACCGGCTCTCCACCGACCTGGCGACCGGCTCGGCCGGTGTCCTGCTGGCCCTGGCCGCGCTGGACGACGACGACATCACCGCACTCCCCTTCCTGGGCGGCACCCCGGCGCCCGCCTACGTGGAGGCGGCCTGATGATCGACGTACCGCGCACCCTGGCCCCGGCCGCCGGCGTCGCCACCCGCTACTCGCTGGTGCCGCCGCGGGGCGGCAACCCGCTGTGGAGCACCGCCGTCGCGCTGGCCCCGGTGGCCGGTGCGGACGGCGCCGAGGTCCCGCTGTCCGCGCTCGTGGCGGGCGCCAACGGGCACTCCCGGGCCGACG
>NZ_JAAGMD010000398.1 GCF_010548465.1 Streptomyces sp. SID14436 | reverse complement strand
ACGGCGCCCGGGGGGGGGGAGGGGCCGGGGGCCGTCGGCGACGACGCCCCCGGCCGCCGGAGCCTGCGCCACCGCCTCGGACGGGCCCCTCAGACCCGGGTCAGGGAGAGCAGGTCGCGGGCGGGGCCGGTGGGGCGGTGGCCGGTGGGCCAGACGGCGCGGAGGTCGCGGGCCAGCGCGATGCCGTTCACCGGGACGCGGATCAGCCGGCGCAGTGCCAGCTCGTCCCCCACGGCCAGTTCGCTCAGCACCGCGGGTCCCGCGCCGCTCACCGCGGCGGCCTTCACCGCCGTCGTGGAGGACAGTTCGATCAGCGGGCGGGCCAGCCCGCCCAGCGCGGCCTCCAGGACCTGCCGGGTGCCGGATCCCTCCTCGCGGAGGATGAGGGCGGTCGCCGCGAGTTCCGCCGCGGCCAGCGGGCTCCGCCGCCGGGCCCAGGGGTGGGAGGGGGCCGTCACCACGATCAGCCGGTCGTGCGCGACGACCGCGGAGTCCAGCCCGGACGGCACCGTGAGCCCCTCGACGAACCCCACGTCCGCCTCCCCCGACAGCAGGAGCGCGGCGACAGCCGTGGAGTTCCCCGCGAGCAACGACACCGCGGTGTCCGGCCGTTCCGCGCGCAGCGCCAGCAGCCAGCCCGGCAGCAGGTACTCGGCGATGGTCATGCTCGCCGCGACGCGCAGGCGGGAGTCGCGGCGGTCGCGCAGCGCCTGTGCCCCCGCGTCGAACGCCTCGGCCGCCTCCACGATGCGCCGCGCCCAGTCGGTGACGAGGGCACCGGCGTCCGTGAGCCGGGACCCGCGCGGTGAGCGGTCCACCAGGGCGACGCCGAGCTGCCGTTCCATGGAGCGGATGCGGCTGCTGGCCGCGGGCTGGGTGATGCCCAGTTCGCGGGCCGCCCCGCCGAGGCTGCCCAGCCGGGCCACCGCCAGCAGCAGCTGCAACGCCCCCAGGTCCGGCACCCGGTGGGCGAGGGACCCCGGGGCGTGCGCGGAGTGGCCGGTGGGGTGGTCGTCGTCCGTCGGGCTCATAAGCCCAGCTTATGCCGCGCCCGCGGACCCCCTCCGGGCGGTCGCCCCACGCGGCGCAGGGCCGGGCCCAGGCGTGCTCCCCGCGTCCGCCGTCGCCCGGTCTAGCGCAGCGGCGCCCGCAGGGCCGCGGTGAGGAGGGCGGGCGCCTCCGCGAGGGACGGGCCGTACCAGGTGAGGTGCCGCCCGCTGACCGGGGCGCAGGGCAGGCCGGGGAAGGCGTCGGGGCCGTCCTCGGCGGAGAAGCGGTATGGCTCGTCGGGCAGCACGACGATGTCCGGGGCCACGGCACGCAGCTCGTCGAGCGGGACGCGCGGGTACCGCTCGGGGTGACCGGCGTGGACGTGGTCGTAGCCCAGGCGGGACAGCAGGTCGCCCGCGAAGGTGTCCCGGCCGAGGACCATCCAGGGACGGCGCCAGATCGGCACCACGGCCGTGCGGCGCCGCTCGGGCGGGGGCACGGCGGCCCAGGCCGCCTCCGCTTCGTCCAGCCAGCGCGGGCGGGTGGTCAGCCCGCAGGCCGTGAGCACCCGGTCCAGTTCGCCGAAGGCCTGCGGAAGGGTCCGCACCTCGGTGACCAGGACCGTCAGTCCCGCGGCGCGCAGGGCGGCCAGGTCGGGTTCCCGGTTCTCCTCCTCGTTGGCGACGACCAGGTCCGGTGCGAGGCCGACGATGCGGTCCACCTTGGGGTTCTTGGTGCCGCCGATCCGCTCCACGTCCAGGCCGGCCGGGTGCGAGCACCAGTCGGTGGCCCCCACCAGGGCTCCCGGCGCGGAGAGCGCCACCGCCTCCGTGAGGGACGGCACGAGGGAGACGACCCGCGGGGCGCTCACCGGCGCGGCCTGTCGTGGACGGCCTCGATGTGCTCGGCCACGGCGACGACGACGAGCCGCGTCTCCGCGACGGTGGCCCGCCAGCGGTGCCGGACGCCTCCGGTCAGGTACAGGGTGTCGCCGCGGCCCAGGCGGTAGGCGCGGCCCTCCGCCTCGATCTCCACGGCACCGTCCGCCACGTACATCAACTGGTCGTTGCGGAACTGGAATTCGCGTCCGGCGTCGTGGTCGCCGGTGAATTCGGAGGCGTGCATCTGGTGGTGGCCCCGGACCAGGGACCGGGCCCGCGGCGCCGACGGCGTATCGGTGTCCTCGGCGCGCACGACGTCGACGCTGCACGCGGGGTCGGCGGCGGCGAGGAGTTCCACCGCCGTGGTGCGCAGGGCGTCGGCGACCTTCTCCAGGGAGCTCTGGCTGGGGCGCGCCCGCTCGTTCTCGATCTGGCTGAGGAACGGGACGGACAGGCCGCTGCGTTCGGCCACGACGGCGAGGGTCAGGTCCAGGGCGCGGCGTCGCCGGCGTACGGCGGCGCCCACCCGCAGGGGCTGTTCTTTGTGGTCGCCCATCGCTCCGGCTCCCTCCTTCGCCGTCGTCCCGTGCCCGGTGCGCCGGTGGTTGCGGCGCACCCCGTCTGCTGAGGTGTCTGCACCCTACGCATGTTCGGCAAACCGATTCATGCGCCTGTCACGTCGCCGTCACGCCCGGCCGGGCCCGACCTGACAGTTCACGCCAGCGGATCGGCGGTCCGCCAGCTTCCCCGTGCGGGTGCGACGGGGGTGTTCCCGCCATTCTTCCCTGTCCGCGGCGGAAGGTCACGGGGAGGTCCGGGGAGGGCCTTGCGGTCCGTGGTTGTCCGGATCCTTTCCGTGCACCCGCCGGGGCGCGGGGCGCCTCCCCCGGGCCCCGGACGGGGCCCCCGGAACGGCCCGAGGGGCGGGCCCGGCCGCGCCGTCAGGTCGCGGTCCGGGCCCCGCCCCTCGGGGTGCGGCCGGTGTCCGGTCAGCCGGGGGTCATCCGCCCCACGATGTCCGGGTGGTCCTCGAGCCAGGCGGCGACGGCCGCCTCCTCCTTGCCCTGACCGCGGTCCTTGATCTCCTTCTCCAGCGTGCCGAGCTCGTCCTCACTCATCGTGAAGCCCTTGATCCACTTCGTGAGCTGCGGGTACTGCTCGGGGAACTTCTTGCTCGCGATGGTGTGGATGGTGTTGCTCGCGCCCCAGGCCCGCTTCGGGTCCTCCAGCTTGGTCAGCTCGTACTCGCTGTAGGACCAGTGCGGCGACCAGAGCGTGACGGCGACGGGCTTCTTCTTGGCGTAGGACCGCTTGAGCTCGGCCAGCATCGCCGGCGAGGAGCCGTCGACGACCTTGTACTCCTTGTCGAGGCCGTAGGCGGGCAGGACCTTGTTCTTGAGGATGTCCATCTGGCCGGTGCCCGGCTCGATGCCGACGATCCGGCCGTTGAACAGGTCCGACTTGCCCTTGAGGTCGGCGAGCGACTTCACGTCCTTGACGTAGGACGGCACGGAGAGCTCCAGGGAGACCGGTTCGTACCACGTCCCCAGGTCGGTGAGCTTGTCCTTGTTCGGCTCGTAGAAGTTCTTCTGCGAGTGCGGCAGCCAGGCGTCGAAGTTGAGGTCGAGGTCCCCGGAGGCGAGGCCGGTGTAGACCGGGCCGACGTCCATCTGCTTGAGGTTCAGCTTGTAGCCGCGCCGTTCGAGGACGTTCTTCCACAGGTAGGTGATGGCGACGTCCTCCTCCCAGGGGAACCACGCCACGTCCAGGGCGCGCTTCGCCTCGGCCGGGGTGTCGCCGGAGCCGGAGCCCGAGCCGACCGGGGCCAGCTTGTCGACGATGCCGGGGTTGGCCTTCAGCCAGGTGCGGACGGCGTCCTGCTGCCGGCCCTTGCCCGCCTTGTTGATCTCGGCCTCCAGGCTGGTGAGCTCCTCCTCCGACATGGAGAAGTCGCGCAGCCACTGCCCGACCACCGGGTGGTCGTCGGCGAAGCCCTTGCGGGACACCGTGTGCACGCCGTCGCCCTTGCCCCAGCTGCCCTTGGGGTCCTCCAGCTTCTTCAGGTCGTAGTCGCTGTAGGCCCAGTGCGGCGACCACAGGGTGACGAGGACGGGCTCCTTCTTGCTGTAGGCGCGCTTGAGCTCGGCCAGCATCGCCGGCGTGGAGCTGTCGACGACCTTGTACTCCTTGTCGAGGCCGTATTCCTTGAGGACCTTGTCCTTGAGCAGGCCCATCATGCCGGCGCTGGACTCGATGCCGGTGATCTTGCCGCCGAAGGTGCCGGCCTTGCCCTTGAGGTCCTCGAGGGAGTCGATGTCGTCCATGTAGGCGGGGACGGACAGCTCCAGCGAGGTCTCCTCATACCAGGAGCCCAGGTCGTCCATGCGGTCGCCGTACTTCTTCCAGTACGGGTCGTGCGTGGTCGGCAGCCAGGCGTCGGTCTGGAAGTCCATGGTGCCCTGGGCGAGCGACGTGTACAGCGGGCCCGCCTCGAACTGCTTGGCCTCGACCTCGAAGCCGCGCTGCTCCAGGATCTCCTTCCACAGGAACGTGGACGCGACGCCCTCGTCCCAGGGGATGTAGCCGATGCTGATCTTCTTGCCGTCGCCGACGTTCTTGGCGTCCGCGGCCGGGGCGGTGCCGCCGCCGTTGCCGCCGAAGATGCTCATGCCGCCCGCCACCAGGGCGAGGACGACGACTCCGACGACCGCGACCTGCGGACGGGGCCGGTAGGACCAGATCCGCAGGCCCTGGGCCGCCCGGGTGCGCGCCGCGGCGCGGCGGCCGAGCGGGGAGACCTGCGTCCCCAGGGCGCTGGTCATGCGGTCCAGGTAGATCGCCAGGATGACGATGGCGAGACCCGACTCGGCGCCCAGGCCGATGTTGAGCTGGCCGATGGCCTCGATGACCGCGCCGCCCAGGCCGCCGGTGCCGACCATGCCCGCGATGGCGGCCATGGACAGGCCCAGCATGATGACCTGGTTGACGCCCGCCATCACGGTGGGCAGGGCCAGCGGGAGCTGGACCCGCAGCAGGGTGTTGCGCGGCGAGGTGCCGAACGCCTCGGCGGCCTCCACCAGCTCCTTGTCGACCTGCCGGATGCCCAGCTCGGTCATGCGCACACCGGGGGCGAGCGCGAAGATCAGGGTGGCGACGATGCCGGGCGCCGGGCCCGTCCCGAAGAACAGGATCGCCGGGATGAGGTAGATCATCGCGGGCAGCGTCTGCATGAAGTCCAGGACCGGCCGCACCACGGCGCTGACGCGGTCCGAGCGGGCCGCCCAGATGCCCACGGGCACCGCGATGACCAGGGCGATCACGGTGGCGACGATGACCAGGGCCAGCGTCACCATCGAGTCCTCCCACAACTCCATGGAGTCGAGGAAGGCGAACCCGAAGAAGGTGAGGACACCGGCGAAGGTGCCGCGCAGCCAGAACGCGATCACCGCGAAGATGCCGCAGAGGATCAGCGGGTGCGGTGCCTGCAGGACGGCGTTGACACCGTCGTAGGCGCCGGTGAAGACGGCCTTGAAGAAGTCGAACAGCCAGGTGACGTTGGCGAGGAGCCAGTCGACGGTGCTGTTGACCCAGTCGCCGAGCGGGATCCTAGGCACGGGCCATCACCTTCTCGCCGCCCTTGCGCGGGGTGTCGCAGACCCCGGGGTCGGCCGCCTCGTCGCCGAGGAAGCCGATGAGGCGCTGGCGGGGCACGATGCCGACGAGTTCGCGGTCGCCGTCGAGGACGGCCACCGAGTGGGGGACGCGGGCGCTGATCGCGCACAGCTCGTTGAACGGGGTCTGGACCGTGGCGGTCTCGCAGCCGCAGTCGGCCTCGTCGCCGCGCGTCTCGCGCTCCATCACCGCACCGGCGGTGAGCACCCGGGAGCGGTCGACGTCCTGGGTGAAGGAGGCCACGTAGTCGTTGGCCGGGCGGATCAGGATGTCCTGCGCGGTGCCGATCTGCACGATCCGGCCGTCCCGCATGACGGCGATGCGGTCGCCCAGGCGCATGGCCTCGTTGAGGTCGTGGGTGATGAAGACGATCGTCTTCTTCAGCTTCTTCTGCAGCTCGATCAGCTGGTCCTGCATGTCGCGGCGGATCAGCGGGTCGAGGGCGCTGAACGACTCGTCCATCAGCAGCAGGTCGGCGTCGGTGGCCAGGGCACGGGCCAGACCGACACGCTGCTGCATGCCGCCGGACAGCTCGTCGGGCCAGGACTTCTCCCAGCCGGCCAGGCCACACAGGGCGAGCGCCTCGTCGGCGCGGCGTTCGCGCTCGGCGCGGGGCACGCCCTGCACTTCCAGACCGTACGCGGCGTTCTCACGGACGCTGCGGTGCGGGAAGAGCGCGAAGTGCTGGAAGACCATGCTGATCTTCCTGGCGCGCACCTGGCGCAGCTCGCGGTCGGACAGGCCCGTCAGGTCCTGTCCGTCGAAGCGCACCTGGCCGGCGGTCGGCTCGAGCAGGCCGTTGAGCATCCGCAGCAGGGTGGACTTCCCGGAGCCGGACAGACCCATGACGACGAAGATCTCGCCGGGCTCCACGGTGAAGGAGGCGTCGACCACGGCGGCGGTGACGCCCTCGGAGCGCAGCTCCTCCCGGTCGGTCTTCTGCTGGCGCAGTCTCTCGACCGCCTGGTCCGGTCGTCTGCCGAACACCTTGTACAGGTGCTCGGCCTCTAGCCTGGATGACACGCGTACCTCTTGCTCTCGACGGCAATGGAAGGGAGCGACACGCGGAACAGGCTCAACGCTCCGAAACAGTTGAACCTGCAACCGGCATCGCTCCGGGCCCGCGCCTCCCCGGTTTCGCCGAGGCGAAACACTTTCGTGGCACGCCTCACAGAGGACGCGTCCTGCGCAACGTGTTGCACGCTGGGCGGCGTGCCCGTCCGCGTCGCCGGGGCACTGTCGGCGGGGTGCGGCATGATGCGGTCCGTGACCGGACGACTGATGCTCCTCGACACCGCCTCCCTGTACTTCCGCGCCTACTTCGGCGTCCCGGAGTCCGTCCGGGCCCCGGACGGCACGCCGGTGAACGCCGTGCGCGGGCTGCTCGACTTCATCGACCGCCTGATCCGGGACCACCGGCCGGACCATCTCGTGGCCTGCATGGACGCCGACTGGCGTCCGCAGTGGCGGGTGGACCTCATCCCCTCCTACAAGGCGCACCGCGTCGCCGAGGAACACGAGACGGGACCGGACGAGGAGGAGGTGCCCGACACCCTCTCCCCGCAGGTGCCGGTGATCGAGGAGGTGCTGGACGCGGTCGGCATCGCGCGGGTGGGGGTCGCCGGCTACGAGGCGGACGACGTCATCGGCACGTTCACCGCGCGGGCCCGCGGCCCGGTCGACATCGTCACCGGGGACCGCGACCTCTACCAGCTGGTGGACGACGCGCGCGGCGTGCGGGTGCTGTACCCGGTCAAGGGCGTCGGCACCCTGCAGATCACCGACGAGGCCGCGCTGCGCGAGAAGTATGGCGTGGACGGGCGGGGGTACGCGGATCTGGCGCTGCTGCGCGGCGACCCGAGCGACGGCCTGCCGGGCGTGCCGGGCATCGGGGAGAAGACGGCCGCCAAGCTGCTCGCGGAGTTCGGCGACCTGGCCGGGATCCTGGCGGCCGTGGACGACCGGAAGGCGAAGCTCACGCCGTCGCAGCGGACGCGTCTGGACGAGGCGCGGCCCTATCTGGCGGTCGCTCCGAAGGTCGTCCGGGTGGCGGACGACGTGCCCCTCCCGGACGTCGGCACCGAGGTGCCGCGCGCCCCGCGCGACCCCGAGGGCCTCCGGACGCTGGCGGACCGCTGGGGCCTGGGCGGGTCGCTGGAGCGGCTGCTGACGACGCTCACGCGCTGACGGCGGCGGCCGGACGGGGCGCTTGGCGCGGGGCGGTGCCGCGCGCGCGAAGCACACCACGACCGGCCGCGCTGCCCGGAAGAGGGAGGTCTTCCCCGGCGGAAGGTGCTAACTTAGGTAAACCTAACCAATGGCAGGGAGGCCTCCATGGCAGAGCGACCGGTACGTCGGCAGCGCAGGACGCACTCCGCCCGGGTCGTCCGCACGGAGCGCCTCACGCCGGGCATGCAGCGCGTGGTCCTGGGCGGCGACGGTCTCACCGGCTTCGCCGCGGACACCTGCACCGACCATTACGTGAAGGTGCTGTTCCCCGCCGCCGGCGTGACCTACCCGGAGCCCTTCGACATGGAGCGGATCCGGGCGGAGTTCCCGCGCGAGCAGTGGCCGGTGACCCGGACGTACACGGTGCGCCACTGGGACCCGGAGCTGCGCGAGCTGACCCTGGACTTCGTCGTCCACGGCGACCAGGGGCTGGCCGGCCCGTGGGCGCTGCGCGCCCGGCCGGGCGAGACGGTGCACTTCGTGGGACCGGGCGGCGCCTACGCGCCCGACCCGGAGGCCGACTGGCATCTGCTGGCCGGTGACGAGAGCGCCCTCCCGGCCATCGCGCGCGCCCTGGAGGCGCTGCCGCGCGGGGCGCGGGCCCACGCCTTCGTGGAGATCGCGGGGCCGCAGGAGGAACAGAAGATCGACTCCGACGTCGAGGTCGTCTGGCTGCACCGCGGGGACCGTCCCGTCGGCGAGGCCCTCGTGGAGGCCGTGCGCGGCCTGGAGTTCCCCGCCGGGCGGGTGCACGCCTTCGTGCACGGCGAGGCGCACTTCGTGAAGGAACTGCGCCGCCTGCTGCGGGTGGACCGCGGCATCGCGCGCGAGGACCTGTCGATCTCCGGGTACTGGCGCCGCGGTCACAACGAGGACGGCTGGCAGGCGTCGAAGCCGGAGTGGAACGCCCGCATCGAGGCGGAGCAGGAGCGGACCCCGGCGTCCGCCTGACCGCCCGGCCGGCCTCCGCCGTGGGCGCCGGTCGGGTGAAGACCCACCGCCGCGGCGGCACCGGGCGGCGTGGCGAGGG
>NZ_JAAGMD010000377.1 GCF_010548465.1 Streptomyces sp. SID14436 | reverse complement strand
GAGCAGCGCGGCGGCTCCGAACCCCAGCAGGGCCGCGGCGGCGGTGGCGATCACCACGGCGGCGCGGCGCTGTCCCGGACTGTGGGCGGGCGTCCACGAGCGGACCGGCCGGGCGCCGGGCACCGGCGGCAGTTCCCGCGTCTCGGCCTCCGCCCCGCCCGCCGCAGGACCGGACACGGGCACGGACTCGTAGCCGGCCGTGGTGTCCCGCTCGAACTCCCGGAAGAGTTCGGCGAGGGCGTCGGTGCGGCGCGGGCGCAGGACCCGGACGGGTTCGAGGGGCGGCCCGTCGTGCGGTGGCCGGGGGCCGGGTGGTGTCGGCACGCTGCTCTCCTTCCGCCGGGGCGGGCACGGTCGCCCGTACGGGGAGGGATACGCGGCGCGGGAGGCGGTGGTTCAGCGGTGGGCGTCCAGGAAGCGGTGCAGGGAGGACGTCATGGCGGCCACGAAGGAGTCCCGGCCGGCGTCGTCGAGGGCGTCCAGGGACAGGTAGGGGTTGTGGTCCTCCAGTTCCACCAGCAGGAGTTCGCCGCCGGGGGCACGGCAGGCGTCGACGCGCTGGATGCCGTGGGCGAGGGTGTTCCACTCGATGAAGCTGCGGGCGAAGGCGAGGTCGGCCGCGTCCGGCCGGTAGGGCTCCAGCTCCCAGCGCCGGTCCGGGTCGGGGGCGTAGAGGGCGTACTGGAAGGCGTCGTCGACGAAGTAGAAGGAGATCTCGTGGGCGAAGTCGATGTGCGGCTGGACGAGCAGGCCGCCGCCGGCGAGGGCGGGCACCTCGGCCCCGGACACGATGCGCAGTCCCACGGAGTCGGCGCCCCGCATCGGCTTGACCACGTACCGCTCCGCCCGGGGCAGCCGGGGCAGGTCCTCGCGGCGGCCGACGGTGGGGATCACCGGCCGGCCGGCGGCGAAGAGGTCGAGCAGGTACTGCTTCCCGGCCATGTCGCCGCGGCCGGTGAGCGGGTTGTACACGGGGACGCCCGTCTCCTCGGCGCGGGCGCGGAAGGCGTCGTGGGCGTCCTGGTGGTGGAGCACGGGTCCGCTGTTGCGGGTGACGACGGCGTCGAAGCCGTCCATCAGCGCCGCGGCGTCGCGGGGGTGGCACAGAGCCAGGTCGAACGTGTCGCGCAGCCGCGAGGTCAGGAGGATGTCCTCGTCGCAGTAGCGGCGTCCGCGCGCCGGATAGGCGAGGTCGGTGACGTAGAGAAGGCGGGCGCGGGCGGACGGCATGGAGGACTCCTCGGGAACGGCGTGGTCCGATCATAGGAAGGACATCCCGCCCCACGTCCCGCCCTGTCCGCTGCCGCAGCACTCAGTACCGCGGAGTGCTGCACCGAGTGCCACGAGGGGGGTTCCGGGTGCTACGTTCACCTGCATGAGTTCCAGCGGGGCGGCGGCCGGCCGCGGTGACAGGACCGAGCAGCCGCCCATGCGGGACGCCCTGATCGCGGCGGCCTTCCGGCTGTTCCCGGAGCGGGGCTACGAACAGACCACCGTGGACGACATCGTGGCGCTGGCGGGCGTCGGACGACGGTCGTTCTTCCGCTACTTCCCCACCAAGGAGGACGTGGTCTTCCCCGACCACGAGCGCTGCCTGGCCGACATGACGGCCTTCCTGGCCGCGAGCCCCGACGACGCCGAGCCGGTGGCCCGGGTCTGCGACGCGGCCCGGCTGGTGCTGCGCATGTACGCCGAGAAGCCGTCCTTCTCCGTGCAGCGCTACCGGCTCACCAAGCAGGTGCCCGGCCTGCGCGCCTACGAGCTGTCGGTGGTGTGGCACTACGAGCGGGCGATGGCGCGGTTCCTGCGCGAGCGGTTCGCCGGGCATCCGGACGGCATCCTGCGGGCCGACGTGATCGCGGCGGCGGTGGTCGCCGCGCACAACAACGCCCTGCGCTCCTGGCTGCGTTCGGACGGGCGGGAGGACGCGGAGGCCGCTCTCGACCACGCGCTGGGGCAGGTGGCCGAGGCGTTCGGCGCCGCCGCGCCGGCCCGGCCGCCGTCGCCGCCGTCGGGGGCGTCGGGGGCGTCGGGGGCGTCGCCCGAGGACGTGGTGGTCGTGGTGTCCCGGCGGGACGCGCCGCTGTGGCGGGTGGTGCGGGAGCTGGAGTCGGTGCTCGGGCACGACTGACGGGACGGCCGCGCGGGGTGCGTCCCCGGGCAACGAGGGAACGCAGTGCCTTTACGAGTGACACTGAGTGCCATACTCTGTCGCTGTGCTCGGCGGCACGGCGTACCGGGCACCCGTGTGCCCGGCGGACCGCGCACCGGATTCCGGCCCAGTGCAGGGAGTTGACAGCGTGTACCACCACTCAGGGAGCGTCGTTCAGCAGGCGGCCGGTATCGCGACCGGTGTGCTCGAGGCCCATGGCGCGGACAGGGACGCCATGCTCTTCCAGCGCTGCACCTGGTGCGGCACCGCCATGTACCACCGGCTGCTGTGTCCGGTGTGCCAGGGCAGTGACCTGCGGACGGAGCGCAGCGAGGGCGTCGGCACCGTTCGCCATTCCACGGTGCTGCACCGCAACACGCCCGCGGCCCGCAACGTGTCGCTCATCGAGATGGCCGAGGGCTTCGTCGTACGGGGCCGGGTCATGGGCCCGCCCATCGGCATCCACAGCGGCGACCGGGTGCGGCTGTCCACGGCCAAGGACCCGGTGCGCGGCGAGCCCGTCTTCCAGCTGGTCGACGAGCCCTACCGCGCCTGGACCTGACGGACCGCCACGACGGCACGGCACCCCCGGCGGCCCGGCCCGGCCCGGCCCGGCCGGGTCAGGGGGCCGGGGTCACCCGGATCCCGACCGTGCCGTCGAGACCGCGGCGCAGACGGCTGCCGAGGAGCGTCAGGCGGCCCATGAGGCCGTACTTGCGGGCGATCAGCTGCCGGTAGCGGGCGGTGGTGGCCGCGTCCACGACGGCGGCCACGGCCGGGAGCTGCTCGCCGGTGGGGTTGCCGCGCAGGTCGCACGGGCCGACCAGGACCTCGGCGCGGGCCCTGATCCGCTTCACCTTCCAGGAGTCGGCCGCGGTCCACACCCCGAGCCCGTCCCCGTCCCGTACCACCCACACCGGGGTGGCCACCGGCGAACCGTTCTTGCGGAAGCTGGTGATCAACAGGTACTTGCCCGATCCGAGCCGGTCCAGGGCCGCTTCGTCCATGGCGGAAAGTCTAGGCCCTGCGCGGCCCTTCGCGCCGGGCGCGCGACGGGCCACCGGTCCGGTGCGCCTGACGGGGTCCCGGCCGGCTGTCCGCGGGGGGCGCTGTCCGCCGGGACCG
>NZ_JAAGMD010000350.1 GCF_010548465.1 Streptomyces sp. SID14436 | reverse complement strand
CGACATAGGCGGTGACCGCGTCGGCCGCCAACGCCACCCGCCGCACCCCCAGTTCACGGGCCAGCGCGCCCGGCAGCTCGGCGCGCAGCGCGCCACCCAGGCTGGCCATGCCGGCGGCACCGACGACGGCCGTCTCCAGCCGGCCGATGTCCGCCCCGGCCGCCAACGGCCTGACCAGGGCCAGCAGTTGTGCCATGAAGTGGTCCGGGTCGATGCCCCGGTCGCCGGTCCGCACCGGTTCGGTGGACGCGTCCCGGGTCAGCGGGCCGCGGCCGGCCGTGCCGACGACCACGCGCAGCCCGGAGCCCCCGCTGTCCACGGCCAGGAACCCCGGCCCCGCGGGCGCCGCGCCCGCCGCCGTCGGCGTGTCCCCGGTCCGGGTGCCGGTCACGGCAGGCGCCAGTCCACCGGTTGTCCGCCCTGACGGATCAGCAGGTCGTTCGCCCGGCTGAACGGGCGGGACCCGAAGAAGCCGCGGTCGGCGGACATCGGCGAGGGGTGCGCCGACTCCACGGAGGGCAGGTCGCCCAGCAGGGGACGGCAGTTGCGGGCGTCCCGGCCCCACAGGATGGACACCAGCGGCTTGCCGCGCGCGGCCAGCGCCCGTATCGCCTGCTCGGTGACCTCCTCCCAGCCCTTGCCGCGGTGGGCGGCCGGTCTGCGCGGGGCGGTGGTGAGGGCGCGGTTGAGCAGCAGCACACCCTGCTCCGTCCACGGGGTGAGATCGCCGGTGGAGGGCTGCGGCAGGCCGAGGTCCTGGTGCAGCTCCCGGAAGATGTTGATCAGGCTGCCCGGCAGCGGCCGCACGTCCGGCGCGACCGAGAAGGACAGCCCGACGGCGTGCCCCGGGGTGGGGTAGGGGTCCTGTCCGACGATCAGGACGCGTACCTCGTCGAAGGGTTGCTGGAAGGCGCGCAGGACGTTCGCCCCGGAGGGCAGGTAGGTGCGTCCGGCGGCGATCTCCGCGCGCAGGAAGTCCCCCATCTCCGCGATCCGCCCGGCCACCGGTTCCAGGGCCTTCGCCCAGCCCGCTTCGACGATCTCATGCAAGGGTCGTGGTGCCACGGGCGTCACCCTACTGCCGTAACGGCGGCGGTGATCAACCGATGGCCAAAGCCGCCGGACGCGGCCCGGCGGCTCATCCGACGACCGCGGCCCGCACGCACAGCACGTCCGGCAGGTGCTCGGCCAGTCGGCTCCAGCTGTCGCCGTCGTCGGCGGACGCGTACACCTCGCCGTTGCGGTTGCCGAAGTACACGCCGGCCGGGTCGGCGCCGTCGTGGCACATCGCGTCCCGCAGCACCGTGCCGTAGTGGTCGCCCTCGGGCAGTCCCTTGGCCAGCGGCTCCCAGCTGCGGCCCGCGTCGGCCGTCCGGTAGACCCGGCAGCGCCGTCCGGCCGGCACCCGGTCGGCGTCGGCGTTGATCGGGAACACGTAGGCGGTGTCGCCGCGGCTCGGGTGGGCGACCACGGCGAAGCCGAAGGTGGACGGCAGGCCCTCGCCGATGTCCGTCCAGTGCGCCCCGGCGTCGTCGCTGCGGTACACGCCCCAGTGGTTCTGCAGGTAGAGGCGGTCCGGGTCGGCCGCGTCCCGGGCCACCTTGTGCACGCACTGCCCGAACTCGGGGTTCGGATCGGGCAGGAACACCGCGGAGACCCCCGAGTTGGACGGATCCCAGGTGGCGCCGCCGTCCAAGGTGCGGAAGACGCCCGCCGTCGACACGGCGACGGTCACCGCGCGGGCGTCGCGCTCGTCGGTCAGGACGGTGTGCAGCCCCTCGCCGCCACCGCCCGGCATCCACCGGGAGCGGGTCGGGTGCTCCCACAGCGGGCGGACCAGCTCGAAGGTCTCCCCGCGGTCCTCCGAGCGGTAGAGCGCGGCCGGTTCCGTGCCCGCGTAGACGACGTCGGGCTCGGCAGCGGCCGGGTGCAGCTGCCACACGCGCTCCAGCGAAGCGCCCGTGTCCTTGGGGAACTTGACCGCGGGACGGGTGGGCTCGGTCCAGGTCCGGCCCAGGTCGTCGGAGTGGAACACGGACGGGCCCCAGTGGGAGCTGTCGCCGCCGGCCAGCAGCCGCGGGGCCGGGCCCCGGGTGTCGATCGCGACCGAGTACACGGCCTGCGCGTTGAAGTAGGGACTGTCGTCGAACTCCCAGGTGCCACCCCGCCGGCGCCCGATGAACAGGCCCTTGCGGGTGCCGACGGCGAGCAGTACCTCGGTCATGCCGATCACCTCCGCGGCGTCATCCCCGACGCCTTCGCTCGAACACGGGCCAGTCTGCACCCGACCACTGACAGTCACCTCTGGATCAGGCGACGTGGCTGGTCAGTGCGGTGTGCCGAGCCGTGCGGAGCAGAGCGGGGGGGCCGCCCGTGCCCCGCGCCGTCAGGCGCCGGCCGGCAGGGCGCGCCCGAGGATCGCGTCGACGGGGGCCGAGGCGGGCAGCGTGCCGAAGGCGTGGCCCCAGTCGCCCCCGAGCCGGGTGGCGCAGAAGGCGTCGGCGACCGCGGCCGGGGCGTGACGGACGAGCAGGGAGCCCTGCAACGCGAGCGCCATGTCCTCGACCAGCCGGCGCGCCCCCGCCTGCGACCCCTCGGCCACCCGGTCCTTCAGCCGGTCCACGGCCGCGTCCAACCGGGCGTCCGCGCCCCGGCTGAGCGCGAGTTCGTCGAACAGGGCCTGGCCGGTGGCGGTGTCCCGGCCGAGCGCCCGCAGCACGTCCAGGGCGTTGACGTTGCCCGACCCCTCCCAGATCGACAGCAGCGGGGCCTCCCGGTAGTGCCGGGGCATGCCGGAGTCCTCGACGTAGCCGTTGCCGCCCAGGCACTCCAGGGCCTCGGCGGTGAAGGCGGGACCGCGCTTGGTCACCCAGTACTTGCCGACGGCGGTCGCGATCCGGCGGAACGCGGCCTCCCCTCTGTCCCCGCGCACCGCGCGGTCCGCCGCGCCGGCCAGCCGCAGCGTCAGGGTGGTGGCGGCCTCCGACTCCAGCGCGAGGTCGGCCAGCACATTGCGCATCAGGGGCTGGTCCACCAGGCGGGCCCCGAAGGCGCTGCGGTGACGCGCGTGGTGACCCGCCTCGACGAGCGTCTTGCGCATCAGCGCGGCCGACATCATCACGCAGTCCAGGCGGGTGCAGTTGACCATCTCGATGATGGTCTTCACGCCCTGCCCCTCGGGGCCGACCAGCCAGGCCACGGTGCCGTCGAACTCGGGCTCCGAGGAGGCGTTGGACCGGTTGCCCAGCTTGTCCTTGAGCCGCTGGATGCGGAACGTGTTGCGGGTGCCGTCGGGCAGGACGCGCGGCACCAGGAAGCAGGACAGCCCTCCCGGGGCCTGGGCCAGGACCAGGAAGACGTCGCACATCGGGGCCGAGGTGAACCACTTGTGCCCGCGCAGGGTGTAGACCCCGCTCTCCGAGGTCGGCGTGGCCGCGGTCGTGTTGGTGCGGACGTCGGAGCCGCCCTGCTTCTCGGTCATCCCCATGCCGGCCAGCAGCCCGCGCTTGTCGGCCGGCACCCGCAGGCCGGGCTCGTACTCCCGGCTGGTGAGCAGGGGTTCGTAGACCGCGGCCAGTTCCGGCTGCCGGCGCAGGGCGGGCACCGCCGCGTAGGTCATGGACGTCGGGCAGCCGTGGCCCGCCTCCGTGTGCCCCCAGACCAGCCCGCCCGCGGTGCGCACCACGTGGGCGCCCGGCCGGTCGTCCGCCCAGGGGGCCGCGGCCAGTCCTTCGGCGACGGCGGTGCGCATCAGGTGGTGCCAGCTGGGGTGGAAGTCCACCTCGTCGACGCGGTGTCCGTACCGGTCGTGCGTGCGCAGTTCGGGCGCGTGGCGGTTGGCCTGGTCGCTCCACTCCTGCACCTGAGCGCTGCCCGCCAGCAGCCCCAGCCGCCGCACGTCGTCCTCGGCCCAGCCCGCGCCCTCGCGCCGCAGCCCCTCCAGCAGGGCGGGGTCGTCGGAGGCGTCGTAGGGGGTCAGGGGGCCGGGCTGGTTGGTGACGTCGTGGGTCGTCGCCCCGCCGCGGTGTCCGCCGTCCGCCCCGGGCGCGCTCACGCGCGTGCCGCCCCGCTCCTCGGCCGTCCCCTGCTGCTGTTCGTCCGCCCATGTGGTCGCCATGGACCGAGTGTTGCACTTCTCCTACGGTTGCAGCAATAGTGCAACAGGAGGGCGGCGCCGTAGAGTACCCACCCATGCGGACGAACGCCCCGGACCAGCCCGGCGACCTGCCGCCGCGGCCCCTGTCCGCGCGCTCGGTCGTCCTGAGCCTGCTGCTCGGCACGCATCCGCCGGAGCTGTCGGCGCGGGACCTCGGGCGGCTGGTGGAGGGGTTCGGCGTCGGCGGGTCCACGCTCCGGGCCGCCCTCAGCCGCATGGTGGCCGCCGGCGACCTGCGGCGCACGGACACCGGCTACCGCCTCAGTGACCGCCTGCTCGGCCGTCAGCGACGCCAGGACGACGCCCTGCGGCCGCACACGCGCGTGTGGCACGGCGACTGGGAGATGGTCGTGATCACGGCCACCGGACGCGGCCCCGCCGAACGCGCCGACCTGCGCACCCGGCTGACCGCCCTCCGCCTGGCCGAACTCCGCGAGGGTGTCTGGCTCCGGCCGGACAACCTCGAACGCTCCCTGCCCGGGGAACTCGACCGGGTCGCCGAACGCTGCACCGCCCGCCCGGACCGCCCCGCCGCCGACCTGGCGGCCACGCTGTGGCCCCTGGACGCCTGGGCCCGGACCGCCCGGTCGCTGCTGGCCCACACCGGCCGGGCCGAGCACCCGGCCGACCGCCTCGCG
>NZ_JAAGMD010000331.1 GCF_010548465.1 Streptomyces sp. SID14436 | reverse complement strand
CGGCGTCCACGGCCGTCGCCCCGCGCTCCGCGACCGGCACCAGCCCCAGGTGGCGCGACGGCGTCTCCACCCGCGCGGCCCGCCGCAGCACCCCCAGCACCGGCACCCCGACGGCCTCCAGCGCGTCCCGCAGCAGCGCCTCGTGCCGGTCCGACGCCACCTTGTTCAGGATGACGCCGCCGACCCGCACCTCCGGGTCCCAGCTCACGAAGCCGTGCACCAGCGCCGCCACCGACCGCGACTGCGACGCCGCGTCGACGACCAGCACCACCGGCGCCCGCAGCAGCTTCGCCACGTGCGCGGTCGACGCCAGCTCGCCCTGCCCGGACACCCCGTCGTACAGGCCCATCACGCCCTCGACCACGGCGATGTCGCAGCCGCGCGCGCCGTGCGCGAACAGCGGGGCGATCCGCTCCGGGCCGCACAGGTACGCGTCCAGGTTGCGCCCCGGCCGGCCGGTGGCGAGCGCGTGGTAGCCGGGGTCGATGTAGTCCGGCCCCACCTTGTGCGGGGAGACGGCCAGCCCCCGGCCCGCCAGCGCGGCCATCAGCCCGGTGGCGACGGTGGTCTTGCCGCTGCCCGAGGCGGGCGCGGCGACCACCAGCCGGGGCACCGACGCGGAGGCGTTCACCACTCGATGCCCCTCTGCCCCTTCTGCCCGGCGTCCATCGGGTGCTTCACCTTGGACATGTCGGTCACCAGGTCGGCGAAGTCCAGCAGTTCACGGGGCGCGTTCCGCCCGGTGATCACCACGTGCTGGGTCCCCGGACGCCCGCGCAGCACCTCCACGACCTCACCGGTGTCCACCCAGCCCCAGTGCAGCGGGTACGCGAACTCGTCCAGCACGTACAGCCGGTACCGTTCGGCGGCCAGGTCCCGCTTGACCTGCTCCCAGCCCTCCCGGGCCTTGGCCTCGTTGTCCAGCTGCGCGTCCCGCTGCACCCAGGACCAGCCCTCGCCCATCTTGTGCCAGTCGACGGTCCCGCCCTCGCCGGAGTCGCCCAGCACCCGCAGCGCCCGCTCCTCGCCGACCTTCCACTTCGCCGACTTGACGAACTGGAACACCCCGACCGGCCAGCCCTGGTTCCAGGCCCGCAGCGCGAGCCCGAAGGCGGCCGTCGACTTGCCCTTGCCGACGCCCGTGTGCACCATCACCAGCGGCCGGTTGCGCCGCTGACGAGTCGTCAGTCCGTCGTCCGGCACCACATTCGGCTGTCCCTGCGGCATTACGCGGCCCTCCTCGTCCCGTTCCCCCGCACATCCCTGACCAGCCCGGCGATCGCGTCCGCCCGCAAGGCGTCCAGCGTCACCGCGCCGCCCCCCAGCTCCCCGGCGAGCCGCCCCGCGAGGCCCAGCCGTACCGGCCCCGACTCGCAGTCCACGACCACCGACGCGATCCCCTCGGCCGCGAACAGCCGCGCGGCCCGCCCGGCCAGCGCGACCGGCTCGGGGCCGCCCGTGGCCCGGCCGTCGGTCACCACGACCACCAGCGCCCGCCGCGCGGGGTCCCGCAGCCGCTCCACCCGCAGCACGTCGTGCGCCTTCAGCAGCCCGGCCGCCAGCGGCGTACGGCCCCCG
>NZ_JAAGMD010000299.1 GCF_010548465.1 Streptomyces sp. SID14436 | reverse complement strand
GGGAGCCGTGCGGCCGGGCGGGCGGTGCCGGCACCGGTCCTGGCGTGGCCGGCGCGGCCCCGTGTGCGGGTCTCGGCGGCGACCAGTGCCACCGTCATCACCACCAGGACGACGCTGAGCGCGGCGGCCGGGGTGCGGTCGAAGGAGGCGCTGTAGGAGGTGTGGATGGCCCGGGTGAACGTGTCGTACCGCAGCAGGGAGACGGCGCCGAAGTCGGAGAGCACGTACAGCGCGACGAGCAGTCCGCCGCCCGCCGCGGCCGGCCGGAGCTGGGGCAGCGTGACCCGCAGGAAGGTGCGCAGGGGGCCGTGGCCGAGGGAGCGGGCGGCCTCCTCCTGGGCCGGGTCGATGCCGCGCAGGGCGGCGGCGACCGGCAGGTGGACGTAGGGGAAGCAGACGAGGGTGAGGGCGAGCGCGGCGCCGGTGAAGCCCGCGATCTCCGGCACGGCGGCCAGCCAGACGAAGGCGGCGACGTAGCTGGGCACGGCGAGCGGCAGGGTGGCCAGGACCGACCAGGCGCGCGCGCCGGGCAGGTCGGTGCGCACGGTGAGCCAGGCCAGGGAGACGCCGAGGACGAGGCAGGCCGCCACCACGACGGCGGTCAGGCCGAGGCTGCGGCCGAGGAGCTGGAGGGTGCGTTCGGCGGCGACGATGTCCCAGGCGTACCCGGGTCCGCGTTCGAGGGCGCGGACGGCGAGGTAGCCGAGGGGCAGCAGGGCGAACGCGGCGGCGACGCCGGCCGGGACGAGCAGGACGAGCGGCGGTCTGCGTCCGGACGGCCGGGCACCGCGGACCCCGCGGGCCCCGTCCGCGCGTTCGCGCCCGGCGGAGCCGAGGGCTCCGGCCGGGCGCGGGGTGACGTCGGGTGTGCGCACGGCGGGTCAGACCAGTCCGACGTCCTGGAGCATGGCCAGCGTCTCCTGGAGCGACTCCAGCTTGCCCAGGTCGATGTCCGGGGCCTCCAGGGAGTCCAGCGGCGGCAGGTCCTCGACCGAGCTGGTGACCCCGGCGGCCAGCGGGTACTCCTTGGTGGTGTCGGCGAAGTAGGTCTGCGCCTTCTCGGACAGCAGGTGGTCGACGGCCTTGCGGGCGCTCTCCGTCTGACCGCCGTCCTGGAGGATGCCGACACCGGCCACGTTGATCAGTGCCCCGGGGTCCCCGCCGGGCAGGAAGCGGAGCTTGGCGCCCACCTTGTCGGCGCCCTTCTCGGCGACCTGCTCGTACCAGTAGTAGTGGTTGATCAGGCCGAGGGAGACGTCGCCGGACTCGACGGCGTCGAGGGTGGCCAGGTTGTTGGCGTAGGTCTTGCCGTTGGCCTTCAGGCCCTTGAGCCACTCGCGGGTGGTGTCCTCCCCCTCCAGCACGCGCATGCCGGTGACGAACGCCTGGAAGGAGGCGTTGGTGGGCGCGAAGCCGACCTTGCCCTTCCACTCCGGCTTCACCACGTCGTGGATGCTGTCCGGGACCTTGTCCTCGCCGACCTGGCCGGGGTTGTAGGCGATGACGCGCACGCGTCCGGACACGCCCACCCAGTCGCCCGCGCTGCCGCGGTGGGCCGGGTCCACCTTGTCGAGGCTGGACTGCGGCAGCTTCGCCAGCCTGCCCTCCTTGGACAGGGCGCCGAGCGCGCCCGCGTCCTGCGAGAAGAACAGCCCGGCCTTGGTGCGGTCGCCCTCCTCCAGGATCTGCGCGGCCAGTTCGGCGCTGTCGCCGTAGCGCACCTCGACGTCGGCGCCGATGGCCTTCTCCAGCTCGTCGAGGATCGGCTTGACCAGCTTCTCGTTGCGCCCGGAGTAGATGACGAGGGTGGAGTCGCCGCTCTCGGCCGAGGCGGACCTGCCGTCGTCGGCACCGCAGGCGGCCAGGGCGGGGACGAGCAGGCCCGCCACCACGAGGGTGGGGATCCGGCCGGCCAGGGGGCGTCGCATGAGGTGCCTTCCTGCAGGGCTCGCCCCGGTGCGTCGCGGGTCGCGGCGTCGGCGGGCGAGCGGCGTGCATGGCTTTCGCCAGGAAAAACGTCGCTATTAGTAAGGTAAACCTTGCCTAAATTGTCAAGGGAGCAGGTCTCCTTGCGAACGCCGCCCGGCGAAAGGTTGCGCATCCGTGATCTCGCGCCCGGCGCCGCTCGTCGTCCGGAACGCTTTCCTCTGGGCGGGCGACGCGGGATCATTGGGTCTGACACTGTTGTTCGAGAGAGGTCACGGGGATGCCCGAGAAGGACGAAGAGGAGCGGGAGTTCGACATCAGGTGGGCGGACGACGCCCCGCACAAGGAGCCCTCGGCCCGCGCCCGGATGCTCGCCGCCCGCTGGAAGGACAACCCTCCGGGCCCTGTCCCCTTCCGCGGCGAACCGGAGCACCGCGGCTCGGCCGGCCGGTCCTCCTGGGTGTCGACGGTCGTGGTCCTCGGCTGCGTCGTCGGGGTGATCCTGCTGCTCGGATACCTCAACTTCCAGCCGTACTGACAGTCCGGCACTCCTGGCAGGCCGCCACTCCGGCGCTCCGGCGCTCCGGCGACATCAGTCGCCGCTCGGCCCTCGGGGAACGGGTGGTCCGGGGCCGGCACGCCACCGAGGGCGATCCGGCCCCCGGGGCAGGTGCCCCGGGGGCCGGAAGGGCGGGCTCGCCGGACGCCGGGCGACGGACGCCGGGCGACGGCCGGGTCAGCGGTTGTAGCGCATGAAGGCGCGGACCATGTGGCACGTGGTGTCGGACGGCGGGTGCACGCCGATCAGCTCCGCGGCGCTGCGGATCGTCTCGTTGCGTGCCTGGTCGGGCAGGTAGACGCCGGAGTCGAGCAGGGCGATGGCGAGGCGCATCGCCTTCAGCCGGCGGTTGTGCGTGACGTACCAGTGGCGGGGACGGCCGGGCGGCAGCGGGCGCTTCTCCACCGGCGCGCAGGGCAGCTCCAGCAGGACGGGACGCTTCGCGGTGGACTGGGTGGGCAGGGGCTTCGGCTTCAGGGCGGCAGCGGGCACAGGCATCCTCCTGTCGCGGTCGGGGCGCTCCCCGGGGTCCACGACGACCCCGGCGATTCCCTCGAACACTGCTTCCAGTGTACTGCCCGGCACTGACATTCCGAGGCCCGGAAAGCAGGTCAAACCAGCAGGTCAGCAAGGGAATTGGCGCCCTGTCACGGCAGGTTCGCAAAGGGCGCGGGAGACGGCTCGAATTCGAACAGAGGCGTCCGGCGGACCGGCGGTGATCCGGGGCGGGGCAGGCGTACGGTGGGGGGCATGGAGATCTGGATCAATCCGGCCTGTTCCAAGTGCCGCAGCGCCATCGGCCTGCTCGACGCCGAGGGCGCCGAGTACACCGTCCGGCGATACCTGGAGGACGTACCGAGCGAGGACGAGATCCGCGAGGTGCTCGGGCGGCTCGGTCTGGAGCCGTGGGACATCACGCGCACCCAGGAGAGTGCGGCCAAGGAGCTCGGGCTCAAGGAGTGGCCGCGGGACGCCGGTGCGCGGGACCGGTGGATCACGGCGCTCGCGGAGCACCCCAAGCTGATCCAGCGGCCCATCATCACCGCGGACGACGGCACCGCGGTGGTCGGCCGCAGCGAGGAGGCGGTGCGGGACGCGCTGTCCCGGTAGCGCCGCCCGCCCCCAACGCGGGTGTGACGCAGGTTACTTCGCGGACTTGGACCGACCGCTGAGTAACTCCGTTCGGTATCTCGTACATAGCGGCGTACGCTCCCCCACCTCTCTTCAGGAGGCGCGCATGTCGCGTAGGAGAACTCTCGGTCCCAAGAAGAAGCTGGCGCTGCTGCTGAGCGCGGCGACGGTGGCGGGAGGCGGCGCCTTCGTCATGGCGACGACGTCGAACGCCGCCCAGACGCCGACCGTCAAGTCGGCCGCGGACTCGACCGTGTGTCAGGGTCTGGCCACCGCGCTCGGCAACAACCAGAAGTTCATCGAGGGCCAGCGGGCCGCCCCCGACGCCCAGTCGGAGGCCCGGATCGCCAACCGTGAGGCGGTCATCGAGGAGATCAAGCGCAAGCAGGAGGCGTCCGGGTGCGCGGTGGGGGAGTCGGCTCAGGGCTCCCAGGCCGGCCAGCCCGCGGCGCCGTCCCAGCCCGCGCAGGACGAGCAGGCGGGTGGCGGCGGCGACGCCGCGCAGAACCCGGGCGGCGACGGTGCGGCGGCGGCCGGCGAGCAGGTGTGCAACGGCTCGACGGTCACCCTCTCCGGTGAGGCCGGCGCCCCGGCCGCGTCCAGCAACCAGTTCCCGGCCGGCACCAAGCTGAAAGTCACCAACCTGGACAACAACAAGTCCACGACGGTGGAGGTCACTTCCGTCTCCGGAAGCTGCGTGCTGCTCAACGACGCCGCCTTCGAGCAGGTCCGGGAGCCCGGCAAGTTCCTGATCCGCCGGGCCGTGATCGAGAAGGTGGGGTGACGCCCGGGCCGTCAGGGATTCCCCGGCGGCGGTCCTCTTCGGGGGGCGAGGCGTGATTCGGCCACGCCTCGGCTCAGGACCGCCGTCCCGCGAGGGCCCCGCCGCTCCGGCCAGGAGCGGCGGGGCCCTCGCCCGTCACGGGGCGGACGCCGCGTCTGACGGACGCACCGTATGCGGCGCGGGGCGGGCACATGCGGTGCCCATGGCCCTCCCTCGGTGGCCGGTGATCGGGGGTCGGCGGTCGGCGGTCGGCGGTCGGCGGTCGGCGGTAACACGGCATTCACCTGCGGGCAATGGACGGGAAATCGCCCGTTGTCAGGCTTCGGGCATCAGCGTGGCGCCCCCGGGGCGCGGCGCGGCAGCACCCGCACAAGCGCCCAGACCACCCCGAAGGATGTGGACCGTGAGCTTCAAGGCCGAGTACATCTGGATCGACGGCACCGTGCCGACCGCCAAGCTGCGGTCCAAGACGAAGATCCTGGGCGACGGCGACAAGGGCGCCGACCTGCCGGTCTGGGGCTTCGACGGGTCGTCCACCAACCAGGCCGAGGGCCACGCCTCGGACCGCGTCCTCAAGCCGGTGTTCGTCTGCCCGGACCCGATCCGCGGCGGCGACGACGTCCTGGTGCTGTGCGAGGTCCTGCACACCGACATGACGCCGCACGAGTCCAACACCCGGGCCGCCCTGGCCGAGGTGGCCGAGCGGTTCGCCGCGCAGGAGCCGGTCTTCGGCATCGAGCAGGAGTACACCTTCTTCCGGGACGGCCACCCGCTCGGCTTCCCCAAGGGCGGCTTCCCCGCCCCGCAGGGCGGCTACTACTGCGGTGTCGGCTCCGACGAGATCTTCGGCCGGGACGTCGTCGAGGCGCACCTGGACAACTGCCTGAAGGCGGGACTCGGCATCAGCGGCATCAACGCCGAGGTCATGCCCGGCCAGTGGGAGTTCCAGGTCGGCCCGCTGGCCCCGCTGGAGGTCGCCGACCAGCTCTGGGTGGCCCGCTGGCTGCTGTACCGGACCGCCGAGGACTTCGGCGTCGCCGCGACCCTGGACCCCAAGCCGGTCAAGGGCGACTGGAACGGCGCGGGCGCCCACACCAACTTCTCCACCAAGGCCATGCGCGAGGGCTACGAAGCCATCATCACGGCCTGCGAGTCGCTGGGCGAGGGCTCCAAGCCGCTGGACCACGTCAAGAACTACGGCTCCGGCATCGACGACCGCCTCACCGGGCTGCACGAGACGGCCCCGTGGGACCAGTACTCCTACGGCGTGTCCGACCGCGGCGCCTCGGTGCGCATCCCGTGGCAGGTCGAGAAGGACGGCAAGGGCTACATCGAGGACCGCCGTCCCAACGCCAACGTCGACCCGTACGTGGTGACGCGGCTGCTGGTCGACACCTGCTGCACCGCGCTGGAGAAGGCCGGCCAGGTCTGATCCGTGCCGTCCGCCGTCCGTGAGGGGGCGTCCGCCGTACCGGCGGGCGCCCCCTCGCGGCGTCGCGGGCCGGGCGGGTGTCCGAGCTGTGGGAACGGGCTCCTGCGGGCGGGCCGGGTCTGCTTCAATGGAGGCATGGCCAGCCACCGGAAGTCCGTCGCGACGGGTCGCCACGACCTCGAGCCCTTCTGGCCCTCCCGGCAGCACCACGACTTCGACCGGGTGTGTTGTCGCGCGTCGCACGCGCCGGCCCGGTAGAGCACACACCACCCCGGTCTCCCGGCGCGAACCGCGTACGTCCTCGACGGTCCGCCGCTCGTCGCGCGGCCGTCGTCCCTCCCGACGCACGTCGCATTCCTCGCGCGAAAGAGCTGATCCCTCATGGCGACCTCCCGTTCCCTGCCCTCCGTCACCGCCTCCCGCACCGTCTCCCCCGCCGCGCGCACCGCTACGGCGCCGCCCGCCCGCCCCCGGCACCGGCTGCGCGCCGTCGACCGGGACGAGGTGGTCACCGTGGCGGACCTGCTGCCGCCGGGGGCCACCTGGCTGCCCGCGCCGCAGCACACCCTGCCCGTCCTGCCCGGGCAGCCGCCGATGGTCGGCTACCTGGTGCTGGTCCCCGCCGACCAGCAGCCGCCGTTCCCGGTGCCCGTGCCGGAGGCGACGGACCGGACCGGTGCCGACGGCGCGGACGGCGCCGTTCCCGGCGGGGGCGACGACCTGATCCGCATCGACGCCGCCCGGCGCACCGCCTCCGTGGACGGCCGGGAACTCGACCTCACCTACCTGGAGTTCGAGCTGCTCGCCCATCTCGTCGGCCACCCCCACCGGGTGCACACCCGCGACCAGCTGGTCGGCACGGTGTGGGGCTACGGCCACGTGGGCGACGGCCGCACCGTCGACGTCCATGTCGCCCGGCTGCGCCGCAAGCTGGGGCCGGAGCACCGCGCCACCATCCGCACGGTGCGCCGCGTCGGCTACCAGTACGTGCCGCCGGCCGGGCGCTGACCCCGAGGCGCGCCGAATGCCTTGCCGGGCGCCCGCTGTCTGCCGTCTGCCGTCTGCTGTCTGCCGTCGGCAGAGTGCCGTTCCTCCTGACCGCCCGGCCGGGCAGAGTCACCGGCATGAGACTTCTGATGCTGGGCGGTACGGAGTTCGTCGGGCGGAGCGTGGTGGAGGCGGCCCTCGGCCGCGGCTGGGAGGTGACCGTCCTCAACCGGGGCCGGCAGGAGGCGCCGCCGGGGGTGCGGTCCCTGCGGGGCGACCGCACCGCCCCGGACGGGCTCGCCGCGCTGGAGGAGGCGCCCGGTGACTGGGACGTCGTCGTCGACACCTGGTCCACCGCGCCGCGGGCCGTGCGGGACACGGCACGGCTGCTGCGCGACCGCGCGGCACGGTACGTGTACGTGTCGAGCTGCTCGGTGTACGCGTGGGCGCCGCCCGCCGGGTACACCGAGCGGGCCCCGGTGGTGGACGGCGCCCGCGCCGACGCGGACCGCACCGACTACGCGCGCGACAAGCGGGGCGGGGAGCTGGCCGCCGTGGACGCCTTCGGCGCGGACCGGTCGCTGCTGGTGCGGGCCGGGCTGATCCTCGGGCCGTACGAGAACGTGGGCCGGCTGCCGTGGTGGCTGACCCGCATGGCGCGCGGCGGCCCGGTCCTCGCCCCGGGCCCGCGGGAGTTGCCGTTGCAGTACGTCGACGCCCGCGATCTGGCCGCCTGGATCCTCGGAGCCGCCGAGCAGGGGCTGAGCGGGCCGTACAACCTGTCGTCCCCGCAGGGCCACGCGACGACGGAGGAACTGCTGCGGGCCTGCGCCGAGGTGACCGGCGGGACGGCCGAACTGCGCTGGACCGAACCGGAGGTGATCCTCGCCGCGGGCATCGAGCCATGGACCGAACTGCCGGTGTGGGTGCCGCCGGGCAGCGAGGGGTACGACGCCCTGTTCGGGGCGGACGTGTCCCGGGCCGTCGCCACCGGTCTGCGCTGCCGTCCCGTGGCCGACACCGTCGCCGACACCTGGCGGTGGCTGCGGGGCCTCGGCGGCACCGTCCCCCGGCACCCGGAGCGGACCTACGCCTGGCTGGACCCGGAGGCGGAGGCGAAGGTGCTCGCACAGGCCGGCCGGGCGTAGGCGGCCGGCCGCGCCACGGGCGGCGCATCCTCCGCGAACCGGGACGGACCTCCCGGACACAGACAACCGGCGTGCGGGGGCCGTTGTCACGCTATTCACCCGTGGGGTCCGCCATTACCGGCCGTGGACGGTGATGGCCGACCCCGTCCCCCACTCCGGGTGGGTGATTCACAACTCCCGGTATTACAGGGCCTGTTGAAACCCCTGGTCCGTACGAAGTTGTCGACGATTTCCGGGACGGGTGAACACCCCCGAGGCGGCTCCCGTACTCAAGGGCGCCGCTTCACTCCTGTCGGGCGCCTCGATGCCCCGCAATGGGATGCCCCGCAAGGAAGTCAGAGGAGTTCCATGGGACGCAACACAAGAAAACGCCGTACGCCGCTGGCCACCAAGGCCATAGCCGCATCGGCGGCCCTAGCGCTCGGTGGGGGCGGGCTGATCTGGGCGAACTTCTACGCATCGGCGCACGAGAAGGCGCCGGACAACCGGACGAAACGGAACGTGTCGCAGGTCGTCACGATCTACTGTCCGGACGTGGGCCAGCAGCTGCGCAACGTGCCGGACCGGGCGCGTGGCGAGGTCGACGGCGAACTGGCCTCGATGGACCAGCAGATCACCGACGCCTACCAGCGCCTGGTCACCACGCGCCGCGCGCAGGCCGGGGACGCGAACTTCGTCCAGAACTCCATTCTGGGTCCGCTCAAGGACCGGCGGAAGGTGCTGCTCGACCGCATCAAGCTGCAGATCAACCGGGCCGGCGGCAAGGCTCCCGGCGACCTGGACCGGCTGGCCGGGTGCACCGGCCGCCCGGCCGGCGGTCAGAACGGCGGAGGCCAGAACGACGGCGGTCAGAACGGTGGCGGTCAGAACGACGGCGGTCAGAACGGTGGCGGTCAGAACGACGGCGGCCAGAACGGCGGTCAGGACGGCGGCGGTCAGCCGGACGACAACGGCAACGGTGTCGCCGGGCCGGTCGCGGACGACTTCATCAAGATCGAGGACGTCCAGCCCAACTCCCGCAACCTGCCGAACGGGCTGCCCGCCAACGGCGACAGCGGTTCCACCGGCACGTTCACCACGGACTGCGGGACCAACGAGAACAACCTGTTCAACAGCGACAACCTGATCGCGGCCCCGGGTGTCGGCAACGGCGCGCACCACGTGCACGACTACGTCGGCAACCAGGACAACGACGCGTTCTCCAGCGACGAGGACCTCGCCAACGCCGACACCTCCTGCCAGAACCAGGGCGACAAGTCGACCTACTACTGGCCGGTGCTGCGCCTCCAGGACGGCACCGAGGAGTTCGACGCCAACGACGAGGGCGGCGGCGCCGAGGGCAACATCGGCCGGATCCTCAAGCCGGCCCAGGCGCAGCTGAAGTTCGTCGGCAACAAGCAGGGCGACGTCGTCGCGATGCCGAAGTTCCTGCGCATCATCACCGGTGACGCCAAGTCCTTCGTCAACGGCACCGCGAACGCCAACACCTCCTGGAGCTGCACCGGCTTCGAGGACCGGCAGTCGACGGACAAGTACCCGCTGTGCCCCGAGGGCAGCCAGGTGGTCCGGACGTCCAACTTCCAGAGCTGCTGGGACGGCCAGAACATCGACAGCGCCAACCACCGGGACCACATGGCCTTCGTCCAGGCCGACGGCAGCTGCCCGAACGGCTTCCAGGCCATTCCGCAGCTCCAGGTCAAGCTGGTGTACGACATCCCCACCCCGACCATCGAGAACGGTCAGGTGCGGAACCCGTACGCCGTGGACAGCTTCCCGGAGCAGCTGCACAAGCCCATCACCGACCACAACGACTTCATCAACGTCATGGACGAGCAGCTGATGAACGAGGTGGTGGAGTGCATCAACACCGGTAGGGACTGCACGTAGTCCGCGGTTCCACCGCCTCACCGCACAGGCGGGAGGGCCGGTGGCGGGATTCCCCGCCACCGGCCCTTTGGTGTTTTCCCGTCCCGCGCGCGGGAGGCGAACGGCTCAGCCGCCGTGCCCGGCATGGCCGGAGGCGTGCTTGCCGTGCCCGCCCTTCTGGTCGCCGCCGTCACCGCCGCCGTGGTCCATGGTGCTGTGGTCGATGCCCTCCTCGACGTCACCGCCGAGCCGGCCCTGCAGGTCCTCCAGCACCTTCTCCTGGCCGACGACGACCCACTTGCGGCCGACGAGGTAGAGACCGCCGTAGTCCTTGGCCGTGTCGATCCACTCGCGCTGACCGCGGTCGGTGGCGAAGGTGGCGAGGATGTACTTCTCCTTGCCCTTCTTGCAGATCGCCTGGCGGATCGTGTCCGCGTCGGTCTGCATGTCCGGGTCGCACTTCGCCTCGGCGGCCAGGTGCTCCAGGCTGCCGGTGGCGGTGGGCGGAAGGTCCCGCTCCCCGTCGTCGCCGGCCCCGCAGCCCGCCAGCGCCAGTGCCGCCACCACGCCGGTCAGCGCGAGCATCGGTCGGGTCAGCCTCATGATGTTCCTCCGGTCCTTCCGGCGACATGCCGCACGGAGCCCCGGCGAGGGGCTCTCCGCCTCCGATACGGCTGAAACGGCCCGAGCACTCAATCCCGGTTCCGCGGACGGCCGGTCCGTGCGAGGGTTCTGCCCCGATGGGCACCGACTGGGAAGACCGCGTGACGGCCGCCTGGGCCACGTTCGAGGACCCCGGGGAGGACGAGGGGCCCGCCTTCCAAGCGGTGATCGACGCGCTCGTCGCCGAACTGCCGGACGGCAGCCCGCACGGCCCGCTCGAACGGGCCTGCGCCTGGGATTCAACGGGCCACTCGGACCGGGCGGTCCCGCTGCACCGCGAAGCGCTGGACGGGGGTCTCGCGGCGCGGCGCCCGTACAAGGCGCGGCGGGCGCGCATCCGGCCGGCCAGTTCGCTGCGGAACACCGGCAGGGCCGCCGAGGGCGTCGCCCTGCCGCGCCCCGAACGGGACGCTCCGCAGGACGAGTCGGACGACGCGGTGCGGGCCGTGCCGGCGGTGGGCCTGTCGGACCTGGGCCGTGACCGGGAGGGGCTCGCGCTCGTCCTGGAGGCGCTCACCGGGCATCTCCCCCGCTACCGGCGGTCCCTGGCCGCGTACGCCCACGGGCTGGTCGAGCCCGGACGGGACACGGCACCCGCGTCCGGCGGGACGTGACGGCACACGGTCAGGTGACCATCCTCGGGTTCGCTCGTTCTGCGGTATGTGCAGTCACAGGATGTCGCCCAGCGCCCCGCAGCCTCCGCGTCCGCCGGTCCGGCCGTCGACGTCGAGCAGGCCGAGGCCGCCCTCGTCGAGCACTACCCGCGCCTGGTCCGGCTCGCCCACCTGGTGCTGCCGCCCGGGTGGGGCCGGAGCCGGCGGGTGCTGGCGGCGCACGCCCTGACCCAGCGCGCGCTGCCCCGCAGCCGCACGGCCGCGCCCGTCATCCCGGCCCAGTCCACCGGCCGTGACAGCGACCCCGGGTACGCGCTGGTCCGGCTGAAGGTGCTGCGCACCGCCCTGGAGGCCGGCCGCCCGCTGCGGCTGCGGTCCTGGCCCAAGCGGGCCCAGCTGCCCGCGCTGCTGCCCCAGGTGTGGGGGCTGCGGCTGTTCCCGCGGCCGGGCGGTGCGGACGAACTCGCCCTGGACCAGCGCCTCGGCGAGCTGTCCGGGGCGGCGCGCGCCGCC
>NZ_JAAGMD010000270.1 GCF_010548465.1 Streptomyces sp. SID14436 | reverse complement strand
GGCGGCCCGGACGCGTTCCCGGGCGCCGCGGGCGGACAGCCGGCGGGCCAGGGTGCGGGTGCGGCGCTCGGCGGCGGTGTGGATCTCGCGGGCCCGGGCGCGGGCGTCGGCGGCCTCCACGATCCGGCCGAGCAGGTCGACGGACCCGGCGGTGAAGTCCCGTTCGGCGATGAGTTCGGCGCGGCGGCCCAGCTTGTTGCCGAACCCGCTGACGAGGTCGGCGAGTCCGTCGGTGTCGCGGGTGTCGGTGACGGCGCGCAGCAGCAGGTCGGTGAAGTCGGAGTCCTTCTTGACCGCGAAGAGGCCGGCGGCTTCGCCCTCGTCGGCGTTCATCTCCCGCTGGTAGCGGAAGAGTTCGGGGTCGAGGCCGAGGTCGCCGAGGTGCTCGGTCCAGCGTTCGTGGATCTCCTCCCAGTGCACCTCCAGGTGCGGGTAGGTCTTGCCGGCCTCGGTGAGGGCGTCCCGGAAGCCCTTCATGGTGCGGCGCCGGCCGCGGGCGCCCGACTGGCCTTCGACGGGCGGCCGGACGGCGGTGGACTCGGCGACGGGGAGGTTGTCGAGGCTCAGTCCCGGTCCGGGCCGGAAGGAGTACCAGGCTTCGGCGAACTTGCGCGGGTCGTTGGAGACCTGGCGGCCGCGCCACTCGCTGACCTTGCCGACGACGACGCACTCGCCGGTCTGGACGTGCTGCCATTCCAGGGCCACGTGGCCGCAGTCGTCGGCGAGCAGGAACTTGCGCAGCACGCCGGAGCTGGCGCCGCCGAGGGTGTTGCGGTGACCGGGCAGCATCACCGAGAAGATCAGCTTGAGCAGGACGGACTTGCCGCCGCCGTTCTCCAGGAAGAGCACCCCGGCGGGGGCGGGGCGGCGCGGCGGGCCGACGGGCTCCTCCTCGAAGAACTCCGCCTGCGTGGGCGCGGGGTCGGGCACGGTCCCGCCCACGCCGCGCAGGTCGAGCACGGTGTCGGCGTAGCGTGCGCCGGCCGGTCCGATGGAGTAGAGGCGGACCCGGGACAGCTCGTACATGGCGGACTCTCGTGAGGCTTCGTGGGGGGCGGGCGGGGCGGTCAGGCGGAGTGGAAGGGAAGGCCGGCGTCGGCGACGAGGTCCAGGGCGTCCCCGTCCTCGGGGGGCAGCAGGGTCGGGGTGCCGTCGGTGACGGGGACGACGCCCAGGTCGAGCAGTTCGGCCAGGGCGGCGCTGCCGGCCATGTCGCGCACCTGGAGCTGGTAGCGGGCCGTGGTGCGGTAGGTGCCGCCGCCGTCGTCGCCGGTGCGCTGCAGGAAGCCGGAGTCGGTGAGGAACGTGACGGCCTTGGCGACGATGCCGGTGGTGGAGCCGGACAGCCGGCGGGCGTCCTTGGTCGCGCCGGTCGCGGTGCGGCGGGCCCACACCCGCCAGGCGGCCTCCAGTCCGGGCGCGTCGCTCACCGGGTCGGTGATCTCGCCCTGTTCAGCGGCCCGTTCCTCCAGCCGGTGGCAGGCCTGGCGTACGAAGGCGTCCACGCCGTTGACCGTGACACGGCCGATGTAGCCGTCGTCGGCGAGGTCCTCGGGGCGGGGGAAGGCCAGGGCCGCGACGGCGAGGTGGGCGAGTCCGTGCAGGAAGCGGTCGCCGCCGTCGGCGGAGGTGCGGCGCGCGTAGTCGCCCATGCGGACGGCGAACACGGAGTCCTCGGCCGCGGTCACGGCCATGCCCGCGCGGGGGGACACCTCCAGCACCACCAGTCCGAGGCCGGTGGCGACGGCGTCGGCGAGCCGCGCGAACGGCGGGTCCTCGCGGTAACGGCGCAGCAGGTCCGCGTACTCCTGGTCGCGGGCGGGCTGCAGTTTGGGCTGGAGGCCGAAGGCGACGAGCCGGGCCGCGTCGGCGGCGTCGGCGGGCGTGACGGCATGGCCGGCCGCTGTCGCACCTGCCTCGGCCTCGCTCCACTCGGCATGCTCGGTCACGGTCGGCGCTCCTTGCTTCGGACGGTGGGGACGACGGGGTGGGCGGTGGGGACGTCGGGGTGAGGGCGGCGGACGACGGGGCGGACGGCACCGGCGCGGCCGGGGGAACCGACGGCGGCGCCCCCGGCCGGCGCGGGCCGGGAACGGATGGGCACCGGGCGGCGTCTCATGCGGCCTCCGTCCGGTCCGCCGCCATGCCCGCCGCGTCGAGCAGTGCCGTGCCGACGATGAGGTCGGCGCCGCCGAACTCCGGGTCGTCGAGTTCGGTGCCGTCGTCGACGGCGAACAGCAGGGTCCGCTCGCCCTGGCGGTAGGCGGTGCCCACCGGCGGGCTGGCGGCATGGACCGCCAGCAGGGCCACCAGGTAGGGCAGTTCGGGGTCTTGGCGGCGGGCCTCGGCGAGCAGGCCGGACAGTCTGCGGGGCGCGTCGGCGGGCAGGTCCAGCAGTTCGGTCGCGGCGGCCAGCTGCTCCTCGCTGAAGCGGCTGTCGTCGGGGGTGGCGATCAGGTCCGGTTCGGGCATCTCGGCGCCGAGGTGCTCCCGCTCGACGGGGGGTGTCAGCAGGATGTCGACGAGGTCGACGAGGCGGACCGACACGGGGGTGCGCAGTCCGGTGCCGTGGGTGAAGAAGGCGTCGGTGACCCGCACCGCCCGCTCCACGGGCATCGGGAGCAGCGGGGACAGCAAGTGGCCGTACAGGTCGGTGCCCGAGGTGGCGGTGGGCGTGGCGAAGGCCTGCCGGTCCTGCTCGGCGCGGAACAGGGGCCCGGCCTCCAGCAGCCGGGACTGCAGCTGCGTGTGACGCCGGATGCAGTCCTTGACGATGTCGACGAGTTCGGCGGCGCGCCGCTTGTGCTCGGGGTCCTCGGACTCGTCGCGGGCCTTGCGGATGTTGGTGAGGATGGCGTTCTCGTGGCGGTACCGGTCGGCGACGTGGTCCAGTGCCTCGGCGATCATGTCGGGCACGGTGCTGAGCCAGTCGACCGCCCGGACGTTGCGCCGGGTGGCGTCCAGGGCGCGGCGGAGGGTCTCGCTGTACTGCACGGTCCGGTAGCGGGCCTGCTCGGCGGCGAGCTGGGCGTCGGCCAGCCTGCCCCGGCTGATCAGCACCTCCAGCTTGACCTCGGCGGCGATCTGCGCGCTGGTGACATCGGTGTCGAGGGCGCCCACGAGGACGTTGACGGCCTCGTCGGTGGTCCGCAGGTAGACGGTGCCGCCCGGGCCGGGGATCTCCTCGATCAGCTTGAAGTCGTAGTCGCGGCGGACGTACGTGCCGTCGGCCCCGAACACGCCGTACACCGCGCGGAAGCCGCGGTCGACGCTGCCGACGTTGATCAGGTTCTCCAGGACCCAGCAGGCCACCCGTTCGTGCTCGGCGGCGGAACGGCGCGGAGCCTGGGCGGCGATGCGCGGGATCAGCCGGGCCACTATCTGGTCGTGGTCGGCGCCCGTGTCGAAGTCCATGTTCAGGGTGACCAGATCGATGGCGGCGAGGGCGATCTCGGCCATGCCGTACACCGAGTACTCGCCCGCCAGATTGGCCTTGCGGGCGTCGAGATCGTGCAGCGGGGCGGTGCACGCGAGCGCGCGCAGCCGCCGCGCCAGACCCTCGTCGGCGGCCGGACCCGGCGCGGGTCGCGGCCCCGCGCTGAGCTGGGGCGGAACGCTGTCCGTCGATGCAGGCGAAGTCACGGTGCACAGACTAGGTCCTCGGTCTGACAAGGACCCAAACGAGGCAGATGCGCCCCGGCGTCACGGTTGTCGCACGGAGCACGGGCACGGAGCCCGGAGCCCGGAGCCCGGCACACCGCGCCACGGCGCCCCGTCACTCGACCCACGGCGCTCGCCACCCGGGCCCGGCGGGTGGCCGGCGGGTGGCCGGCGGGTGGCGCGGAGACCGCCGCCAGAGTCGCCGTCCGCTCAGTCCGTACCGCCGCCGCCGTCGCCCCCGACGCGGCGCCGGTACACCTCCACCACCCGTTCCAGCGAGTCGTCGAGGTACCCGGCGAGCAGTTCTTCGGCGTGCCGCAGGTCCCCGGACCGCAGGGCCTCGAGGAGGGCGACATTTCGTGCGATGTACGGTTCGTGCAGCCGCCGCGGTTCGTCCACCACGTGGAAGGCGAGGCGGAGTTCGGCGAAGACGCTGCGCATCAGTTCGTCGGTGCGCTCGCTGCCGGCGAGGGCCACCAGTTCGCTGTGGAAGTGGATATTGGCCGTACCCACCCCTTTCCAGTCACCTTCGCGGGCCGCCCGGCGTCCCTCCTCCACCGCCGCGTCGAGCGCGTCGAGCCGGTGGGGCGGGGCGTCGAGCCCGCGGACCACGGCGCACTCGACGAGCCGGCGGGTGCGGTAGATGTCCTCCACGTCCTCGACCGCCAGCACCCGCACGAACACGCCCCGGTTCAACTCGTGGACGAGCAGCCTCTCGTGGGTGAGCAGCCGGAACGCCTCGCGGAGCGTGTTGCGGGAGACGCCGAGCGCGCCGCCGATGCCGTCCTCCGACAGCCGTGTCCCGGGCGGGAAGTAGCCGTCGGCGATCCGGCTCCTGAGGATGGCCGACACCCGCTCGGCGGTGCTGGTCCGGCCCAGCAGGGCGCGGTCGCCGGCCAGTCCGCTCAACTGCTCTGCCATGCCCGGAATTCAACCGCATGCCGGAGGCCGGGACAACAAGGGTATTGAAGGATCGTTCAACGATCCTCTACGTTGCTCCGCACGGCGTCTCCCCCACGCCCGCGCCGGCACCTTCCGAGCGACCCGCTCGTCGCCCGCTGATCACCCGCTCAGCACCACCGTCCGCATCCCCCCTCACTCCCGTCCGCGAGGCCCGCCCATGAGCACACCCCCTCCCCCACGCACCCTGACCGACAAGCACCGGCCCGCCCCGGCCGAACGCGCCGAGGACGACGGGCCGTTCGGCTGGCTGCGGGCCCTCGGTCCGCGCGGTCGGCGCGCCTTCGGCGGCGCGTTCGGCGGCTACGCCCCCGCGGCCCTGGGCATCGACGACCTGGCCCGGCCCGACTTCGGCGAGGCGGTGGACGCCGAGCCCGACGACATCCCGGTGTTCCGGGCCTGCGGGGTGACCCCGCAGGCCGCGGTGACGGCCTCGCGTCCGCCGTTCGCCATCACCCACGCACCGGGCCGCACGTTCCTCACCGACGCCCGCGACGACCGGTACCGGGTGCTCTGACGCGGCCGCCCGCGCCGCGTCCCACCGGAAGGAGACACGAGAGTCCCATGATCCCGATCGACCTGAACGCCGACCTCGGCGAAGGCTTCGGCCGCTGGCGGCTCACCGACGACGAGCAGCTGCTGTCGGTCGTCACCAGTGCCAATGTGGCCTGCGGCTTCCACGCCGGGGACCCCGTCACCATGCGCCGGGTGTGCGACCTGGCGGCCGCGCGCGGGGTGCGGATCGGCGCGCAGGTCGCCTACCGCGACCTGGCCGGGTTCGGGCGGCGCGCGATGGACGTGCCGCCCGCCGAACTCGCGGCCGAGGTCGCCTACCAGATCGGCGCGCTCGAGGTGTTCGCCCGCGCGGCGGGCTCGCGGGTGTCCTACGTCAAACCGCACGGCGCCCTCTACAACCGGGTCGTGCACGACCAGGAGCAGGCGGAGGCGGTCGTCGACGGGGTCCTGCTGGCGGACCCCGCGCTGCCGGTGCTCGGCCTGCCAGGCTCCCGGCTGCTGGAGGTGGCCGCGAAGGCGGGCCTGCCGGCGGTCACGGAGGCGTTCGCCGACCGCGCGTACACCGACGAGGGCACCCTGGTGCCGCGCCACGTGCCCGGTGCCGTGGTGGCCGATCCGTCGGCGGTGGCGGCCCGCTCGGTGGACCTGGCCCGCTCGGGGCGGGTCGAGGCGCTGTCCGGGCGGCCGATCGAGGTGCGGGCGCGGTCTCTGTGCCTGCACGGCGACACGGACGGCGCGGTGGCCCTGGCCCGGCTGGTGCGGGGCCGGCTGGAGGCGGCGGGGCTGCGGCTGGAGGCGTTCGCATGAGGGTGCTGCCCGTCGGCACGGACGCCCTGCTGGTCGAGGTCTCCTCCGGTGACCAGGCGCAGGCGCTGCACGCGGAGCTGCTGCGCCGCCGGAAGGCGGGCTCCCTGCGGGTGCGCGACATCGTGCCGGCGGCCCGCACGGTGCTGCTGGACGGCCTGGCCGACCCGGCCGGGCTGGCCGCGGACCTGGCCGCGACCCGGCTCCCGCCGGCGGCTCCCGCCCCGCCGCGCACGGTCGAGGTCCCGGTGCGCTACGACGGCCCCGACCTCGCGGAGGTCGCCGCGCACTGGGGGGTGTCCGTGCCGGAGGTGGCCCGGATCCACGCGCGCGCCGAGTTCCGGGTGGCCTTCTGCGGTTTCGCCCCCGGCTTCGGCTACCTGACGGGGCTGCCGGGCCGCTACGACACCCCGCGCCGGGCGACACCGCGCACGGCGGTCCCGGCGGGTTCGGTCGCGCTGGCCGGGCCCTACACGGGGGTGTACCCGAGGACGTCGCCGGGCGGCTGGCAGCTGATCGGTACGACGGACGTGGTGCTGTGGGATCCCGCGCGGGAGCCCGCGGCGCTGCTCGTGCCGGGCACCCGGGTGCGTTTCGTGCCGGCCGACGGCCCGGAGCCGGAGATTCCGGCGGCGGGGGCGGGCACCGCGAGCGCGGTGGGGGCGGCATGACGGACCGTGCGCTGGCAGTGGTGCGGGCCGGGGCGCTGACCACGGTGCAGGATCAGGGCCGCGCGGGCCATGCCCACCTCGGGGTGCCGCGTTCCGGGGCCCTGGACGGGCCCGCGGCGGCGCTCGTCAACCGGCTGGTCGGCAATGCGCCGGACGCGGCCGTCCTGGAGACGACCGTCGACGGCTGCGCGCTGCGCCCCCGTTCGGCGGTGACGGTCGCGGTGGCCGGGGCGCCGTGCGCGGTCACCGTGGACGGCCGTCCGGCCGCCTGGGGCGCGCCGGTCCGGGTGCGGGCCGGGGAGGTACTGGAGGCCGGCCGCGCGTGCTGCGGTGTCCGCGCCTATGTGGGCGTCTCCGGCGGGATCGCCGTGGATCCGGTGCTCGGCAGCCGCTCGACGGACCTGCTGTCGGGACTGGGCCCGGCGCCCCTGACGGACGGCGCCGTGCTGCCGCTGGGCGCCCCGGCGGCGCCTCCCGCGCGGGTGGACGTCGCCCCCGTGCCCGCTCCCCCGCTGGAACTGGTGCTGCGGGTGACGCCGGGCCCCCGGGACGACTGGTTCACCCCGTTGGCGGTACGCACCTTCACGTCCCGGACGTATCGCGTCTCCCCGGCGAGCAACCGGATCGGGCTGCGCACGACCGGGCCGGCGCTGGAGCGGGCCCGGCGGGAGGAGCTGCCGAGCGAGGGGATGGTGCTGGGCGCGGTGCAGGTGCCGCCGGACGGGACACCGGTGGTGTTCCTGGCCGACCATCCGACGACCGGGGGCTACCCGGTGATCGCGGTGGTCCACCCGGACGACCTCCCGGCGGCGGCCCAGGCGCCGCCGGGCACGCCCGTCCGCTTCGTCGCCGTACGCCGCCGCTGACGCGGTCCCTCCGTACCGCATCCCCTCCGTACTCCCGGCGGGCGGTACGGAGGGGCGCGGCGTCTCACACGGCGGGCTCCTCGGGGCCGATGCGGCTGCGGACCGCGGTCTGCACCTCGGCCTCCTCGGCCGGGTCGGCGGCGAGGCGGCGCAGGCGTTCGACGACGCGGGAGTCGCCGGTGCCGGCGTGCCGGGCGGCGATCTCGCGGGTGGACTCCTCGCAGTCCCAGAGGCACTCGACGGCGAGTCCGGCGGCGAAGGAGGGGTCGGTCGCGGCCAGGGCCCGGGCGGTCCGGCCGCGCAGGTGGGACGAGGCCGTCTCGCGGTAGACGTGGCGCAGGACGGGGGCGGCACAGGTGATGCCGAGGCGTCCGGCGCCGTCGACGAGGGTCCACAGGGTGGTCGCGTCGGGGCCCTCGCCGCGTACCGCCTCGCGGAGGGCGGCCAGGACCGGCTCGCGGTCCTGGACACCGCCGCGGCAGGCGAGGACGCGTCCGGCGGCGGCGCCCAGCGCGTCGGGACGGCCGGCCCAGCGGCG
>NZ_JAAGMD010000240.1 GCF_010548465.1 Streptomyces sp. SID14436 | reverse complement strand
GCGGCGTACCGGGCGCGGCGGCGGGTGCCGGGCCCTCCGGTGCGCTGCCGGGGCGGGTGCGCAGGCAGCGCAGCCCCGCCCGCTGCCGGGTCTGCGGCCGCACGCTCACGGACGGGGGCGAGCTGAAGCTGCTGCGGTGCGAGGAGTGCCCCTCCGACATGGACGAGGGACTCTACGAGCGGCTGCGGGAGTGGCGCGCCGAGCAGGCGCGCCGCAGCGGGCAGCCGGCCTTCTGCGTCTTCACCGACAAGACACTGATGGCGATCGCCGAGTCCGACCCGGAGGACGAGCACGAGCTGGCCCGCATCCCCGGCGTCGGCATGCGCAAGCTGCGCCGCTACGGTGCCGATGTGCTGGCCATCTGCGCAGGCCGTGAGGCCGTCGGGGGCAAGGATCAGGACTGATCCCAACTCGTCGAAAAAATAGTTTGCGCAGGCGCCGGGAATCCCCATAGGTTCTTAGGCACGGGAACGGAGGCCTTCTCGGAGGCCCTGATTCCGTGTTGTACTTGTTCATCCGCAGGACTGGCTCGTCCCAGTCCCCGATGCGCCGAGAGGAGGCGAGCCCAGTGATCAGCATCAAGAACAACTCCGTCGTCAAACTGACCGATCGCTCGGCCGTCTCCGTGTGCATGCTCGGCGCCTCGAACCAGGGCACCGGTGTGTCCGGCATCCGTGCCGCGCACCTGGCGTCCTCCTTTGCTCCCGCGGGCCTTGCCGTCCGTGAGCGCGATGCGCGACCGACCGAGGCACTGGACGCAGTAGTGGCACAGGCCGAGGCCTATGCCTTTGCGGCAGCCGGTGCCGGATTCCGGGAGCAGACGACGCAGCACCACCTGATGTGGGCCTTCCGTGGGCCAGAACCCTGGAGTGATCCAGCCTGATCTGATCAGGCCGGCGCCTTCAGGGCCGCGGAACCCCATCCGGGATCCGCGGCCCTTCTGTTTGTCCACGAACGGTGGACGACGCCGAAGAAGGCGCCTCGGGGCAGAGAGCAGAACCCGGTACCAGCCGCCATACCGGCCGACCGGCCGGAAACGACCAGACGAGGAAGACGAACCGTGCAACTCGAAGCGCACGCCCCGTCCGTACCGCCTTCCGACACGATCCCCAAGCCTGGCTCCACGGAGGACCCGACCTTGACTCCGCTCACCGCGCTCACCGCGCTCGACGACGCCATCGAGAACCTCGGCGTGCCCGTCCCCTGCCGTTCCTACGACCCGGAGGTCTTCTTCGCCGAGTCGCCGGCGGACGTCGAGTACGCCAAGTCCCTCTGCCGTACCTGCCCGCTGGTCGAGGCCTGCCTCGCCGGTGCCAAGGAGCGGCGTGAGCCGTGGGGCGTCTGGGGTGGGGAGCTGTTCGTCCAGGGCGTCGTCGTCGCCCGGAAGCGGCCGCGTGGCCGTCCGCGCAAGAACCCGGTCACGGCATGAACACCCCCGGCACGATCGACCGTCCCCTCACGCACGACCCCCAGAAGCAGGCCCCGATGATCCCGTCCGCTCACGAGCCCTCCGGCTCCGCGACCGAAGACTTCACCACCAGTGGCGCGAACGACTCGCGCCAGAACAGGACCCGAGAGATGCAACTCATCCCCGAAGCCATGGCCCGTGCCCATATGCACGAGCGACTCGACGAGGCGCAGCGGGAGCGCCAGGCCGTGCGCCTGGTGACCGCTCGCCGGATGCAGCGCCGTGCCGAGCGCGCCTCCCGGCGCGCCCGCCGGGCGCTCGCCATGGCGGTCATGCAGTAGCCGACGCCATGCGCAGCGTCCCTCCCCGACGGGGGAGGTCCGCGCCCTTCTCCGCGGGGGCCGGTCCGTGCCGAACGGACCGGCCCCGCGCCGCGTTGTGCGCGCCGCCCGCGGAGCGCGGGGTTATGGTCGGCGGGTGACGACTCGGCCCGACGGCCCCGACGGAGAGGGTTCCGCGACGGAGCCCGGGACCGTGCTGTGCGCCCGCTGCGGGGCCGCCGCCGACGGGCCGCCGGTGAGCTGGACGCTGTCCGTGGAGGGCGGCGTCCGGCGGCACTACTGCGAGGTCTGCTCCCGGGAGAACCTCAGGGCGATCGAAGGACGCCTGGACGCCGAGTGGTGGTGAGGGCGGCGGGACGGGAGTGACCCGCCCGCCGGTGTGGGCATGCCGCCTCACGCGGCGGCTTCGTCACGCCTCCGCGGCCGGCTCCTCATGGACCGGTTCCTCGGGGACGAACCCCGGCAGCCACTCCTCCAGTTCGTCCCGCAGCCGCACCGTCGCGCCGAGCTGGCACAGGACGCCGATGGTGCTCAGCGTCACCCGGTGGATCAGCAGGTAGGCCGGGGGCAGGTTGAGCCTGCTGCCCAGCTGGTAGGCGGGGGAGCGGGGGTCGGCGATGCGGGCGGCCTGGGTGCGGATCCAGCCGCGGGTGAAGGTGAACGCGTCGGCCTGGGCCGGTTCGATGATCGGGAGCAGGTAGTCGAGGACCGCGTCCGGGTCCAGCTCGATGGACTCCTTGACGAAGCCCTCGGTGCACAGCATCGCGTAGACCGCCTCGGCCTCGCCGTCCAGCGTCATGCGCAGCGACTCGCCGATGATGGCGGGCAGGCCGCCGGGAAGGCGGTCGACGGTGCCGAAGTCGAGGACGCCGAGCCGCCAGTCGTCCTCACCCTCCGGGCCGCCGGGCAGCAGGCGGAAGTTGCCCGGGTGCGGATCGGCGTGCAGCAGCCCGGTGCGGGCCGGACCGGAGAACAGGAAGCGGGCCAGGAGCTGGCCGGCCCGGTCCCGCTGCTCCTCCGTGCCGTCCGAGATGATCTCCGAGAGCGGGATGCCGTCCATCCACTCGGTGACCAGGACCTGCTCGCCCTGATGCACCACGTCCGGCACGACGACGTCGGGGTCGTCGGTGAACTCGTCCGCGTGGGCACGCTGGGCCTGGGCCTCCAGGCCGTAGTCCAGTTCCTCCGAGACCCGGTCCTTCAGTTCCGTGATCAGGGGTTTGACGTCCATGCCGGGGACCAGCGGACCCAGCAGCCGGGCGAACCGGCTCAACTGGTTCAGGTCGGACAGCAGTGCCTCGCCGGCGCCCGGGTACTGCACCTTGACGGCGACCTCACGGCCGTCGTGCCACACGCCCCGGTGGACCTGGCCGATCGAGGCGGCGGCGGACGGCTTGTCCTCGAACTCCAGGAACAGGTCGCGCCAGTCCTCGCCGAGCCGCTCCTCGAGGACCGCGTGCACGGTGCGGGTCGGCATCGGAGGGGCGGCCTCCTGCAGCTTGGTCAGCGCGGCCCGGTAGGGTCCGGCGACCTCCTCCGGCAGCGCGGACTCGAAGACCGACAGGGCCTGCCCGAACTTCATCGCGCCGCCCTTCAGCTCCCCGAGGACCTTGAACAGCTGGTCGGCGGTGCGCTGCTGGAGTTCCCGGCCGACGAGGTCCGCGGACTCGCCCACGATCCGCTTGCCGAGCCCCCAGGTCGCCCGTCCGGCGATGCCGAGCGGGAGCGCGGCCAGCTTGGCGGTCCGGGTGACCGCCTTCCGGGGAAGATCAGACATGCGCCCTCCAAGTCCCTGCCGACCGCTTCGCGTCCACCTGGCGGCGTGACTCCTCGGGCGGTCCTTGCCCGCCCATTGTCGCGCGTTCCCGCCCGTCCCCGGAGGGGTGTTCCTCCTTACCTTTCTGTGCTGCTCCACACACACATCCGGGATGGGCCGGCACCGGGCGGGACTGCCAGTGCAGGCCCGGTGCGGACACCTCCCAGCGGGAGCCGGCACTCGACGGGACGCGGCCGTCCAGGAAGGCGAGCGCATGGGCCGCGGCCAGGCCGGCCACCGTGGTCGCCAGGGCCAGGTCGCAGGCACCGACGCCGCGCCGGCCGCCGGAGCGCCACTGGGCGACGAGGCGCGGCCAGGCCGGGTCACGGTCGACGCGGTGCTGCTGGAGACACCCCGCGCAACCCGTCTCGCCGGGCAGGACCAGCGGGCCGACCACACCCGTGCCCTCCACCACCCCGGCGTACAGGTGCGGCGTCCCGGAGGCCAGCAGGGGTTCGGCGGCACCCGGGTGAGGCGCGTGCACCGCCACGTCGTCCCGCGGGGCGAGCACGACCAGGGAGAATCCCGGGCCGTCCGGCTCGGGCCGGGGCCGGACGGCCCGGCGCCGGG
>NZ_JAAGMD010000023.1 GCF_010548465.1 Streptomyces sp. SID14436 | reverse complement strand
TCCACCCCCGGGTCAGACCCGTCCGTCCGCTGTGCGCGCGGGGCGTCCGCCGGTAGACCAGGACGGTCTCCGGGCCGCCGTCCGGCGCGGGGACGGGGATGCGGTACGTCTTGGGCGGGTGCCCGGTCATGCCCAGCAGCACGGGCAGGACACGGCCGTCCATGGGCCCGCCCTCGAAGGGGGTGTCTTGGCTCTTCACGGCACCAGTGTCCGTCATCCGCCCGGCCGTCCCGCGTCCGCCGCCTCCCCGGGGGCGGTGCCGTCCCGGGCCCGCCGCCCGCCCGGGGCGGCGCCGGTCAGCCGTCGGCCGCCAGCGCCCGGACCAGTTCCTCGGTCTGCGGGTCGCGCCGCCCGGTCACCTCCAGGCCCGCCACGAACTGCTCGACCAGCCAGTCCCGCAGCTCCCCGGCCGGGGGCTGCTTGTCCTCGTCGAGCCAGATCAGCGAGGCCGCCTCCACCGCGGTGATCCACATCCGGATCGTCATCCGCAGCCGGGGCCCGGCCTCGGCGACCCCCAGGTGGCTGAGGATGTGCTCGGCGGCGGCCCGGCGCACGCCGTCCACGATCGCGGTCGTACGGGAGGTCTCCACGACGCTGCCGCCCTGGAGCAGCGCGCTGAACCCGGCGTCGTGCTCGTCCACGAAGGTCAGGTACCGGTCGAGGGCCCGGGACAGCCGGGGCAGCCGCGGGCCCTCGTGCGGCTCGTCGAAGCAGTGCCGCAGCTCGTCGGCGGCGGATCCGAGGGCCGCCTCGTACAGCTGCTGCTTGCCGCCGGGGAAGTACCGGTACACCAGGGGCCGCGACACCCCGGCCGCCTCCGCCACGTCGTCCAGGGAGACGTCCTCGGGGGCGCTGTGGGCGAAGAGGGACAGAGCGGCGTCGAGGAGCTGACTGCGGCGCTCCTCGACGCTCAGCCGCCGGTAGGCGGGGGTGGGGGCCTGCGGGGTCATGCCAGGCAGCGTAACCGCCGGGCCCCGGAACCCGCCCGCGGCGTCCGTCCCCGGCCCCCGTCCTACGCCAGCAGCCCGGACGACTTCCACAGGCGCCGTCCCACGCCGCGCAGCACGCCGATGTCGTCCAGGAAGTCCGTGAGCCGCTTCGAGCCCTGCTGCATCACGTCCCGCCGGTGCCCGCTCGCCTTCACCTGGGCGAGGGCCTCGCGCTTGTCGAGGCCGACGTTGGTGTAGACGTCCGGGTTCACGAAGGCCACCGAGAAGACCCGCGCGAACTCCCCGGAGGTGATCCGCGTGAACTCCTGCGACCACTTCGGCGCGGTCACCATCTGCCGCCGCAGTTCCTCACGCGCGTACCGCACGTGGCGGGCCTCCTCGACGACGTGGATGCGCGTGACGCCGCGGATGAGCGGCTGGACGCGCTCGTCGGGGAAGGTCAGCCGCTGCATCCAGTCGAGCACCTCCTCGCCGAGCAGGGTGGCCGTGAAGGAGCCCGGCGTGGTGGAGATCGTCTTGAACAGCCGGCCGAGCTGCTGGTGGACGCGGCTCACCGGGTACCAGGGGGTGCCGCCGTGGGTGATCAGCCGGGCGAACATCTTGGAGTGCCGGCACTCGTCCTCGATCTCGGTGAGCGCGTACCGCACGTGGGCGCTCGTCGCGGCCTTGTCGTAGATGTGCCGCACCAGCAGCTGCATGAGGATGATCTCGAACCAGATACCGAGCGAGGCGAGGGCCGCGGCCTCGTGCTGGGACAGCAGGATGCGCTGCTCCTCGCTCATCCGCTTCCACATCGGGGTGTCGTACAGGGACACCAGCTCCGGAGGCCAGAACCACTTGCCCTCCTCGAAGGGCGCCTCCCAGTCCAGCTCCTTGTCCGGGTCGAAGGAGTGCTTGGCGGAAGAGTCGAGCAGCCGCTGGGCGACCTGCTCGCGGTCCTTGAGCAGGCCGAGCGCGTCCCGCAGACCGTCCAGCGCGTCGGCTTCCGTCAGGGTCGTCATGGCGGTTCCACCTCATGGGCGTCTTGGGTTACCGGTGGTTCACCCCACTTATGAGACTGCCTGTCAGCAAGACCGTCAATCCCTCCGGCACGACTTGTTGACGAACGGTCTATCCGGCGGTCGTCAGTCCCCGGTGCCGTCCCCGTCCGCGTCCCCGTCCCCATTCCCGTCCTCGGCTCCGGCGAAGACGAGCTGGGTCACCGTCGGACCGGTCTCGGACCGGGCGGTGACCCGGTACAGCCCCTCCCGTGGGAGGGTGACCTCGGCGTGCAGCCGGTCGTCGTCGCCCGCCTCCAGGCGGACGGGCCTGCGCCAGTCCCCCTCGGCCGCGGAGACGACGCACTCGACCTGCGCGGGGTCGTCGGTGCCGGTGACGCAGCAGTCCCACGCCGTGCCCGGCCCGACGAAGTCGGGAACGTTCAGGCCGATGCCGTCCTCCGCCTGATCGGGCCCGAGGTGGTCGTCCTCCAGCAGGAAGTCGGCGACGATCCGGCGGGCTTCGCGGCCCTGGGCGATGGCGCCGTGCTGGGCGGACACCGGAACGGTCCGGCGCAGCAGCGACGCCGACCCGCGGTGGACCGTGCCGTCGCCCCACACGCGGTAGCGGAGGGGAGCGCCGTTGGCATCGCGCTTGACCTCCCCGTCCCCGTCGGTACGGAAGCAGTACTCGGAGGCGTGGACGACACCGTCGACGAGCCTCAGGGACTGCACGGTGTCCTGGCGGATGCCGACGACGGGCCGCTGGCGGGGGAGTTCGTGCGCGTACAGGGAGCTGAAGAAGCCCTCCGAGGCCGCTGCGAGGTCCTTGTCCCCGCCGAGGTCGGCGACATCGACGGCGGTGAGGCGCCGGACGTCGGGACCGTCCTCCAGGCAGAGGAACCGGGGGAGGAGTTCGTGCACGGCGGGCATGGTGGCCGCCGCGCGGGCGAGGCGGGTGTGGGGGAGCGGCAGGGGCCCTCCCTGCCGGGCGTTGAGGATGTTCGCGGCCACCACGGAACCCTGGAAGGGGGTACCGAGGGTCATGACGCCCCGGGTGTCGTCCAGCAGATCCCGGTCGCCCCCCAGGGTCAGGGCCGCGTACGTGACGAGGCCGCCCATGGAGTGGGCGACGAAGACCAGACGGGCCGGCCGTTCGTCGACCGCCTGCCGACGGGCCGCCGACTGGGCCGGGTGGGCGAGCCAGCGCTGGAGGTGGGCGCGCGCCTCCTCGGCCAGACGGCGCCCGTTGACCTCGATGGACAGCCGCCAGTCGTAGGGGAACGTCATGACTGCGTCCGGGTGCGCCGTGGTGTTCTCCACGGTGCGGACGAGGGCGTGGTAGGGCTCGACACCGCGCAGGAACGGGCTCCAGGCCGGGGTCCGCAGCAGACGTCGTGCCCGGACGCGGCTGTGGTCGCCGGCCCGCTCCTCGTCGGTGAGCCGCAGCGGAGCGAGCCCGTCGCGGGTCAGCCAGGCCCTGCCGAGCCAACTGCCGTTCGCCAGGCCCCAGATCGTCCTGCCGGCGACGGTGTCGTACAGTTCGCTGCCCATGATGCCCGGGACGATGACGACGGCGTCGTGCGTGACGGCCGGTACCAGGCCGGGTTCGGTGTGCGGAAGGGAAGTTGGAAGGGTCCCGCCCCCGGAGTGGTTCATGACTGTCACACTAGTGACATGCTGGACACGGGGGGTGACGTTCGGGACGGTCTCCCGGACGCGGCTGACGAGGAGCCGGGAGAGCGGGTTCTCCTGACCGTCGCCGTCCGCGACTACGACGACGAGGACAACGCCGAGGAGTTCGCCGAGGGCATCGACCGGCAACTGGACGCGGTGCGCACGTGGTGGGGGACGCCGGGACCGCTCCCCCCTTTCCGTCAGGTCTTACCGCCGGGACTGCGGCACCGGGACGACGTCGAGGACTTCCTGCGCCGGGAGAACGTCCGCGAACTGCGGGGCCTCGCCCTGACCCTGTTCATCACCGGCCACGGCATCGCCGCCTCCGCGGACACCCATTTCCTGCGGCTGCCCGCCACGGAGGAGAGACGCCCCCTGGCCACGGCCGTGCGCACGGCCGACATCATCGCCGCGGCGCTGGACTCGCACGTCGAGAACGTCCTCGTGATCGTGAACACGTGCTTCGCGGGCAACCTGCAGTCCGATCTGGCCGCCGTGCACAAGGAGATCAGGGCGAGCCGCCTGGCGTCGGCCCGGATCGACGTGCTGGGCACCTGCGGCATCAAGACCAAGATCGAGGTCCTGCGGTTCCCGACGTTGTTGCAGGACGCGCTCCGGTACCTGCGGCGCACGGCCGGCATCACCACGCCGCACCTCAGCGTGCCGGAGTTCATGCACGAGTACGCCCGCCACCTGCCTCCGGCGGACTCGAAGAAGTTCAAACTCCAGCATCTGATCCAGGCGGGCGACCACGAGCCGTCCCCGTGCCTGCCCAATCCCGGCTACGTCCACGTCCCGGGGCAGTCCGCGGCCGTCGAACAGGGGGCGCTGTCGGCGGAATACTGGCTGGACCGGGCGACGGGGAGGCCGCAGGAGCACGACTCCAACTGGTACTTCCGCGGACGTGAGGAACTGAACCGCAAAGTCGCCGCGTTCCTCCGGTCACCGCGGGGTGTGCTGCTGATCAGCGGCTGCGCCGGCAGCGGGAAATCGGCCGTGCTGGCACGCGCCGTCACCCTGAGCAACCCGGCGTTCCGGCGGACGCCGCTGTTCACCACGGCCGCGGGCCTCTCGCCCGAGGACACGGTCCCGCCGGAAGGCGCGGTGACGGCCGCCGTGCCGGCCCGGAACCTCAACGCGGCCCGGGTGGCGGGTGACCTGCTGGTGGCCCTGGGGGTGACCAGGAAGGAGGTCGAGGCCACCGACGACCCGGTCGCGGTGTGGTCGCAGCAGCTCCAGGACCATGTACGCACGTGCGGAAGGCCGGTGACCATCGTCCTCGACGGGCTGGACGAGGCCCACGAGCAGGCGCGGATCATCGGCGACGTCCTCGCCCCGCTCGCCCCTTACTGCGGAACGCTGGTCCCCGGCACGCGCCGGCCGTCCGAACCCGGCTTGCCCGCCGTGCGCCTGCTGGTCGGGGTCCGCGCCAGCCGGACGGTCGACGACGCCCCGCACCTGCCCCGGGACGACGGCCCCGGACTGCTGCAGGCGCTGCGGCACGCGTTTCCCGCCGCGCGGGTGGAGCACACCGACGGCGCCGGAAGCAGAACGGACATGGCGCTCTACCTCGAAGCCCTGATCGGCGACGCTCTCGACCACGACGCCGTCGACGAGGTGGTGTCACGCGTGGTGGACGTGGTGTGGCCCTCGTTCATCGACGCCCGGCTGGCCGGGGACCAGTTGCGCAGGGCGGACGATCCCCTGGCGCTGGCCCGCAGCGAGGACTGGTACAAGAGGACCCTGACGAGCGGCATCCGCGGCCTGCTCCAGCGCGACCTGAGAATGGCCGAGGCCGACGGACTGCCCCCGCAGTACGCCCTGGCCCTCCTGAAGGCCGCCGCCTTCGCCAAGGGACAGGGCGTGCCGCGGGGCGAGGTCTGGCCGGCCATCGCCGGAGTCTTCCTCTCCCCGCACACGCTGGATGCCGGGCAGTGGGACCGGATGATCGAGAAGCTGCTCGGCAGCCGGCTGAACGGCTACCTGGCCCAGGCCGTCGAGGACGACCGGCGCGTGTACCGGCCGGCGCACGAGGAGCTGGCGGACGTGCTGCTCGACCCCGACACCGACCTGCTGGCCGAGGAGGGGCCGGATGCCTGACACACCGGACGGCCGCCAGGCCGAGATCCAGCGGCGGATCGCGGCGGCCCTGCTGGACCTGGTGCCCAGCGACCCCACCATCGCCCCCCACCCCTACCTGCGCCGCCATCTGGCCGCGCACGCGGCGGAGGGCCACGTCCTGGACGACCACCATGTGCCGCCGGCCCTGCTCGCCTGGGAGAGCAGCGCGGGCGTGGCCCGGCTCCTCGCGGCCGGGGGCGAGGGAGCGCCGAGCCGGCCCTGGCTGCAGACCTGGGCCGCTCTGGAGCCCGTCGCGCGGGGCACGGGCCCACTGTCCCGGCTGGCCAGCATGGTGCTGTCCGTCCCCTTCTCGCCGGAGCGGCCCGGAACCACCGCACGGCCCACGCTGGACTCGGTCCCGGTGACGCCGCTGTGGAGCGACATCGCCCGGCCCACCCCGGCGTGGACGGCCGGCCGGACCGAGGTGACGTCCCTGGCCACGGTCCTCGACGCCGCCGGCGAACCTGCCGCGGTCGCGGCGGGGGACGCGTCCGGCACCGTGCGCGTCCTGCACCTGGACGGCCGGCCGGCACACACCCCGATCAAGGTCCACTCCGGTGCCGTCAGCCATCTGGTCGCGCTCAAGGGCGGGCTGGTCGTCACAGCCGGGACCGACGGCTGCGTGGCGGCGGTCGACGCCGTGGGCGGCAGACTCGTCCGCAACGTCGTCGTGTGCCGGGAGCGGACCTGGGTGAGTTCCCTGACCTGCCACCGGCAGCAGGGCCGGCTCCCGCGGGTGCTGGCGGCCTTCAGCGACGGCACGGTCACCGCCTTCGACACCGGCCGGTTCCGCCCGCACGAGGTCCCCGTACCACCGTTGCGCGACCGCCGGGCCGTCCTGTGCGCCGTGGGCATGCCGGACGGAAGAGACCGGGTGCTGTTCACCGAGGACGCCACCGTGTCCTGGTCGGACGGGAAGGCCTCGGCCGTGCACTCGCGGCACGCCGGGCGGGTCCGCGCCCTGCTGGCCCTGCCCCGGCCCGGTACCTACGCCGTGGCCGACGAGAGCGGCAGCGTCTCGCTGTGCGATCTGACCGTCCGCGACGCCGTCACGTCGGTGGGCCGGCACGCGGCGCCCGTCACCTCCCTGCTGCTCACCTCCCACGAGCGGCGCCCGGCCCTGGTGTCCGGCGCGGGCGACGGAACCCTGCGCCTGTGGCGGCTGCCCGGACTGACCCCCGTCGAGGGTGTCCTGCCCGCGCACCGCGCACCGGTTACCGCCCTGACCGCGGTGCCCGGCTCCGCCCACGGCAAGGTCCTGTCCGCGGGCGCGGACCGCATCGTCCGGGCCTGGACCGCCGACCGGGAGACCTTCGGGCAGCCACCCCGGACCTGGAACGACGTCACCGCCGGGGCGCTGTCCCCCGCACCGCCGCACCTGCTGGCCGTGGCCCGGGCGTCGCGGGTCGTCGTGCGGGACCTCGCGGCCGACCGGCAGCTCACCCTGCTCAAGGGGCACCGGGTCGCCGCCCTCGCCTGGCCGCGGGTCGCCGGGCGGCTCCTGCTGGCCGCCGCCCTGGCCGACCACAGCATCGTGTGCGTCGACCCCGGGACGCGGCGGCGGACCGGCACACCGATGGAGGGCCACCACCTGCCCGTCCGGGCCCTGGTGGCCCTGCCGTCCGCGCACGGCGACCTGCTGGCCAGCGGGAGCGCCGACGGCCGGGTCTGCGTGTGGCAGCCGGCCACCGGCGAACTGGTGAAGGACCTTCCCGACCACCGGTTCACCGTCCGGTGCCTGGCCACCCATCTGGGGCGCGGGGTGAGTCTCCTGGGGTCCGGCGGCAGCGACGGGAACATCAGGATCTGGAACGCCGACACTTTGGAGCAGGACGGACCCACCCTGAAATGTGATCAGGACATCATCAACGACCTGGCGTTCCTCGCCCCGGACGACGGCGGGCTGCTCGTCGCCGCGGCCGGACAGGACGGCACCCTGAAGCTCTGGGACGTGCACACGGGACGGGCGGTGCGGGAACTGCAGTGCGACGACGGGGCCCTCGGAGCCGTGACGGTGGTGCGCCTGCCGGGGGAACGGACCGCTCTCGCAGCGACGGGAGCGACCGGCATCCACATCTGGGACGCCGGCACCGCGCGCCCCCTGCTGCGGATCGCGACCGGTTCACCCGTGCACACCCTCAAGGCGGTGCAGGGTCCCCGCGACGTCGAGTCCTCCGTCCTGCTGGCCGCCGGAGAGGCCGGAACCGTGGCATTCCGGTTGCATCACGACCGGTTGTGATCCATGCGCCGCCCCTGTGCTTCAACGCTCCGCCCGTGCGCCGCGGCAGATGCCCGTGGACGTCGTCCGTCCCGGGCCCGCGGCGAGAGAATCTTTCCTTCACGCCGGTCGTACCGGTCATCCCTTTTTCCGTCACTGCGCACAGCGAGGATCCATGACTGCGCCGTTAGCCGGCCCGCTCTCCGCTCCTTCCCGCCCTCTGCCCGCACCGCGGACGACACGGCCCGAAGGGATCACGATCAGCGGACAGGAGCAGCCGCGATGACCCTGCTGCCCGTCACCGTCAAGGCCGCCCCGGACGACGGAGTGTGGCGTCTGGGGTGGGTGGAAGCCCCCATCAGCTACAACCAGGTCGAGCCGGAGACCTTCGAGGGTTCGTCGGCCGGCCGGTACAGCCTGTTCTCGTACGGGACTCTCTACTGCGCCTCCCGGCCGGCCGGCTGTTACGCCGAGGGCCTGGCCAAGTTCCGGCTCTCCCCGAAGGTGCGCGGGCTCATGGCGGGCACCGCCCCCGGGCCCGGGCAGATGGCGTTGCGGGACATCCCCTCCAGCTGGCGCGACAGCCGGATCCTGGTGCGTCTCGTCCCGGTCCACCGGGCGCAGTTCCTCGACCTGGAGACGGAGGAGACGCGGGCCGTGCTGGCCCGGGAGCTCCGCACCGAACTGCAGGCCTTCGACATCGAGGGCCCACTGACCGACGAGCACCTGCACGGCAGGGACCGGAACGTCACCCGCCAGATCGCGGCGTGGGCGGTCAGCCGGCGCAATCAGGACCAGCACCAGCTCTTCCAGGGGCTCACCTACCGCTCCAGCTACGGGGGCCGGCGCTGCTGGGCGATCTGGCGGGACACGGAGCTGAAGGAGGTCGAGCGGCGGCCCATCCAGGTGGAGGACCCGGCGCTGCGGGAAGTCGCCGAGGAGTACGGCCTGACGGTCAGATGAGCGGATCGTCAGGCGGTCGTACGGGGCGTAGTCCGTTCGAGTCCTCCAGCATGGCCGGTGGCAGGTTGTTGCCACCTGTTGCATCCGGAGGAAACCGCAGCTCACGTCCTTCCTGCAGCACCAGAGGTGGTAATCAAGGGTGTTTTGAAGGGGCAAAAGCATAGAGTGAGCGCACCGTAAACGGGTAGGCTGACCACACAACGCACCGGAGGAGCACGCATGTTGAGCAGTGCACGACAGATAGGCCGACCCTTACGAGCGGCCCCGCGGCACCGGCCAGGCGCAACGAGCACGTCTCTCACCGTGCTTGTCTCCTCACGGTTGACGTGGTGCGCTGCGCGAAGCAGCCGGCCGGACACGAGCGAGCACGGCATGCCCCACGGCGGCCGCGGGCTCCGTCCGGTCCTCACAGCACACACAGCCTTAGCGCCTTGAGCGCGATGCGTCCTTCGCTGCTGCCCAACGGCCGGCGGGGAAACGAGGAGACCATGCAGACTCAGCGAGAGTCCACCGCGGAAGCCGAGGCCCGCGCCCTGCGCGACATGGCCGAGCAGACACCGGCCGAGATGGCCCGCTTCCTCCAGGACACCTTCAGCCAGCGAGTCGTCGCTTATATCGCGGGTATCGAAGACCACAAGCAGGTGGGCCGGTGGGCCAGGGGCCTGAACACCCCACGCATCGACTCCGAGAACCGCCTGCGTGCCGCCTGCCAGGTCTTCCACTTCATCGCCAACTGCGAGAACCCCCACATCGCACGCGCCTGGATGATGGGCATGAACCCCCAGCTGGACGACGCCTCCCCGATCGAGGCCATCAGCGAAGGCCGCCAGAAGGAAGTCATGGCCGCGGCCCGCTCCTTCCAGCGCGGCGACCTGTGACGCATCCCTGATCGCTGCCCCCGCCGCACCCGCCCTGACGGGTCCGGCCCGGGGCCGGGCCGAGCCGGCAGGCGCGGGGCCTCGTTCGGCAGTCCGCCGACCGGCGGAAAGTCTCTAGACCGCCGAGCAGCCCAGCCCCTCCGGTGCCTCGCCCGTCACCGGTGCCGCCGCCCCCGCCGGGAAGGGTGTGCGGAGGGTGAAGGCGTACGGGGTGGGGCCGTGGGCGCGCAGGTGGAGGATGCGGTCCTCCGCCTCCGCCACCGTCGGGCGGTGGCCCGCCGGGACCCACCACAGGGCGACCATCGCCTCCTCGATGCGTGCGAAGAACTCGCGCCGGCGGGCGAGCATCTCGCGGTGGCGGCCCCGGTACATGAAGGCGGTGAGCGTCTTCAGGTCGCGCCACACCGACATGTTGACGATCAGCCAGGTGTCCCCGAACACCGGCACGTCCGTCGCGTCGCCCGCGTCACCCACCAGGCGCCACACGAAGCCGTCGGCGGCCTCGGCGTCCGCGTTCACCGGGTCGAGGGCGTCGACGAAGTCCTTGAGCTGCGGGGAGTCCAGCGGGGCGAGCAGACGGGCGATGTTCACCTGGGCGAGTTCGTGGGCAGCGGTGTCGGTCATGCCGCGGACGGTAAGTCGGGAACGTGCCGTTCCGGCACCCCCGTCTCGCCCAGTGGGCGCGAAATGCCGCCGGGATACGCCGACTTACTTCAGCACGGCCTCCATCACGGCCCGCGCGATGGGCGCCGCCGTGCCGCCCCCGGAGATCTCCCGCCGGTTCGCCGCCGCGTCCTCCACCACCACCGCCACCGCCACCCGCGCCTGGGCGTCCCGCTCGCCCTGCGCCCAGGCGACGAACCAGGCGTACGGGGTCCCGGAGTTGCCCAGGCCGTGCTGCGCGGTGCCGGTCTTGCCGCCGACCACCGCACCCGGGATCGCGGCGTTGGTGCCGGTGCCGTCCTCCACCACCTCGCGCATCAGCTCCTGCATCCGCCGTGCCGTCGACGGGTGCATGGCCCGCCGTGCCGCGCGCGACCCGGCCGTCGTCACCGTGCTCCCGCTCGCCCGCGTGGCGCGCTCCACCAGATAGGGCTCCCGCACCTGCCCGTTGTTGGCGACGGCCGCCGCGACCATCGCCATCTGCAGCGGCGTGGCCCGGGTGTTGTACTGGCCGATCGACGACAGCGCCAGCTGGGCCCGGTCCATGGTGGTGTCGAAGGTGCTGCGCGCCACCGAGAACGGGATGCGCAGTCCGGCGTGGTTGAAGCCGAAGCCGTGCGCGGTGGCCGTCATGGCCTCCAGCCCCGTCGTCACCCCCAGTTTGGCGAACACCGTGTTGCAGGACCAGACGAACGCCTCCCGCACCGAGGCGTCCGCACAGCCGCGGGAGGAGTTCGTCAGCCCGGTCGTCGTCCCCGGCAGCCGGTACGGCTCGGGGGAGTCCGTCGGCTCGTCGAGGTCCGAGACCACACCCGCGTCCAGCGCCGCCGCCGCCGTCACCACCTTGAACGTCGAACCGGGCGGATACGTCTGCCGCACCGCCCGGTTCAGCATCGGCCGGTCCGGGTCGGCGTTCAGCCGGGCCCAGGTCTCGCGGGCCGTGGCCCCGTTCCCGGACAGCGGCTGCGGGTCGTAGGACGGGACGGACACCAGCGCCAGGATCCGCCCGGTGGACGGCTCCACCGCCGCGACCGCGCCCTTGCGCGAGCGCAGCCCCTCGAACGCGGCCCGCTGCGCGGCCGGGTGGATCGTCGTCTCGACGTGCCCGCCCGCGCTGCGCGAACGCGTGAAGTCGTTCCACAGCGGCAGCGGCGCGAGCGCCGGGTCGGTGCCGGAGAGGATCCCGTCCTCGGTGTGCTCCAGCAGCGTCGTCCCGTACTCCTGCGAGGCGAAGCCGGTCACCGGCGCGTACAACGGCCCGTCCTCGTACGTCCGTTCGTAGCGCAGGTGCTCCCCGGTGTCCCGTGAGCCGGTGACCGGCCGGCCGCCGACCAGGATGTCGCCGCGCCGCTGGTCGTAGCGGGCGATGGTCTCCCGGCGGTTGGCCGGGTTGTCGTCGTAGGCGTCCGCCCGCAGCACCTGCACGCGCGCGGCGTTCACCAGCAGGGCGACCAGCAGCAGGGCGCAGAAGACGGCCGCGCGCCGGATGTACGGCGTCACCGGACGGCACCCCCGTCGTCCTGGCGGCGCGCGGAGTCGCTCAGCCGGAGCAACAGCGCCACGATCGCCCAGTTGGTGACCACCGACGAGCCGCCCTGCGCGAGGAACGGCATCGCCATGCCGGTCAGCGGGATCAGGCCGGTCACCCCGCCCGCGATCACGAACACCTGGAGCGCCACGAGGGAGGAGAGCCCCACCGCGAGCAGCCGGCCGAAGGGTTCGCGCAGCGCGAGCCCGGCCCGGTAGCCGCGCTCCACCAGCAGCCCGTAGAGCAGGATGATCGCCGACAGACCCGCCAGGCCCAGTTCCTCACCGGCCGTCGCGAGGATGAAGTCGGACTTCACCGCGAAACCGATGAGCACCGAGTGGCCCTGCCCCAGCCCGGTGCCGAGCAGGCCGCCCTCGGCGAACGCGAACAGCGACTGCGCGATCTGGTTGGCCCCCTCGCCCGCCTCGATCGACGCGAACGGGCTCAGCCACGTCTCGATCCTGCGGTGCACGTGCGGCTCCAGCCGGCCCACCGCCACCGCCCCCAGGGACGCCAGCAGCACCCCCACCGCGATCCAGCCGGTGCGGCCGGTGGCCACGTACAGCAGGACGACGAACAGGCCGAAGAACAGCAGCGAGGTGCCGAGGTCCCGCTCCAGCACCAACACGCCGACGCTCACCAGCCAGACGGCGACGATCGGACCCAGCACCCGCCCGGTCGGCAGCCGGAGCCCGCCCACCCGGCGGCCCGCGTAGGTGAGGGCCTCGCGGTTCGCGGCGAGATACGCGGCGAAGAACACCGCCAGCAGCACCTTCGCGAACTCGCCGGGCTGGATGGAGAATCCGGCGACCCGGATCCAGATGCGGGCGCCGTTCACCGCGGGGAAGAGGATCGGCACCGTCAGCAGCACCAGCGCCGCGGTCACGCAGAGGCGGGTGCAGCCCTGGAGCACGCGGTGGTCGCGCAGCACGAGCACGACCCCGATGAACAGCGCCACCCCCAGCGTCGACCACACCAGCTGCGTCGGGGCCGCCCGGTCGCCCGGCGTCTCCAGGTCGAGCCGGTAGATGAGCACCAGCCCGAGCCCGTTGAGCAGCACGCCGATCGGCAGCAGCAGCGGATCGGCGAGCGGGGCGCGGAAACGCACCGCCAGATGGGCGACGAGCGCGAGCACGCCGAGCCCGGCGCCGTAACCGGCGGCGCCGGGCGGGACGGTGCCGTTCACGGCGATGCCGACCGCGCAGTACCCGTACACCGACAGCAGGACGGCCAGGGCGAGCAGGGCGAGTTCGATGCCGCGACGCCCGGACGGGCGGGCGGTGCGCGGGGGCGGGTCGGCGACCGCCAGGGTGATTCCGGCCTTGCTCATGTCCGGAACCTACCCACCTGGTGCGTTGTGGGCGCTTTGCTCATCAGCACCAGCGTGGCGCGGGCCCGATGTTGTCGATGTAGCGGGCGGCGCCCCAGGCCCAGGTGCCGTCCGTGAGGAGGTACCAGAGCGGGTTGCCGTTGACGTTGTCGCCGGGCACCTTGCAGAAGATCGAGACGATCTGGCCGCGGTGCGCGTACCGGATGACCTGCGATCCGCGGGTGGGCGCGCTGCGCAGGGCCAGCCGGTCCGCCGTCACGACGCCCCGGTACTCGCCCTGGTCACCGTGGTTGCCGCCGCTCGCCTGGCCCCAGTCACCGTTCCCGCCGGTGCCGTTGCCGCCCTGCTGGTTGCCGCCCTGGTGGGTGCCGTTCCCGGTGCCGTTGCCGCCGGTGCCGTTCTGCTGGCCCCAGTCGCCGCTGCCGCCCTGCTGGTTTCCGCCCTGCTGGTTGGTGCCCTGGCTCTGCTGGTTGCCCTGGCCTTGCTGGTTTCCGCTCTGCTGGTTGCCCTGGCCCTGCTGGTTGCCACCCTGCTGGGTGCCGTTGCCGCCGGTGCCGTTCTGCTGGCTCCACGGGGTGTCGTCGGACGGGCCGCCGTCGTCGCTCGCGACGGCCGGCGTGACGGCGGTCGCCAGGGCGAGCGCCCCGGCCGCGAGCGCTATGGGCAGTCGGCGGGTCAAGGGGGAGCGCAGGGACATGGCGATACCTCCATATGAGGTCGAAAGCATGGAAAGCTGACTTCTCGCCACATTAGGAGCGGCCGCCGGAGGCTCGCCCGCCCTGCTGCGCCATCGGAGGAGCCGTCAGATCACTCCATCGGCGGTCGCGGGACCTTCCTGAGGGAGAGTCAGCGTGGCCACCGCTCCGCCCTCCGGCGCGTTCGCCAGCTCCAGCCGCGCACCGAGCACCTCGGCCTGGCCCAGCGCGATCGTCAGGCCCAGCCCGTGCCCCTTCGAACCGCTCTCCGTGCGGAACCGCTGCGGCCCGTGCGCGAGCAGGTACCCCGGATAGCCGTCACCGCGGTCCCGCACCGTGACCACCGGCCCGTCGACGGTCAGGGTCACCGGACCCCGGCCGTGCCGGTGCGCGTTGGCCACCAGGTTGCCCAGCACGCGCTCCAGCCGCCGCCGGTCCGTCTCCACCGCCACGTCCCGCACGACGGTGACCTCGGTGTCCGTCCCCGACGCCCGCACCACCCGCCGGGCCAGCTCCCCGAGCCACTCCGTGTCGAGCTCCAGCCGCTCCCGGCCGGAATCCAGCCGGGAGATCTCCAGCAGGTCCTCGGTGAGCGTGCGCAGTGCCGCCACCCTGTCCCGCACCAGCTCCGTGGGGCGGCCCGGCGGCAGCAGCTCCGCGGCCGCGTGCAGACCGGTCAGCGGGGTGCGCAGCTCGTGCGCCACGTCCGCGGTGAACCGCTGTTCGGCGAGCAGCTTGCCCTGCAACGAGGCCGCCATCGTGTCCAGCGCGGCGGCGACCGCGGCCACCTCGTCCTGCGGCCGGGTGCGGTCCCTCGCCCGCGGGTCCCCGACGCGCGCGTCGAGATCGCCCGCGCTGATCCGCCGGGCCACCCGCGCCGTGGTGTGCAGCCGCCGGGTCACCCGGGTCACCGCGAAGGCGCCCGACAGGAGAGTGGCCCCGATCGCCAGCCCGGAGGACCACACGATCGCGCGGTCCAGCCCGTCGATGGTGCGCTCGCCCTGGGAGTAGTCCACCCACACCGCCAGGGCCCGCCCGCCGTCCAGCGGCCCGGCCGCCCACATCGCGGGCCGCCCGCCCTGCTCCGCGACCACCGTGCCCCGCTCCCCGGACACGGCGAGCCGGCGCAGCTCGCCCGGCAGCTCCGGCGGGTCCACGCCCGCGTGGCGCCGCAGCGACTCCCCGGCCTCGTACGCCTCGGTCGCCTCCGCCAGCCGCCGCAGGGCCAGCTCCCGGGCCTGGCCGACGGTCTGGTCGGTCACCTGCACGTGCACCAGCACGCCGAGCAGCGCGGCCAGCGCGCAGCACATCACGGTGATGAACACGGCCGTCTTCAGGGCCAGCGGACCGGCCCAGCGGGGCAGCACACGTCTCACGGAGCGCCCGCCGGCGGCTCCGGAGCGGCAGAGCGTCCCGGTGAGTCCGACGGCCCGCCCGGCTGCGCGGACCGCGAGGGCTGCGGCGACCTCGGGTGCGCCGACCCGCCCGTGCGCAGCATCTCGTCGTGCGTCAGCAGCATCGCCCGCTGCTCGGGGTCCCACGTCCACTGGAGCCGGTACTCGTACCCGGCGACCTCCGACGGCGACCGGATGATCACCGACCGTTCCGCCAGCTCGACCCCGCTCAGGGCGTCGTCGTAGGCCATGATCCGGGTGAGGCGTTCACGGTCCGCGGTGTAGACGCGCACGGCGGTCAGCTTCTCCGGCAGCAGCCGGAAGCCCAGGGTCAGCTCCGGGCGGCCGTCCCCGGTGAGGTCCCGGTAGTACGGCTCGAGGAGCGGGCAGCCGCCCGCGTCCGGATCCTGCCGCTCGCCCCGCTTCTGCCTCTGCTTCTGCGCCCGCTCCCGCTCCTGCCGGTCCTGTCCCTCGGGGCAGTCGGCCAGCCGGCGGGCCGTCTCCCGGTACGGTGCCTCGTCGCCCGCGTAGTCGTCCGGGTGGGCGGCGACCTCGGCGCGCACGGCGGCCACCGGGTCCACGGCACGGATGTCGCCGCCGGGCACCGCGACGCCCTTGACCACCTCCCGGTCGACCTCGCCCAGGTTGAAGGCCGGGCTGGAGGCGGGTGTCAGCTCCGGCCAGAGCCGGGCCGGACTGATCGCGGTGGGAGTCGCCCCGGCCCCGCGCAGCCCGCCGTCGTCACCGCAGCCCGCGAGGGCCACCGTCACCGACAGGAGAACGGCGGCACGGCGGACGGCGCGCGCACGGCGGCTGGCGGGCACTGCACTCCTGGGTTCGTGGGCCGGTGCGCACACACCTTATTCGCGAGGAAGTCCCCTTTTGCGTACCGGGTCGCCCTTCGGTGCCTGCTCCGGCGGTCCCCCGGCTCAGTCGGTCAGGTCCTCCAGCAGCCGGGCCGTGGTGAGTCCCGCCCGGAGGTAGTCCACGAAGAGGTCGTTGTGCAGCGCCCAGGACGAGCGCCGTGCCCGGATCAGCCGGATCGCCTCGTCCGCGGTGCTGCCCCGGCGGATCAGGGCGTGCGCGACGACCAGGCCCGAGCGGTTGTACCCGTGGTAGCAGCGGACCAGGACGCGGCGTCCCCGGTCCAGCGCCTCGCACGCGGCCTCGGCCATGCGGATGACACCGGCGATCTGCGTGCCGTCGAGCGGGCCGTCCGGGATCGGCCACACCTGGTGCTCGACCTCCGCGTCGGGGCCGTGCCCGGGGAGCCGCAGCAGGGTCTGCACGAGATCGAACTCCTGCCGCACCACCGCGAACTCCAGCCGCCCGGTGCGCCCCCGGTACTGGTGTCCGCCCATCCACAGACCCGGCAGGATCTCGTCCCAGGGACGGTCCGGTGCCGGTACGTCGGGTTGCCTCCTGCGGGTACGCAACGGCGCCTCCCACCACCCGCCCGCGGGCCGGCCGCCCGGCGGGCCCAACTGCTCCCCACGGTAGCCGGGTTCTTGCCCCGGCAGCACCCCGCCTGTTCCCATGGTCGTGGGGTGATGGTGCATGGACGGACTGCGCGTCATACCGATCCGGCAGCACGGCCGGGAGCGGCTGTACGTCTGCCGCCCGGACGGCGGGAACCTCGCCTGGTACGACCGGGACGCGGCCCGCGTGAACCTCCTGGGCGCCGACCACCAGGAGGCCGTGCTCACGGCCCTGGCGCCGTACCTCACCGGCCCCGTGTCCGTCGGCCCGCCGCCCGTCCCCACGCCGGCGGAACTCGCGCGCCTGTCCCTCCACCCCGACGACGACCTCGCGCCCAACCGCCCGGGCGAGGCCCTGCTCGTCGCCCTCGACCGCGACCCCGGCCGTGTGCCCCTCCCCTTCCGGACCGATCCCCGCCGCAGGGCCCTCGGGGCGGAACAGGCGGTGGGGGAGGCCCTGGACCGCATGGAGGGGGCGGGCTGGCACACCCTGCACTCCGTCCCGCTGCCCGGCGGCGACCGCGTCCACCACCTGCTGATCGGCCCCGGCGGCCTCTTCGCCGTGCACACCCTGGACGCGCAGCGGCAGCGCGTGACGGTCGTCGATCCCCGGGTGTCCCTGGGGCGCCGTGAGCCCCGGCCCCTGCTGAACCGTGTCCGCGCCGACGCCTCCCGCGCCTCGTACGCCCTGACGGCGGAGGTCCGTGCGGTGCTCGTGGTGGTGGGCGCGTCCCGTCTCACGGTGCCGTCGGCGCCGCGCCGGGTGCGCGTCCTGGCGGAGGGGGACGTGGAGAGCCTGGCCCGGCCCGGCGGGGTGCTGAAGCCGGCCGACGTCGAGGCCCTGCACGCCATGGCCCGGGACCGGAACACCTGGTCCCGGGTGTGACGTGGGGCGGCCCGCAGTCGCGGGCACCTTGGGGGCCTGGGGGCCGTGGCGCACGGGGGCGGGGCGACGAGCCGGTGAAGGCGGTGGCGGCCGGGCCCCTCAGGGTGAGGGCAGAGGACCCGCCTGCGCCGGGTCCAGCAGCGGGGCCAGCAGGTCACCGTGGTCCTGGAGGCGGGGCGCGAGGTCCGGGGCGCTGAGCGCCAGCACCTCGGGGGACCGGCACTCCTCGACCTCCTCCCAGGTCACCGGCGCCGACACCAGCGGCTCGGCCCGCGCGCGCAGGGTGTACGGGGTGGCGGTGGTCTTGCGGGCGGCGTTCTGGCTCCAGTCGACGAAGACCTTCCCGGGGCGCAGGCTCCGCGTCATCCGGTGCAGGGCCAGCCGGGGCATGGCCTCCTCCGCCTCCACGGCCAGCCGCTTCGCGTACTCCGACACCTGTTCCGACGAGGCGTCGCGCACCGCGGCGAGCAGGTGCAGGCCCTTGGACCCCGAGGTCTTCGCGTACGCCTCGATCCCGTCGTCCGCCAGTCGCTCCCGCAGCCACAGGGCGACCTCGCAGCAGTCCACGATCGTCGCCGGAGCACCCGGATCCAGGTCGAAGACGATCCGGTCGGCCAGGCCCGGATCGCTGATGAGCCACTGGTGGGTGTGCAGCTCGGCCACCAGGTTCGCCGCCCACATCAGGCTCGGCAGGTCCTGGAGCAGCACCATCCGGGCCGGGCCCTCCGACCGGGGCACCTCGGCCGTCGTGACCCAGTCGGGCGTACCGGGCGGCACGTTCTTGGTGAAGAAGACCTGGCCGTCGGGGCCGTCCGGGTACCGCAGGAACGACACCGGCCGGTCCCGCAGATGGGGCAGCAGTACGTCGGCGACGGTCGCGTAGTAGTGCAGGACCTCCGCCTTGGTGAAGCCCGTGGCGGGATACAGCACCTTCTCCAGATTGCTCAGCGCGAGCCGTCGCCCCTCCACCTCGGTGATGGGCGCCATACGATGAGAATCCCACGCAAACCGGGGCAAGCACCCCAGGAGTGATCGGCCAGACGACCGGAAAGGTGCTCACGTGAGATCCATATGGAACGGCGCGATCTCGTTCGGCCTGGTCAGCATCCCGATCAAGCTGGTGAACGCCACCGAGAGCCACTCGATCTCCTTCCGCCAGATCCACACCGAGGACGGCGGCCGGATCCGCTACCGCAAGTTCTGCGAGCTGGAGGACCGCGAGGTCAGCTCGCAGGAGATCGGCAAGGGCTACGAGGACGCGGACGGCTCGATCATCCCCATCACCGACGAGGACCTGTCCCAGCTCCCGATCCCCACCGCCCGCACGATCGAGATCGTCGCCTTCGTACCGTCCGACCGGATCGACCCGCTCCAGATGAGTTCCGCGTACTACCTGCAGGCGAGCGGGGCACCGGCGGCCAAGCCCTACACCCTGCTGCGGGAGGCGCTGAAACGCAGCAACAAGGTCGCCATCGCCAAGTTCGCCCTGCGCGGGCGGGAGCGGCTGGGCATGCTCCGGGTGGTCGAGGACGCCATCGCCATGCACGGTCTGCTCTGGCCCGACGAGGTCCGCGCCCCCGAGGGCGTCGCCCCCGACACCGACGTCACCGTCCGCGACAAGGAGCTGGACCTGGCCGACGCCCTGATGGACACCCTCGGGGAGGTCGACCTGGAGGACCTGCACGACGAGTACCGCGAGGCGGTGGAGGAGGTCATCGCCGCCAAGGCCGCCGGGGAGGCCCCGCCGGAGATGCCCCAGCCGGAGCGGGAGGGCAAGGTGCTCGACCTGATGGCGGCGCTGGAGAACAGCGTCCGCGCCGCCCGCGAGTCCCGCGGGGAGGAGGACGCCGAGGTCAAGCAGCTCCCGCGGCGCACATCGTCCCGCTCGGCACCGAAGAAGACCGGAGAGAAGAAGTCGACGTCCACGGCGAAGAAGGCCCCCGCGAAGAAGACCGCCTCGTCGTCGTCCGCCTCGAAGGCGGGCGGGGGCGGCAGCGGCGGCGGGAAGTCCGGGACGCGCAAGTCGGCGGCCAAGAAGACGTCGGCGAAGAAGACGTCCGCGAAGAAGGCCCCGGCCAAGAAGACGGCGTCGCGCAAGCGCTCGGCCTGACGGGCGGGACCGGACGGGGGGACGCGGGGCGGACCGAAGCGGGATGCCGGACGGGCGGACGCGGGACGGGCGGACGCGGGGAGGGACCGACGCGGGGACGGGTGGACGTGGGGACGGGCGGCAGGGTCCTGACGGGCGGACGTGGGGAGGGCGCCCGCGCCCGTCTGTTCCTTCTCCGGTCTCCGGACGGGTGCCGGCCTCCCGCCCGGAGAGGCACCCGCCGGCCTCCCGCCCGGAGAGGCACCCGCCGGACACCCGCCCGGAGAGGCGCCCGTCGGCCTCCCGCCCGGAGAGGCACCCGCCGGACACCCGCCGCGCCCCCGCCTGTCAGGACCGTGCCGGTCGTCCCTCGCCCCGGCCTGATCCGAACCGCGGATCCTAGGCCGCCCGGCGCAGCGCCAGGACGGCGTTGTGGCCGCCGAAGCCGAAGGAGTTGCTGAGGACGAGGTCGCCGTCGTCGGGGAGGGCGCGCGGCCCGCCCAGGACGACGTCCAGGCCGATCGCGTCGTCGACCTCGGCGCAGCCGACCGTCGGCGGCATCACCCCGTGGTGCAGGGTCAGCGCGGCGGCGACGGCCTCGACCCCGCCCGCCGCTCCCTGAAGGTGTCCCAGGTGCCCCTTCAGCGCGGTGACCGGCACGTTCCGCGCGCCCAGGACCCCCCGCAGCGCCCGCGCCTCGGCGAGGTCGCCGTCCACCGTGGCCGTGGCGTGGGCGTTGACGTGCACGACGTCCGAGATCCGGCCCCCGGCGTCCCGTATCGCCCGGCGCAGGGCGAGTGCGATGCCGTCGCCGGACGGGTCGGGCGCGGCGACGTGGTGGGCGTCGGCGGACAGTCCCCAGCCGGCGGCCTCGCAGTAGATCCGCGCGCCGCGGGCCCGCGCGTGCTCCTCGGACTCCAGGACGAGCACGCCGGCCCCCTCCCCGTTGACGAATCCGTCGCGGTCCTTGGCGAAGGGGTGCGACGGCGAGGCGACCGAGGGGTCACCGTCCGCCAGGGCCCGCATCGCGGCGAACGACGCCATGATCGCGGGCGTGACGACGGCCTCGGCACCGCCCGCGAGCGCCACGTCGACCCTCCCGTACCGGATGCGGTCGACGGCCTGCCCGATGGCCTCCGTGCCGGACGCGCAGGCGCTGGTCACGGTCCGCGCCTCCCCGGTGATGTGCAGGTCCAGCGAGACCTGCGAGGCGGCCTGCGACGGCACCGTCATCGGCGTGGTCAGCGGTGAGACACCCCGCGGGCCCCGCTCCCGCAGCTTCCGGTCCCCGCCCACCAGGACGGAGGCGTCTCCGAGGATCGCCCCGAGGCTGACCCCGACCCGCTCCGGATCGATGCCGCTCTCGCGGGTGCCGCCGGGGGCGTACCCGGCGTCCGCCCATGCTTCGCGTGCCGCCAGTACCGCGAACTGCGCGGCCCGGTTCATGCGGCGGGCCGCCTGCCGGGACAGCAGCTCCGCCGGGTCGACCGGCACCGTCCCGGCGACCCGGACCGGCAGCTCGTCGAACGCGTCGTCCGCCAGCTCCCGTATGCCGTGCCGCCCCTGCAGCAGCCCCTGCCACAACGCGTCCGTGCCGACGCCGAGCGGCGTCATGGCACCGAGGCCGGTGACGACGACGCGCCGTCCGTTCCCCGCGGCCGCCGCGTCCGCCGCGGGCCGCGGCTCGTGCCGTACGACGTAGTCCGCGCCGTCCGCCTCGGCGGCCCACCGCCGTATCTCCTCGTCGGCCACGGCGCCCGCGCCGGCAGCCGCGTCGGCGCGCTCGTCGCCGCCCTCACCGGGGCCGGGGGCGGCCGGGTCGTCGCCGGAGTGTCGCTGCCAGGCGCCCCAGCGGCGGACGTACGTCTCCTCCGTCGCGTCGGGGTCGACGGTCCGCAGCCGGGTCAGCCGGTCGCCGTCCCGGAACCCGACCCCGTCGAGCGGGGGAGAGGTCACCAGCGGCACCGCCGCCACGTCCATCCGCCGCCCGGCGGCGGTCACGGGCTGCTCGCGGCGCAGCACTTCCTCGCGGTCCGTCCCGCCGAGCGGAGGCCGCAGCGTGACCCGGATCACGTCGGGCGACTCCGGCAGCGTGTGTATCACGACGTGCCACCGTCGCTCCGTCACGTCGTCGCGGGACAGGGCGACGAGATCACCCGGGACGACCTCGGCGGCACTCACCGTGTGGGGAGCGAGGGGAAGTTGGGGCGTGCCGAAAGAGTGGGGCATGGGAGTGAATACTTCCTTTGGTCCGAACTGTCACGCTGAGGACCGTTAAGAGTGAACTGCACACATCCCGAACCGGCCATTGTTGAATGACGTACGTGACCGTTTTGACCGAAAGTGCGAGGTGTGTTCCTGTCCGGGAGGCGCCGCAACTTCCCTTCGCCGCAGCCCACTTGGGGCCCCGTCGCCCCCACGTGTGGAACGGGTCACGTCCGCCCGCCCGCACCGGGCCGCCCGCCACCGGCGACCGCCCCGCCCTCCCGCCCCCACCGGCGGACACGTCGCCCATCCGAACTGTCCCGCCCCGCAGTCGACTTGTCGCCAAAGCGAGTCTCCGGCCGCGCGTCCGCCGGAACGACGGATCCTGGAACCCGAGTTCAGCGTCCTCTCAGGGGGGTGTGCTTCGATGAACACGATCTGTGCGACTCGCACGCAGGACGGGAACACCCGAGTCGCACGGGAGGGCGAGGGTCCGGTGGAGGGCATGACCGAGGAAGAGTTCGACGCTTTCTACGCCGCCGCGTTTCCCCGTCTGACCGGGCAGCTCTACGCCTTCACCGGGGATCTCGGCGAGGCCCAGGACGTCGTCCAGGAGGCGTTCGTCCGGGCCTGGGACCGGCGCCGCAAGCTGGTGGCCGACGAGGCGCCGGAGGCGTGGGTGCGCACCGTCGCCATGCGTCTCGCGGTCAGCCGCTGGCGGCGCGCCAAGCGCTGGCTGGAACTCATGCGCGGCACCCCGCCCCCCGAGCCGGCCCCCGGCCCCGGCCCCGAACGCACGGCTCTGGTCGCCGCCCTGCGCTTACTCCCGGAACCCCAGCGCAGGGCCATCGTCCTCCATCATCTGTGCGACTTCAGTGTCGAGCAGGTAGCCTCCGAAACCGGCGCGCCCGTGGGGACGATCAAGGTCAGGCTGTCCCGCGGGAGGGCGGCGCTGGCGAGGCATCTGACGGTGGACGAGGCCGAGGAACCGGCCTGTAGGGAGGGCGGCCGTGTCGGATGAACTCACCTCGGCACTGCGGAGGCTGGCCGCCGACCACGAAGTCCCGCCCGGCGTCCCCCCGGCCCGGATCCGGCTGCGCGCCACCCGCCGCGCCCGCCGCCGCCGCGCCACCGCAGCCCTCGGCATGACGGCGGCAGCGGGCTGCGCCGTGACCGCG
>NZ_JAAGMD010000217.1 GCF_010548465.1 Streptomyces sp. SID14436 | reverse complement strand
CGTACGGCGTCCGGCTCCGTCGCCCTGCCCGGCGCCCGCGCCCGCGCGCGCGTCGCCCGGGCCGGCCGCATCTACGTCGAGGGACGGCACGACGCCGAGCTGGTCGAGAAGGTGTGGGGCGACGACCTGCGCATCGAGGGCGTGGTCGTTGAGTACCTGGAGGGCGTGGACGACCTGCCGTCGGTCGTCGAGGACTTCTCCCCCGGCCCGGACGCGCGCCTGGGCGTCCTCGTCGACCACCTCGTGCCGGGCTCCAAGGAGTGGCACATCGCCGAGGCCGTGACCAGCGAGCACGCGCTGGTGGTGGGCCACCCGTTCATCGACATCTGGGAGGCGGTGAAGCCGTCGTCGGTCGGCATCCCCGGCTGGCCCCGGGTGCCGCGCGGACAGGACTGGAAGACGGGGGTGTGCCGGGCGCTGGGCTGGCGGGTGGAGCACACCGGGGAGGCGTGGCAGCGGATCCTCGGCTCGGTGCGCTCGTACAAGGACCTGGAGCCGCAGTTGCTGGGCCGGGTGGAGGAATTGATCGACTTCGTCACGGCACCGGGCGCCTGACGGCGTCCCCGGGCCGCCCGACCCGGGCGGGCCGGCGCCCGCTCAGTCCACCAGGTCCCGCACCACCGCGTCCGCCAGCAGCCGCCCGCGCAGCGTCAGGGCCGCCCGGCCCTCCTCGTACGCGGCCGGGCGGAGCAGCCCGTCCCCGAGCGCCCGCTCGGCGGCCGCCAGGCCGTCCGCCCGCAGGAGGGACAGCGGGACGCCCTCCTCCAGCCGCAGTTCCAGCAGGATCCGCTCCACCCGCCGGTCCTCGTCCGACAGCAGCTCCCGGCCCGCGCCCGGCGAGCGGCCCTGCGCCAGGGCCGCCGCGTACGCGCCGGGGTGCTTGACGTTCCACCAGCGCACCCCGCCCACGTGGGAGTGCGCGCCGGGGCCCGCGCCCCACCAGTCGGCGCCGCGCCAGTACAGCTCGTTGTGCAGGCAGCGCCCGGCGTCCGAGGTCGCCCAGTTCGACACCTCGTACCAGGAGAAGCCCGCCGCCGACAGGGCCTCCTCGGCGATCAGGTAGCGGTCCGCGTGGACGTCGTCGTCGGTCATCCGGACCTCGCCGCGCCGGATGCGGCGGGCGAGCTGCGTCCCCTCCTCGACGATGAGCGCGTACGCCGAGACGTGGTCGGGGCCGGCGCCGACGGCCGCGTCCAGGGAGGCCCGCCAGTCGTCGTCGGACTCGCCGGGGGTGCCGTAGATCAGGTCGAGGTTGACGTGGTCGAAACCCGCGGCGCGGGCCTCGGCGACGCACGCCTCGGGACGGCCGGGGGTGTGGGTGCGGTCCAGGACCTTCAGCACGTGCTGCCGGGCGCTCTGCATGCCGAAGGAGATCCGGTTGAAGCCGCCCTCGCGGAGGGCCGCCAGATAGGCCGGGTCGACGGACTCGGGATTCGCCTCCGTGGTCACCTCGGCGTCGGCGGCCAGCCCGAACTCGTCCCGGATCGCGGTCAGCATCCGCACCAGGTCGCCGGCCGCGAGCAGGGTGGGGGTGCCGCCGCCGACGAACACGGTGCGGACCTCGCGCGGGTCGTCGCCCAGGACCTTCCGCGCCAGCCGGACCTCGTCGACGAGGGTCTCGGCGTAGTTGTCGCGGGAGGCCAGCACACCGCCGGTGCCGCGCAGCTCGGTGGCGGTGTAGGTGTTGAAGTCGCAGTAGCCGCAGCGGGTCGCGCAGTACGGGACGTGCAGGTAGAAGCCGAGGGGGCGGCCGGCCGCCCCGGAGAGCGCGGAGGCGGGCAGGGCACCGTCGGCGGGGACGGGCTCGCCGTCGGGGAGTGCGGAGGGCATGTGCTCCATTGTCCCGCACCCGTGGGGTCACTCGGCCTGGAGCACCATCAGGGCGAGATCGTCCGCGGGCGGATCGTCCCCGAAGTCGTGCACGAGGCGGGTGAGGCGCTCCATCGTCGTCCCGGCGTCCAGGCCGGCGCAGCTCGCCAGCGCCAGGGCGAGCCCGTCCCCGTCGTCCAGTTGCCGCGAGCCGGAGCGCCGCTCGGTGACCCCGTCGGTGACGCAGAGCAGGGTGTCGCCGGAACGCAGCTCGAAGGAGTCGCTGCCGTACGTGGCGTCCTCGACGACGCCGAGCAGGGTCTGCGGCCGGGCCACGGTGCGGACGGTGCCGTCGGGGCCGAGGAGCAGCGGCAGGGGGTGCCCGGCGGAGGCGACGGTGCAGCGGACGCCGCCGTCGAAGGGGACCAGCTCGCCGTAGAGCAGGGACAGGAAGCGGGTCTGGGGTCCGTCGCCAGGGGCGGTGGGGCGGGCCCCGGCGGCGACGAGGGCGCGGGCGGCGGCGTCGGCGGCCTCGGTGGCGTCGTCGAGGAGCAGCTGGTTGAGGCGGTCGAGGACGTCGGCGACCTGGTAGCCCTCGCGGGCCAGCAGCCGCAGCCAGGGCCGGACCAGGCCGATGACGACGGCCGCCTCCGGGCCCTTGCCCTGGACGTCGCCGACCGCGAAGCACCACCGGCCGCGGCCGGCCGGGAACAGGTCGTAGAAGTCGCCGCTGGGCCCGCCCTTGTCGCAGGGTTCGTGGGCGAGCGCGCTGCGCAGGCCCGGGATCTCGGCGACGGCACCGGGCAGCAGCCCGCGCTGGAGCACCGAGCTGATGGTGGCCTGCCGGGCGTACCGGCGGGCGGCGCCGATGGCGAGCGCCACGCGCCGGGCGAGGTCCTCCACGAGTCCGGTGATCTCGTCGGGGAAGCGGTCGATGCCGGCCCGGCCGAGGACCAGGGTGCCCAGGGGCCGTCCGCCGGCGGCCAGCGGATAGGCGAGGGCGGTGCCAGGCGCGGAGCCGGGAGGCGCGCCGGTGCCGGGCACGCCGGTGCCGGAAGGCACCCCGGAGCCGGAAGGCACCCCGGAGCCGGAAGGCACCCCGGAGCCGGAAGGCACGCCGGAGCCGGAAGGCACGCCGGTGCCGGGCGCGCCGGTGCCGGGAGGCGTGCCGGTGCCGGGAGGCGTGCCGTCGGCGGTGTCGAGGGCCTTCGCGGGCCAGGGGTAGGGGGCGGGCCCGGGCCGTAACGGGTCGCACGGGGGCGGCGGTTCCTGCTCCAGGGCGCGGCGCAGTTCCTCGATGAGGTGCTCGCCG
>NZ_JAAGMD010000196.1 GCF_010548465.1 Streptomyces sp. SID14436 | reverse complement strand
GCGCCGGTGCGGCTGCGGGGCACCGAGACCTGACGGCCGGGCACCGCGGCCGGCCGCCTCGGCGCGGCCCGGGTATGGGGGGCGCTCGCCAGGGCGCGCACCGCATGGAGTGCGCCCCTTGCGCCCCCGGAGCCCGGGGGTGCGCCGGCCCGGTGGTGACGTCCGTCACTGTGCAGCAGGACGCCGGGCGCGAAGGGGTGCAGGACGAGCCCGTCCAGGGCCGGGTTCAGCCGCAGTTCGGGGTACGCCGTGGACAGCAACTGCCCGGTCCGGTCGAGCCGGAAGCCGTCGATCTTCTCGGTGGCCATGCGGCCGCCCGCCTGATGGGCGGTCTCCAGGACCGTGGTGGTGACTCCTGCGCTGGTCAGTCGGCGTGCCGCGGCGAGTCCGGCGATCCCGGCTCCCACGACGACGACGTCCGCCTGCTCCGTGGGCTCAAGCACGTGCCCCTCCTCGAGGTTGCGCGGGCGCTGGAGACGTCATGCCCTCAACAGGCCCCAGGGATACCCGAGTTCGGTCCGAGGTTAGGCCCGTGATCGGTCGGGGGCAGTCGCGCATCGGCAGGGCACGGGCGCACGACGGTCGCATACCGCCGACGCCCGTGCGGGAAGGGGCCGCAGGGGGCGCGGGCCGGTCGCGGACCGGTCGCACCCGTTCACAGCGCGGCCCGGACCGCCCCCTCGATGTCCGGGAAGGCGAACCGGAAGCCCGACTCCGTCAACCGCCGGGGCAGTACCCGGGCACTGCCCAGCACGTCCCCGGACATCTCGCCCAGCACCGTGCGCAGCACCGGGGCGGGCACCGCGAAGACCGCCGGGCGGCGCAGCACCCGGGCCATCACCCGGGTGATCTCCGCGTTGGTCGCCGGATGCGGCGCGGTCACGTTGAACGGGCCCGACAGCCCGTCGGTCTCCAGCAGATGGCGCAGCGCGGCCACCACGTCGTGGAGCGCCACGAACGACCAGTACTGCCGCCCGTCGCCCAGCCGCCCGCCCAACCCGGCCCGGAACAGCGGGAAGAGACGGCCCCACGCCCCGCCGCCGCGGGACACCACCAGACCGGTCCGGGTGAACACCGTGCGCACTCCCGCCTCTTCGGCCGGTGCCGCGGAGCCCTCCCACTCCCGGCACACCGACGGCAGGAACCCCTCGCCGGCCGGGGCGCTCTCGTCGACCTCCCGGTCACCGGTCTCCCCGTAGTAGCCGATCGCGCTGCCGTTGACGAAGACCCGGGGCCGCTCGCCGTCCGCCAGTGAGGCCACGGCCGCCGCGAGCGCCGCGGTGCCGTTGACCCGGCTGGAGCGGATCCGCTCCTTGTAGGCCGGCGTCCAGCGCCGGTCGCCGACCCCCGCCCCGGCCAGGTTCACCACCGCGTCACAGCCGGCCAGCCCGGCGGCGTCCACCGATCCCCCTTCCGGGTCCCACCGGACCTCGTCCGGGCCCCGGGGCGTCCCCCGGACCAGACGGACCACCCGGTGTCCGTCAGCCGTCAGCGACCCGACCAGGGCACCACCGATGAGGCCGGACGCGCCGGCCACCGCGATTCGGGACTGTTCCATGAGCCCATCCTGCCGTCCCGCGCCCCCGGATAACCGGGACGGCCACGGCGTGCCCCCGACGTACAGTGACCGGCATGCCCGCGCCGCACATACGTCCCGCCCGCCTCGACGACGAGGAGCCGCTCGCCCGGCTCGACCGGGACACCTGGTCCCCGCTGCACGCCGTCACGCCCCGGCCCGAGCCGCCCCACCCGCCCTTCTTCACCGAGCGGAGCGGACCGGCGGACCACCTCGTCGCCGAGTACGGGGGCCGCGTCGTCGGCTACGTACGGCTCGGCTTCCCCACCCCCCTCGCCTCCAACGCGCACGTCCGGCAGATCGCGGGCCTCGCCGTCGCCGAGGACGCCCGCGGCCTGGGCGTCGGGCGGGCCCTGGTGCGGGCCGCCGTCGCCGAGGCCCGGGCCCGCGGCGCCCGCCGCATCACCCTGCGCGTCCTGGGCCACAACACCCCGGCGCGCACGCTCTACGCCTCCGAGGGCTTCGTCGTCGAGGGCGTCCAGCCCGAGGAGTTCCTCGTCGGCGGCGCCTACGTCGACGACGTCATGATGGGGCAGTCCCTCATCTGAGCCCGGCGTGACCGCGACGCCAGGCTCTACGAGGTGACCAGGTCGCCGGTGTCCACCGGCGCCGTCGCGTCGGCGGCCCGCCGCGCGTCCTCGGCGACCTCCGCCGCCGTGAGCACATAGCCCGTCTCGGCGTCCGACGTGGAGCGGGCGAACACCACCCCGTACACCTTGCCGTCGGTGGTGAGCAGCGGACCGCCGGAGTTGCCCGGGCGGACGGTGGAGCGGATCGAGTAGATCTCGCGGGTGACCGTGGCGTCGTTGTAGATGTTCCGGCCCCGGGCCTGCACGCGGTTGGCGACCGTCGCCGCCTGGAGATTCAGGTCCCCGTCCTGCGGATAGCCCGCCACGACCGCCGAGTCGCCGCGCTCGGCGTCGTCCTCGAAGCGCAGCACCGGCGCCCGCAGCCCCGGCACCTCCAGCACCGCGACGTCCTTCTGCGGGTCGAACAGCACCACCTGCGCGCGGTACGCCCGCCCGACCCCGCCGACCTGCACCGTCGGCCGGTCGATGCCCGCCACGACGTGGGCGTTGGTCATCACCCGCTCCGGCGCGTACACGAAGCCGCTGCCCTCCCGACCCTGGGTGCCGGCCACGCCCTCGACCTTCACCGTGCTGCGCTGGGCGGCCCGGGTCGCGGCGGCCGTGACACTGTCCCCGGACGGCTCGGCGACCTCGGCCGTCGACTCGTTCTCGAACGGGTTGAACACCTGCGGGAAACCGGCCTCGGTCAGCGCCGAGGTGGCCCGCGAGAACCAGCCCGGGGTGGTGTCCGGCATCGCGTCCTGCACCGCGCCGAGCAGCCGGGAGTCCCGGATCGCCGAGGTCAGCAGCGGTGACGAGGAGGCGCCCAGCACCGAGGCGGCCACCCACGCCACGATCAGCACCGCCACCGCGTTCGCCGCGGCGCCGCCGATCCCGTCCGCCACCCGCAGCGGCCCCCGGTCCAGCTCCCGCCGCAGCCGCAGCGCCAGCCGCCCGGCCAGCTCGTGGCCCGCCACGGCCGGCAGCAGCACCGTGAACACCGCCGTCACCGTGGCCGTGGTCGTGCCCGGCGTCACCAGGTCCATCACCCAGGGCAGGAGCCACACGCCGATCACCGCACCGCCCACGAAACCGGCCAGCGAGACGCAGCCCGCCAGCAGCCCGCGCCGGTAGCCGGACGCCGCGTAGGCCAGGACGATCACCAACAGCAGGATGTCGAGCAGGTCCACGCACGCCGCCTTTCTCTCGGGCCCCCCAATACGTGGGGGAGGGGCCCGGTGATCAGCCACGCGCGCGAACGGTCACCGACCGGGCCGTCCCGCGCGCGTACACCCGGGAAAACGCCGCGGACCCGGACGATGGTTCCACCGGGTGGCACAGTACACATCGCGGGCGGCGCCGATCGGACCCACAGTGGACCCATGCGTGTCCCCAGGAGACCGCGAGGGGCGCGGAAGCGCCGCTCCTCCCGGATACCCGGCCGGCCCGGCACCCCGGGCCTGCCCAGGGCGGTCACGGTGCCGCTCGGCTGTCTGCCGGGCGTGGCCGCCGCCGTCGCCCTGGTGCTGTGCGCCTACGGCGTCGAACGCGCCGCCGAGCCCACCGCGCAGCCCGCCGCACGCCAGACGCCCGCCCACGCGGCGCCCCGGCCCCACATCGTGCCGCGCGCGCGGTGGGTCGGCGACGCCGCCCGCGAGCAGCCGCCGCCGCGCTACGACGACGCGATCGTGGCCGTCTTCGTCCACCACACCGACTCGCCCAACGACTACGCCTGCGCCGAGACGCCCGACGTCATCCGGCACCTGTACGAGGGCCAGAGGGTGGGCCGGGACTGGGACGACATCGGCTACAACTTCCTCGTCGACCGCTGCGGCGTCATCTACGAGGGCCGGGCGGGCGGCACCGACCGGCCCGTCACCGGGGCCCACACCCAGGGGTTCAACCACCGCACCGCCGGGGTGGCCGCCATCGGGACCTTCACCGCCGGCACGCCGGTGCCCAAGCCGATGCTGTACGCCATCGCCTCCCTGGCGGCCTGGAAGCTGGCCCCCGCCGGCATCGATCCGCGTGCCGAGGTGCGTCTGGTGTCCAGCAACGGCGGCAGCCGCTACGCCGCCGGCACCGCGGCCACCCTGCCCGCCGTCGCGGGTCACAACGACGGCTACATGACCAGCTGCCCGGGCGCCGCCCTGCACGCCCGACTCCCGGACGTCCGGGAGATGGCGGCCGAGATGCAGGGGCGCGCGTCCGACGCGCGACGAGTACACAGCCGGGCCGCCGGGGAGGCACGTTCCGCCGCCCCGCCGGCCGGCACCGAAGCAGACCGGAGAAGGGCCGATGAACGACAGTCATGACCGAAGTACCGCCCGGGCCGGCGCCCTGCGCGCCCCCTGGACGGCCCTGTGCGCCGCCGCGGCCGTCATCCTCGGCCCCCCGGCCCACACCGCGTCCACCCTCACCCAGGCCAACGCGGCGCCCCGCCACCCCTCCCTCACCCCGGCCCCGGCGCACCGCCGTCCGGTCCGCCGTCATCCGGTCCACTGACGGCGCACGGCGCCTCCGGGCCCCCGGCAAGGGCCCGGAGGCGCCGTACGTCATCTCCCCGGCTCAGTCCCGGAAACGGGCCCACAGACGCGGGTAGCGCTCCGCCAGGACCTTCTCGTTCTCGAAGTCGAGGGGCGTCCCCTCCGGCTCGGCGGGCCCCGGGGGCAGCCCCAGGTCGGGGGCGATCGTGCCGGTGAGCTGCTCGTACGCCTCGTCCGCCGCGTAGCCGAGTTCCTCGCCGTCGCCGTCGACCTCCTCGTCGAAGTCGTCGTCCAGCAGGTCGGCCAGCGCGTCCGGGTCGTGCAGGGCGCCCTCGAAGACCTCCCGGCCCTGGCCGATGAGCCAGCAGCGGAAGAAGTCGAACGCGTCGTCGCTCGCCCCGTCCAGCAGGACCCAGGCGGCGCCCCACAGGTCCCACCGGTAGGCACGGTGGTAGCGGGACTCGAAGTGACGGGCGAAGTCCATGACCGCGTCCGGGTCGAGCCGCAGCAGCCGTTCCACGAGCAGGTCGGCCTGCTCCTCGGGGTCGCCCTCGGCGTCCTGCCGGGCGGTGTCCACCAGCTCCCAGAACTCCGTCTCGTCCATCACGCTGTCCAGCATCGGCCCTGCGCCCCCCGGACGCACCCGCAGTGCGCCGCCCAGGACGGGCCCCGATCCGGCCGCCCGGCCCGCCCGCGGCCCGGCGGGGGCGCCCGGCGCGGGCGCGTTCCTCACCGCCGGTACAGCTCCGCCAGCCGTGCGGCCTCCTCGGCGAACCGCTCCCGCAGCGACGACGGCTCCAGCACCTCCGCCTCCGCCCCCAGCGCCGTCAGCTGAGCGTGCGCCACCTCCTCCGACTCCACCGGCAGGGTCACCCGCACCCACCCCGCCGTGTCCGGGGCGTCCGCCTCCTCCAGCGCCTCCCGGGCGGACAGCGGGTCCACGGCGTGCGGCAGCCGCCGCACCCCCTCCGGCGACAGCCGGACCACCACCCGCGCCCGCAGGATCGAGCGCGCGAACTGCTCCGCCCGCTCCTCCCAGAACGCCGGGAGGTCGAAGTCCGCCGCCCGCTCGAAGCGTTCCCCGGCCGCCTGCACCGCCGTGAACCGGTCGATGCGGTACACCCGGAAGGACCCCTGCCCCGCGACCCGCGCGCACAGGTACCAGACACCCGCCTTCAGCACGAGCCCGTACGGCTCCAGTCGGCGCTCCACCTGCTCCTCGCCGCGCCGGTAGCGGGCGGTGACCAGCCGGTCGTCCCACACCGCGTCCGCCACGGCCGGCAGCAGCTCCGGTGTCCGCGGCTCGTGGAACCAGTTGGGCGCGTCCAGGTGGAAGCGCTGCGCCGCCGTCCGGGAGGCGTCCCGCAGCGAGGGCAGCAGCGCGGCCGACACCTTCAGCCGGGCCGCCGAGGCCGCGTCCTGAAGTCCCATCTCCCGCAGCGCGCCCGGCACCCCGGACAGGAACAGCGCCTCCGCCTCCCCGCGGGCCAGCCCGGTCAGCCGGGTGCGGTAGCCGCCGATCAGCCGGTAGCCGCCGGCCCGCCCGCGGTCCGCGTACACCGGCACCCCGGCCTCCGACAGCGCCTGCGCGTCCCGGGTGACGGTGCGTTCCGACACCTGAAGCTCCCGCGCCAGTTCGGCCGCGGTCATGGACGGGCGGGACTGGAGCAGCAGCACCATCTTGATCAGCCGGGCAGCACGCATGCGCCCATCATGCAAGAAGGCCCCCCCCGTCGCGGGGGCCTTCTGCCGGGTCACACAGCCGTACCGGCCGTCACAGGCCGTACTGCTCGCGCGCCTCCTTCACGGCCGTCGCCCGGACCTCGCCGCGCCGGGCGAGCTGGGCGAGCGCCGCGACGACGATCGACTCGGCGTCGACGCCGAAGTGGCGGCGGGCGGCGTCCCGGGTGTCCGACAGGCCGAAGCCGTCGGCGCCCAGCGACGTGTAGTCCTGCTCGACCCACTGCGCGATCTGGTCGGGGACCTGGCGCATGTAGTCGGAGACCGCCAGCACCGGACCCCGGGCGCCCTGGAGCGCCTGCCGCACGTACGGCACCCGCTCCTCGCCGCGCAGCAGCGCCTCGTCGGCCTCCATGGCGTCCCGGCGCAGCTCCGTCCAGGAGGTGGCGGACCACACGTCGGCGGCCACGCCCCACTCCTCGGCGAGCAGCTTCTGCGCCTTCAGCGCCCAGTGGATGGCCGTGCCGGAACCGAGCAGCTGGATCCGCGGGGCGTTCGCCGCCGGGGTGAGCCCGGCCGACTCGGCCGTGTTGAAGCGGTACAGGCCCTTGACGATGCCCTCGTCGATCCCGGCCACCGACGGCTTGGCGGGCTGCGGCAGCGGCTCGTTGTAGACCGTCAGGTAGTAGAAGACGTTCTGGTCCTCGTCCGGCCGGCCCTCGCCGAACATCCGGCGCAGACCCTCCTTGACGACGACCGCGATCTCGTAGGCGAACGCCGGGTCGTAGGTCAGCGCGGCCGGGTTGGTCGCCGCGATGACCGGCGAGTGGCCGTCCGCGTGCTGCAGGCCCTCGCCCGTCAGCGTGGTGCGGCCCGCGGTGGCGCCGACCAGGAAGCCGCGGCCCAGCTGGTCGCCGAGCTGCCACATCTGGTCGCCGGTGCGCTGCCAGCCGAACATCGAGTAGTAGATGTAGAACGGGATCATCGTCTCGCCGTGCGTCGCGTACGACGTCGAGGCGGCGATGAACTCGGCCATGGCCCCGGCCTCGGTGATCCCCTCGTTGAGGATCTGGCCGTTCTTGGCCTCCTTGTAGTACATCAGCTGGTCGCGGTCGACCGGCTCGTACGTCTGGCCCGCGGGCGAGTAGATGCCCAGCGACGGGAACAGCGACTCCATGCCGAAGGTGCGCGCCTCGTCGGGCACGATCGGCACCCAGCGCCTGCCGGTCTCCTTGTCGCGCACCAGGTCCTTGACCAGGCGGACGAACGCCATGGTGGTGGCGACGTTCTGCGAGCCGGAGCCCTTGTCGAAGGCGGTGAACGCCTTGTCGGCGGGCTGGGGCAGCGGCGCGACCGGGTGGACCCGGCGGGCCGGGGCGGGACCGCCGAGCGCGGCCCGGCGCTCCTGGAGGTAGCGGACCTCGGGGGAGTCGGCGCCCGGGTGGGCGTAGGGCACCTCGCCGTCGGCGAAGGCGCTGTCGCTGATCGGCAGGCCGAGGCGGTCGCGCATCGCCTTGAACTCGTCCACCGAGAGCTTCTTCATCTGGTGGTTGGCGTTCTTCGAGGCGAAGCCCTCACCGAGGGTGTGGCCCTTGACCGTCTGGGCCAGGATCACGGTCGGGGCGCCCTTGTGGGAGACCGCGGCCCGGTAGGCGGCGTAGACCTTGCGGGCCTCGTGGCCGCCGCGCGAGACGTGGAAGCACTCGAGGATCTTGTCGTCGCTCAGCAGCTTCGCCATCTCGGCGAGCGCCGGGTCCTTGCCGAAGAAGTCCTCGCGGATGTAGGCCGCGTCGCGCGTCTGGTACGTCTGCACCTGGGCGTCGGGGACCTCGCGCAGGCGGCGGACCAGGGCGCCGGTGGTGTCCAGCTGGAACAGCTCGTCCCAGGCGGTGCCCCACAGCGTCTTGATCACGTTCCAGCCGGCGCCGCGGAACTGCGCCTCCAGCTCCTGCACGATCTTGAAGTTGGCGCGGACCGGGCCGTCGAGGCGCTGCAGGTTGCAGTTGACGACGAAGGTCAGGTTGTCCAGGCCCTCGCGGGAGGCGAGGGTCAGCGCGCTGGTGGACTCCGGCTCGTCCATCTCGCCGTCGCCGAGGAACGCCCATACGTGGGAGTCGGACAGGTCCTTGATGCCGCGGCTGGTCAGGTAGCGGTTGAACCGCGCCTGGTAGACCGCGGAGATCGGGCCGAGGCCCATCGACACCGTGGGGAACTCCCACAGCCAGGGCAGGCGCCGCGGGTGCGGGTACGACGGGAGGCCGTCGCCGCCGGCCTCGCGGCGGAAGTTGTCCAGCTGGGCCTCGGTGAGCCGGCCGTCGAGGAAGGCGCGGGCGTAGATGCCGGGGGAGGCGTGGCCCTGGATGTAGAGCTGGTCGCCGGAGCCGTCCGCCTCCTTGCCCTTGAAGAAGTGGTTGAAGCCGGTCTCGTAGAGCCAGGCGGCGGAGGCGAAGGTGGCGATGTGGCCGCCGACGCCGTACTTGCTGCCGCGGGTGACCATCGCGGCCGCGTTCCAGCGGTTCCACGCGGTGATCCTGGCCTCCAGCTCCTCGTCACCGTCCACGGCGGGCTCGGCGGCGGTGGGGATGGAGTTGACGTAGTCGGTCTCCAACAGCTTCGGCAGCGGCACGCCGGCGCCCTCGGCACGCTCCAGGGTGCGGCGCATCAGGTACGCGGCACGGTGCGGGCCTGCCGCCTCGGTGACGGCGTCGAGGGAGGCCCGCCACTCGGCGGTCTCCTCGGGGTCGCGGTCCGGAAGCTGGTCGAGCTCGCTCGGCCGGACAGCCATGGGGTCGGTCATGTCGCCGCCTTCCTCAGTCGAAGGGGGTTCCCTCGTCAACAAGGGTTCGGGGGTGCCCTAGGTCTTTGGCAGGACAGGGCTGAGGGCTCGGGTGCAAGCCCGTTGGCGACAATAACTCCCTGATCGATGATCGATCAAAGGTTCTGGGGGAAATATCTCTTGATGACGAGAAAGTCGGCACGGGGTGCCTTGGAGAGTGGCACTCGGTGACCATGAAACGCCTGGTTCTCGCAGGTGGGACACCGGATGAGCACCGCATCGCTCGGTTGGCGGCCGGGCCGCCCGGGGCTCATGCCCGCGGCGCGCACCCCAGGACGTGCGCTTTGACGATCTCGGGGATGCGGGGGTCGCGGCGCCGGAACGCGGCCACCAGCTCCTCGTGCTCCTCCGCGTAGGACTGCTGCACCGTGCCCAGCCAGCGGATCGACAGCGCCGTGAACACCTCGATGCCCAGGCCCTCCCAGGTGTGCAGCAGCACCGAGTTCCCGGCCGCGCGCACCAGTTCGCGGTGGAAGGCGACCGTGTGCCGCACCTGGCCCGTCCCGTCGGCCATGCGGTCGGCCTCGTACAGGGCCGCCACGTGCGGCTCCAGCGCCGAGCAGTCTTCGGCCAGCCGGTCCGCCGCCAGCTCCGCCGCGATCGCCTCCAGGCCGGCCCGCACCGGATAGCTCTCCTCCAGGTCGGCGGCCGTCAGATTGCGGACCCGTACGCCTTTGTTCGGCGCCGACTCGATCAGCCGCAGCGACTCCAGCTCCCGCAGCGCCTCGCGCACCGGCGTCTGGCTGACCTCCAGCTCCGTCGCGATCCGCCGCTCCACGATCCGCTCACCCGGCTGCCAGCGCCCGCTGATGATCCCTTCCAGGATGTGCTCGCGGATCTGTTCGCGCAGCGAGTGGACGACGGGCGCGGTCATGAGAGCTCCTTACGCGGGGGCCCCACCGGTCCCCTGAGGGCGTTCGACGCTTAGACAATACGGCCGCCGCGCCGTCCCGGTGGGGCGCACGGGGGCGCTTTCGCCCAGGTGAGACGAGACTTACACGACGCCTGTGACGCCGCACGGCCCGGCGCGCACCGGAAGGCGCCCGCACGGCAGGTGCCCCCGCCCGGATTCTCCGGACGGGGGCACCCGTGCTGGCTGTGCGGCGGCTGCCTACAGGCCGAGCTCGACCTCGAACTCGCCCGCCTCCAGGATCGCCTTGACCGCCGTCAGGTAACGGGCCGCGTCGGCACCGTCCACCAGGCGGTGGTCGTAGGAGAGGGTCAGGTAGGTCATGTCGCGGACGCCGATGACCGTGCCCTCCTCCGTCTCGATGACGGCCGGACGCTTGACCGTGGCACCGAGGCCGAGGATGGCGACCTGGCCCGGCGGCACGATGATCGTGTCGAACAGCGCGCCGCGCGAACCGGTGTTGCTGATGGTGAAGGTCGCGCCGGACAGCTCGTCCGGGGTGATCTTGTTGCCGCGGACCTTGCCCGCCAGCTCGGCCGTGGCCTTGGCGATGCCGGCGATGTTGAGGTCACCGGCGTTCTTGATGACCGGGGTCATCAGGCCCTTCTCGGAGTCCACCGCGATACCGATGTTCTCGGTGTCGAAGTAGGTGATGGTCCCCTCGGCCTCGTTGATCTTGGCGTTGATGACCGGGTGGGCCTTCAGCGCCTGCGCGGCGGCCTTGACGAAGAACGGCATCGGGGAGAGCTTGACGCCCTCGCGCGCCGCGAACGCGTCCTTGGCCTGGTTGCGCAGCTTCATCAGCCGGGTGACGTCGACCTCGACGACCGAGGACAGCTGGGCCTGCTCCCGCAGGGCCTTGACCATGTTGTCGCCGATGACCTTGCGGATCCGCGGCATCTTCACGGTCTGCCCGCGCAGCGGGGACGCCTCCAGCACCGGGGTCCGCCGGGTGGCGGCCGGCGCGGCGGCGGCCGGAGCCGGAGCCGGGGCGGCCTTCGCGGCCTCGGCGGCGGCCTCG
>NZ_JAAGMD010000171.1 GCF_010548465.1 Streptomyces sp. SID14436 | reverse complement strand
CGCCGTCGTCGGCCCGCAGGCCGCGACGACCTGACCATCGGGCGGGAGGGCGACCCGGTGCCGGCAGCGGGAGATCGAACCGGGCCCGCGTCCGCCCCGCACCCGGCCGTCAGCCGTCCTCTCCCCGGCCCGCGCCGCCGCTCATCGGGCCTGCGGCCCGTGCGGCCCGCGGCCGGCTCAGCTGGACTCCCGGTGCACCACCGTCGCCCCCAGCACCTTGTGCGCCTCGGGGGCCGCGGACGGGTCCCGCACCGCGCGGTCGACCCAGTCGGCCAGTTCCTGGCCGGACGGCAGTTCCAGGTGGACGGTGCTCAGCCGGGGGCGCACCAGGCGCCCCAGCATGAGGTTGTCGGCGCCGACGACGGCCGTCTCCTCGGGGACGCGGACGCCCGCGTCCTGCAGGGCGCGCAGCAGCAGCATCGCGTACTCGTCGTTGTACGTGAACACACTGTCGAGGCCGAGGTCCCGCCAGCGGGCGGCGAGCCCGGCCGCCTCGTCCTCGTCGAGGCCGAGGGGAAGCTCCGTGACGGTGGCGTCCGTGCCGCGCAGCGCCTCCCGCACCCCGCTCAGGCGCGGCGCGGAGAACGTCTCCAGCCCGGCTTGCCGGGGCAGGACCACGCCGACGCGGCGCCGGCCGCGGTCGAAGAGATGCCCGCCCGCGCTGTGCCCGACCACGTCGTGGTCCATGAGCAGGGCGTGGGCGCCCTCCACGGTCTCGGGGCCGAGCGTGACGACGGCCCGGGCGCCGGAGCGTTTGAGGACCTCCACCCCGCGCGGCCCCAGCCCGGAGCCCGGGACGAGGACGGCGACCGGCCGCAGTTCGGCCCAGGCGCGGGCCGCCTCGTCGTCGTGGGCGCCGACCGTGCCGTACTGCACGACGGTGTAGTCGAGGCGGGACAGCGCGACCTGGAGATCGGTGATGAACCGGCTGTAGAGCGGCCCGACGGGGAAGTCCGGCGCGGGCATCAGCACCATGCGGCTGTGGCCGGCGCGCAGGCTGCGGGCGGCGGCGTGCGGCACGTAGCCGAGCTCCTTCGCGGCCTCGCGCACGCGGCGCCGGGTGGGCTCGCTGATCCGGACCGCTCCGGCGTTGTTCAGGACGTAGGAGACGGTGGCACGCGAGACGCCCGCGAGGCGGGCCACATCGGCGCTCGTGGGGACGGAGCGCATGGGTCCGGCGGGCGCGGGCGTGGGCGTCGGGGGAATCTTCACCATGACGACGGCATCCTTGCAGAAGCCCGAACGCGGCCTGCGGCGGGGTGAGTTGAACGGTCCGCCGCTCTCCCTCCCGCGCCGCTCGAACGGGCGGCCACGAGAGCCCGCGGGCCGGTCAGCCCAGGTCGTCGCCGTCCGCGGCTCCTGCCGCACCTGCGGCCTGCGCGGGGGCGGCGCCGTCGCCGGAACCGGTGGCATCCACGGCAGCCACGGCGTCCGTGGCCCGGCCGGTGGCGGTGACGCGGTCGACCAGATCCCCCCAGGCCGCTTCGAGGCGGGCCAGGGGCATGCCGCGCTGCCGGGTCAGGTGGTGGATCAGCGCGGCGTCGAGCTGCGCCATCAGGGTGTGGGCCAGCAGCTCGCAGTCCGCGTCCGGGACGGCCTCGCGCAGCAGCAGCGTGACGTGCTGGTGCAGGACGCGGCGCGCCGGGTGCACGAAGCGGCGGCCGGCGTCGGCCTCGGCGGCCAGTTGCAGGTCGAGTTCCTCGACCCCGCGGCGGAGTACGGCGGCGCCGAAGGCCCGCAGCCGTTCGGCGGGCGGGGCGCCGGGGCCGAGCGGCGGCGGTCCGGTGAGGAAGGCGGTCTGGAGCTTCCGCTCGGAGTGGTCGAGCAGCGCCGACAGCAGGCCGGTGCGGTCGCCGAACCGGCGGAAGACGGTGCCCTTGCCCACATTCGCGGCCACGGCGACCGCCTCCATGGTGAGGCCGTCCGCGCCGCGCTCGGCCACCAGGCGGGCGGCCGCCTCCAGCAGCCGCGCCCGGTTGCGCGCGGCGTCGGCACGCAGGCAGGTCTCCTCGGCGCCGAGGCCGAGCCGCAGCAACTCCTGCGGCTCGATGGGCTCCTGTGGGGCCGGAACGGGCGGCCGGGCGGTGGACATGAAGCCAGGGTAAAGCATCGGGAAGAAACTGGACCGCGGTCCGGTTAGGGTGCTAGAACATTAACCGGACCCCGGTCCGGATGTCCGCCCGAGTTCCCGTTCTGTTCTCAACACCACCCCCTGGGAGTACGTCATGTCCGCTCGCATCCTCGCTCTCGTCGGCAGCCTGCGCGCCGGTTCGCACAACCGGCAGCTGGCCGAGACGGCCGTGAAGCTGGCCCCCGCCGGCGCCGAGATCGCGCTCTACGAGGGACTCGCCGAGATCCCCTTCTACAACGAGGACATCGACGCGGAGGGCAGCGTCCCGGCCGCCGCCGCCCGCCTGCGTGAGGCCGCCGGCGGTGCCGACGCCCTGCTGCTGTTCACCCCCGAGTACAACGGCACCATTCCCGCCGTCCTGAAGAACGCCATCGACTGGCTGTCCCGTCCGATGGGCGCCGGCGCCATCTCCGGCAAGCCGGTCGCGGTGGTCGGCACCGCCTTCGGCCAGTACGGCGGCGTGTGGGCGCAGGACGAGGCCCGCAAGGCCGTGGGCATCGCGGGCGGCACGGTGGTCGAGGACATCAAGCTGTCCATCCCCGGCTCCGTCACCCGCTTCGCCGAGCTGCACCCGGCCGACGACTCCGAGGTCGTCGAGCAGCTGACCGACGTCGTCACCCGCCTCCAGGACCGGGCCACCACCCCGGCAGCCGCCTGACCGGCACGAACGCACGACCGGGACGACGCCGCACGAGCGGCACACCCCCGGCCGACCCGCACGACCCGAAGGGGCTGGAGCAACCGCTCCGGCCCCTTCGGCCGGTCCGGCGCCCCCCGCGGCCGTCTCGCGACGCGCGACCACGGGCGGCCTCCGCGGCCGGATCAGGCCACCGCCGACGCCGCCAGCCCCCGGAGCTCCGCCAGG
>NZ_JAAGMD010000147.1 GCF_010548465.1 Streptomyces sp. SID14436 | reverse complement strand
CGCAGCCGCTTCAGGTCCTCGGCGGCCTCCGCGTGCCGGGCCGCGACGGCCCGGTCGGCCTCCTCGCGCAGCTCGCGCGCGGCACGCTCGGCGTCCGCCGTGAGCGCCTCGGCCTGCTCGACCGCCTCCGCGCGGTGCCGCTCGGCCTCCTTGCGGGTGCGCTCCAGGGTCTCCTCGGCCTGCCGGCGCAGCGTGGTGGCGCGCTCGATGGCCTCGGTGCGGACCTTCTCGCTGTCGGTCTGCGCGGTGGAGCGCAGCTCGTCGGCGTCCGCCTTCGCCTTGGCCAGGAGTTCCTCGGCGGACTTCGCCGCCTCCTCGATCTGCGCCACGGCCTCCTTGCGGGCCTCCGCGCGGATCTTCTCGCCCTCGGCGACCGCGTCGGCGCGCAACTGCTCGGCCTCGCCGCGCAGCCGGCGGGCCTCCTCCTGCAGCTCGACCGTCTTGGCGCGGTACTCCTTGGTGTCGTCCTTGGCCGCGCCCTTGAGCTGCTCGGAGATGTCCTGCGCCTCGGCGCGCAGCCGGTCCGCCTCGGCCTCGGCCTCCTTGCGGATCCGCTCGGCCTCCTCGGCGGCCGCCCGGGTGGTCTTCTTGGCTTCCTCGGACGCCTTGTTGAGCACGTCCTCGGCGGTCCGGGCGGCCTTGGACAGCTGGGTCGCGGACTCCTCCGCGGTGAGCGTCCGGGCCTTCTCGGCCGCCTCGGCGACGATCTTCTCCGCCTCGGCGCGGGCGTCCGCACGGAGCTGCTCGGCCTCCGCCTTGGTGGCCTCCGCCTCCTTGGTCGCCTCGCTGACCAGCCGGGCGACCTGCTCCTTGGCGGTGCGGGTACGGGTCTCGTTGGCCGCCTCGGCGGAGCTGAGCGCCTTGGCGGCCGACTCCTTGGCCTCGGCGAGCACCTTCTCGGCCTCGCTCCGCGCCTCGCGCAGCGCGGCCTCGGCCTCGGTCATCCGCTCCTCGGCGGCCTTGGCCAGCTCCTGCGCCTCACGGCGCGCCGACTCCGACTCGGAGGCGGTCGACGTCCGCAGCTGCTCGGCGTGGTCGGTGGCCTCCTGCGCCTGGGTGGACGCGGCGTTCAGCAGCCGCTCGGCGTCCGCGCGGGCGCGGCGCAGCAGCTGTTCGGCCTCCGCGCGGGCCGCCTCGGCCTCGCTCTGCAGCCGCTGGCGGGCCTCGGTGGTCAGCCGCTCCGCCTCGGCGCGGGCGGCCGCCATCGCCTGGTCGGCCTCGGCGCGGGACTCCTCCAGCAGGCGGCGGGCCTGCTGTTCGGTGCGGGCGCGCAGCTGCTCGGCCCACGCCACGTTCTCGTTGACGTGGGACTCGACGGTCTGGCGGCGCTCGGCCAGCTCCTGGTCGAGCTGCTGGCGCCGGGTCACCGCCTCCTGGTGCAGCTCCGCCTGGAGCCGGGCCGCCTGCTCCGCGTGCTCCTGGAGGATGCGCTGGGTCTGGGCGCGGGCCTGGCTCAGCTCCCGCTCGGCGTCGGCGCGCAGCTGGTCGGCCTGGACCTGCGCGTTGCGCAGCAGCTGCTCCGCCTGATAGCCGATGTCACCGCCGTCGTAGGCGGGACGGGACATGATGGTGCGCCGCGCCTCGTGCAGCTTGGCGCGCAGCACCTCGACCTGGTAGCCGAGGTCATCGGCGTGCTGGATCGCCTTTTCCCGCTCGGTCTTGAGCCGTTTCATCTCGGCTTCGAACCGAGAGAGGTGGTCGACGTCAGCCGCCGGCTCTCGCTCCTGGCTCTCGTAGCCCCGCACTGCGCGGTCCCATCCGTCCCCTGGTCGCAAGTCTGGCCGAGCCCCGTCCATCCGCCGAACGGGGCCCCCGGGGAATGGTGTCAGATCATTGGGGGAGCATGGGCTGCTGCCCCGGCGCTCTCCCCCCGAAACCCGGACCCCGGTGGTCCTGACGTGCTCGACGGCAGGACCTGGTCACCCTGGATCGAGCGGCGACCGCACCCAACCCTACCGGCCCTTATGTACGTGGGTCAGTGCTCAGGTGACTCAACTGGCGCCGAAGTGACCAGTTCTGTCAGTACGCCATGGCAGTCCTTGGGGTGCAGGAAGGTGATTCGTGACCCCATGGAGCCGCGCCGGGGCTCTTCGTACAGAACGCGTACGCCCTTGTCCTTGATGTCGGCCGCGTCCGCGTCCACATCCGCCGTACCGAAAGCGATGTGGTGGACGCCCTCGCCGTTCTTCGCGAGCCACTTGGCGACGGTGGAGTCCTCCCGGGTCGGCTCCAGCAGCTGGAGGTAGGAGGCACCGCCGTCCGAGGTGTCGTTGATCTTGAGCATGGCCTCGCGCACGCCCTGCTCCTCGTTGACCTCCGAGTGGAACACCTCGAAGCCGTAGGTGGCCCGGTAGAACTCGACGGTCCGGTCCAGGTCGAAGCAGGCGATCCCGATGTGGTCGATTCGCGTCAGCATGGATTCAGTGGAGCGCCCCGCGCGTGGTTACGCAACGTGCGCGCGATCACACCGTAAGCCCGATGACGCGGTCGGCCGCGCCTCAGTACATTCGAAGTAAACCCTCGTTCACTCCTCGGCTGTGCAGGCCGGTAAGGGGATCGCCGCTCATGTCTTCTGCATCTTCCGCACCGAACGGCACGACGTCCGTCATCGTCGCGGGCGCCCGCACCCCCATGGGGCGGCTGCTCGGCTCGCTGAAGTCCTTCTCCGGAGCCGACCTCGGCGGCTTCGCGATCAAGGCCGCCCTCGACCGTGCGGGGATCGGCGGCGACCAGGTCCAGTACGTGATCATGGGCCAGGTGCTCCAGGCCGGGGCGGGGCAGATCCCGGCGCGCCAGGCGGCCGTCAAGGCCGGCATCCCGATGAACGTCCCCGCGCTCACCATCAACAAGGTGTGCCTCTCCGGCCTCGACGCCATCGCGCTGGCCGACCAGCTGATCCGCGCCGGCGAGTTCGACGTGGTCGTCGCGGGCGGCCAGGAGTCCATGACCAACGCCCCCCACCTGCTGCCGAAGTCCCGCGAGGGCTTCAAGTACGGTGCGGTCCAGATGATCGACGCCATGGCCCACGACGGCCTGACCGACTCCTTCGAGAACATCGCCATGGGCGAGTCCACGGAGAAGCACAACACCCGCCTCGGCATCGCCCGCCCCGAGCAGGACGAGATCGCCGCCCTGTCCCACCAGCGCGCCGCCGCCGCCCAGAAGAACGGTGTCTTCGACGCCGAGATCACCCCGGTGGAGATCCCGCAGCGCAAGGGCGACCCGGTGCTGTTCAGCAAGGACGAGGGCATCCGCGGCGACACCACCGCCGAGTCCCTCGGCAAGCTGCGCCCGGCCTTCGCCAAGGACGGCACCATCACCGCCGGCTCCTCCTCGCAGATCTCCGACGGCGCCGCCGCCGTGGTCGTGATGAGCAAGGCCAAGGCGCAGGAGCTCGGCCTGGAGTGGATCGCCGAGATCGGCGCCCACGGCAACGTGGCCGGCCCGGACAACTCGCTGCAGTCGCAGCCGTCCAACGCGATCCGCCACGCCCTGAAGAAGGAGGGCCTGGAGGTCTCCGACCTCGACCTCATCGAGATCAACGAGGCGTTCGCCGCCGTCGCCGTGCAGTCAATGAAGGACCTCGGCGTGTCCACGGAAAAGGTGAACGTCAACGGTGGTGCCATCGCGCTGGGTCACCCGATCGGGATGTCCGGGGCGCGGCTGGTGCTGCACCTGGCGCTGGAGCTGAAGCGGCGCGGCGGCGGGGTCGGCGCGGCGGCGCTGTGCGGCGGCGGCGGCCAGGGTGACGCGCTGATCGTGCGGGTACCCGGGGCCTGAGCCGGGGAAAGTGGTTGCAGGTCGTCTTTCGCGAACGGAGCTGTGATGCAGGACGTCTCCACTCTGGTGGCCCGGGCCAGGGAGGGCAGGCCCCGGGCCGTGGCCCGGCTGATCTCCCTGGTGGAGGGGGCGTCCCCACAGCTCAGGGAGGTCATGGCGGCGCTGGCCCCGCTGACCGGCAACGCCTACGTGGTCGGCCTCACCGGCTCGCCCGGCGTCGGCAAGTCGACCTCCACCTCGGCCCTGGTCACCGCGTACCGCAAACAGGGCCGGCGGGTCGGTGTCCTGGCCGTCGACCCCTCCTCGCCGTTCTCCGGGGGAGCCCTGCTCGGTGACCGCGTCCGGATGTCGGAGCACGCCTCCGACCCGGGCGTCTACATCCGCTCCATGGCCACCCGCGGCCACCTGGGCGGCCTCGCCTGGGCCGCGCCGCAGGCCATCCGCGTGCTGGACGCGGCGGGCTGCGACGTCGTCCTGGTGGAGACGGTCGGGGTCGGCCAGTCGGAGGTGGAGATCGCCTCCCAGGCCGACACCTCGGTGGTGCTGCTGGCCCCCGGCATGGGTGACGGCATCCAGGCGGCGAAGGCCGGGATCCTGGAGATCGGCGACGTCTACGTGGTCAACAAGGCCGACCGGGACGGCGCGGACGCCACCGCCCGGGAGCTGAACCACATGCTGGGCCTGGGCGAGGCCCGTAAGCCCGGCGACTGGCGTCCGCCGATCGTCAAGACGGTCGCCTCGCGGGCGGAGGGCGTCGACGAGGTGGTCGAGGCGCTGGAGAAGCACCGCGCGTGGATGGAGGAGCGGGGCGTGCTGGCCGAGCGCCGGCTGGCCCGGGCCGCCCGCGAGGTCGAGACCATCGCGGTCACGGCTCTGCGGGAGCGCATCGGGGATCTGCACGGCGACCGCCGTCTGGGGGCCCTGGCCGAGCGCGTCGGCGCCGGCGAGCTGGACCCCTACCGCGCTGCGGACGAACTGGTGGCGAGCCTCACCGAGGGCTGAGCGGCCGCTCACGGCACACGTGCGGGGCGGTGACGGGGTCACCCCGCCACCGCCCCGCACACCTGCTCACGTGATCCGTGGGGAGAGCGTGTCCGGCCCGGTTCAGTCGTCGTCGGAGTCGTCGGCGTCGTCGTCCCGGTCCGCGGTGACCTTGCCGCTCTTCAGGTCCACGTGCCAGTCCTTCTCGGCGCCGCGGGCGTTCGTGGTCTCCACCTCCCAGCCCCGCTCGTCGTCGTCCTCCAGCTCCACCGACGTCACCGTGCCCTTGGCGGCGGCGGCCCGCGCGGCGTCCTGGGCGGAGACGGACGCGCCCTTCAGCGCGGCCCGCACCTCGTCGGCGTCGTCCTCGTCGTCCTTCTGCGAGCCGAGGACCTTGCCGGTGGCCGGGTCGATCCGCACGCTGTACCAGTTGTCGCCGTCGGCGAGCACGTCGACCTCCCAGACGGTCCGGCGGTCGTCGTCCCGGTCGTCCAGCTCGGCGGAGACCGCGGTGCCCGGGCGGTGCTCCAGCGCGGCGGCGATGGCGTCGGCCGCGGTCACCTTCGCGGAGGCCGCCCGCGCGCCGTCGCGGTCGTCCCGGTCGTCGTCGCGGTCGTCGTCGCGCCCGTCGTCGTCGCGGTCGTCCGTGCGGTCGTCGATCCGGGTGTCCGCCTGCCGCGTCGTCGGCGCATCGTCCCCCGAGACCGCCAGGGCCGTCGCGGTGGCTCCCCCGACCAGGGCCGTGGCCGTGACGACAGCGATCACGATGTTGCGCTTCATGATGATTCCTCCCGAGTCGGTGTGCTTCGCGTCGAGTCGCTTGGTTCGCGCTGTTCGACGACCTCAATGTCGCCCACCGAGGCTGAGAGGAAGCTGAAGCCCCCTGAAGAACTCTTCAGGTTCGCTCTGCGACCCTCGTAGGCATGTGCCCACCCGCCAGCCACCCCTACGCCCCCGGAGGCGCTGCGCGCCGTCCCGCCCGACTGCTGATCGTGGAGGACGAGAAACGCCTCGCCCTGTCCCTCGCCGGCGGTCTGACGGCCGAGGGCTACTCCGTGGACGTCGTCCACGACGGCACCGAGGGCCTGCACCGGGCCTCCGAGGGCGGCTACGACCTGCTGATCCTCGACATCATGCTGCCCGGCCTGAACGGCTACCGGGTCTGCGCCGCCCTGCGCGCCGCCGGCCACGAGGTGCCGATCCTCATGCTCACCGCCAAGGACGGCGAGTACGACGAGGCCGAGGGGCTGGACACGGGCGCCGACGACTACCTCACCAAGCCGTTCTCGTACGTCGTCCTCGTCGCCCGGGTCAAGGCGCTGCTGCGCCGCCGCGGGCAGGGCGCCGGGGCCTCCCCGGTGCATGTGCACGGGGACCTGAAGGTGGACACCGCCGCCCGCCGGGTCTTCCTGGACGAGGACGAGGTGACGCTCACCGCCAAGGAGTTCTCCGTGCTGGAGCAGATGGTGCTGCGGGCCGGTGAGGTGGTGTCGAAGGCGGACATCCTGGAGCACGTCTGGGACTTCGCCTACGAGGGCGACCCGAACATCGTCGAGGTCTACGTCAGCGCCCTGCGCCGCAAGCTGCGTCCCGGGCTGATCAGGACCGTGCGCGGGGCCGGCTACCGGCTGGAGACCACGCCGTGAGCGGGGTGTTCGGTTCGGTCCGGGCCCGGGCCACCCTCGGCGCGACCCTGGTGGTCGCGGTCGCCCTGGCCGCGGCCGGGGCCGCCCTGGTGCTGTCGCTGCGGTCCAACCTGATCGGTGAGGCGGGCACCCAGGCGGAGCGTTCCGCGCGTGCGGTGGCCGCCGAGCTGGCCGCCGGCACGGACTACGACGCCCTGTCGGGGCTGGACGGCGACGACCGCCCGGTGCAGATCGTGGACGAGGACGGCCGGCTGGTGGCCGCGACCCAGGACCTGGAGCGGATCAGCGGCACGACCACCTCCGACGTACGCCCGCGGCCCGCCGACCCGCAGCGCGACGACGATGACGATGACGACGACGATGACGACTCGGACGGCGGGCGGAACTCCGGGGAGTCCCTGGAGCCGGGCGAGATCGGCCAGGAGGTCACCTTCACCAACGGCTCCGCGACCATCGACGGGGACACCGAGGACTACCGGTACGCGGCCGTCGACGTGGAGACCCCCCAGGGGGAGCGCCTCACCGTCCACGCGGGCGGGCCGCTGGCCGCCGAGCACAGCGCCGTGCGGACCGCGCGCACGGCGTTGCTGATCGGCGTGCCCCTGCTGTCCGGCCTGGTCGCCGGGGTGACCTGGCTGGTCACCGGGCGGGCGCTGCGCCCGGTCGCCGGGATCCGCCGGGAGATGGCCGCGATCACCGCGTCCGAGGACCTGACCCGCCGGGTGCCGGAGCCGGACACGCACGACGAGATCGCGCGGCTCGCCCGCACCACCAACGAGACGCTCGCCGCGCTGGAGGCGGCGGTGGAGCGGCAGCGCCGCTTCGTCGCGGACGCCTCGCACGAGCTGCGCAGTCCCATCGCCTCCCTGCGCACGCAGCTGGAGGTGGCCGCGGCCCACCCCGGCCTGCTGGACCTGGACGGCGCGGTGGAGGACACCGTACGGCTCCAGCACCTGGCCGCCGACCTGCTGCTGCTCGCCCGGCTGGACGCGGGGGAGCGGCCCTCGGACAACCGGGTCGACCTGGCCGCCCTGGCCCGCGAGGAGGCGGGAGCGCGGACCGGTGTCGTGGTGTCGGAGACGGAGCCGGCGGAGGTGGCCGGGTCGCGGGGGCAGCTCGCCCGGGTGCTCACCAACCTGCTGGACAACGGCCGGCGGCACGCCCGCGAGACGGTCACGGTGACCGTGCGGCGGGACGGTGCCTGGGCGGTGCTGGGGGTCGCCGACGACGGGGAGGGCGTGCCCGAGGGCGACCGGGAGCGGATCTTCGAGAGGTTCGTCCGGCTGGACGCCGCCCGCAGCCGCGACGACGGGGGCGCCGGCCTGGGCCTCGCCATCGCGCGGGACGTCGCCGCACGTCACGGCGGGACGCTCACGGTCGGCGAGGCACCGGCGGGCGGAGCCCTGTTCGAGCTCCGCCTGCCGCTCGCCGGAGATGCGTAGCCCGGGCCGCGCGGGTCAGTGCGCCGCAGCGCGGCGGCAGCGGGGGCTGAGGGCCCGGGTCAGGGCCGTCCCCGCTGCCCGCGGAGGTGCTCCGCGATGGGCTTGAGGGCCTTGTCGAGGTCGGTCAGGGATTCGGGAGCCAGCAGGTCGATGAAGTGCCGCCGCACGGACGCCACGTGGTGGGGCGCGACCTTCTGCATGGTCTCCATGCCGTGCTCGGTCAGCACCGCGTAGAGCCCGCGGCGGTCCGACTCGCAGTTCTCGCGGCGGACCAGGTCCGCGTTCTCCATGCGGGTGATCTGGTGCGAGAGCCGGCTCTTGGACTGCAGGGTGGCGGAGGCGAGGTCGCTCATCCGCATCCGGCGGTCCTCCGACTCGGAGAGGTTCACCAGGATTTCGTAGTCGTTCATCGTCAGGCCGAACGGCTGCAGATCCTTCTCCAGCTGGTAGGTCAACAGCTTGTTGACCTCCAGGTGAGTGCGCCAGGCACACTGCTCCGCATCGCTCAGCCAGCGCGTGGCCGTCTCGGTCTCCATGTATGCAGTCTACCTAAGAAGTTGAAAGGCGAACCAGTAAGGCATTCCGTGTGACTGCGTGCACGCGTTCGATGTCACACTCCGCAGACTACCGCTCACAGCCCGAAGCGACGCTGGAGGTCTCCCAGCTGTCCGGGAAGGCGCGGTCCCCCCGGCGGCTGCCCGGGTCCGCCGGAACCGCCGCCTCCGGGCACCCCCGGCTGCGCCGGAGGCGCCCCCGTGGCCTGCTCGGTCATCAGTGTCTCGGACGACTGCAGCAGCACCGTCCCGGCCCCCACGAACTCGAACTGGTGCTCCTCGCCGGAGGCCCCGCCGAGGCCCGTCATCGCACGTAGACCGCCCATTACTCCGGTCAGGTAGCCGTGGTCGTAGTGGTGGCACGGAGAGGGGCAGTCGGCCCACCCGACCAGCGCCTGCGGGTCCACCCGGACCGGGGGTTCCATGAACACCACCGGACCGTTGGACGCGGCCACGAACTTTCCGGTTCCGATCAGGGTCAGGAAACCCGGCACGATCGATTGTTTCAACGACAGACTTGGCTGAAAAGCGAGCAGGTTGCCGGAGCGAATGGTCAGGTTGCCGTCCTCGAGGTCGTACGAATTCACGTCGAAGGCCCGGTCGGCGAGCAGCATCTTGCCCGCGCCCTCCGCCACGACCCAGTCGCTCGCGTGCAGTGGCGAATGGAACGAGGTGCGCACAAGCCGGTCGAGCCGGCCGTGCCCGATGCCGTTGAACTCGATCGAGCCGTAGTAGGCGATCATCTTCCCCTTCTGCAGGAACCACTGGCTCCCCTTGAGCTCCACGCAGAAGGTGTAGTGATCGACGTTGTCGTCGGACGGCAGGGTCGCCGGGTCGAAGACGGCGGGGCCGCCGGGGCTCTGAAAGGTCCTCACAGCTTCTCCTCCGAGGCCTGGACGAAGACCGCGCCGCTGCCGCTCAGCTCCAGCTGGAACGCCTCGCCCGAGCCGCGGCCCACCATGTCCCGCCAGCCGAGCGCGGTCGACAGCCGGTTGCGGACGTCGCCGTGGTGGGCCACGTACGCCTGCGGGTCGACGTGCACCGCCCGCTGCGGGGTGATCGGCAGCTCGATCACCCCGCCGTGCGCCATGACGGCGACGGCGCCGTGTCCGCGCAGGGTGGTGGTGAACAGACCCTGCCCGGAGACCTGGCCCCGGACCATCCCCATCACGCCGCCCTGCGAGCCGAGGAAGACGGTGCCCTGCTCCAGGGTGCCCTCGAAGGCCAGCAGGCGGTCCGCCTCCACGTACAGGGTGTCGCCGGAGAGGTTGATCACCTGGATGTGGTGGCCGCCGTGCCCGAACAGCACGGTGCCGCTGCCCTCCACGGTCATCAGGGGCGTGGCCTCACCCGCGACCCGCCGCCCGATCATCGACCGCAGCCCGCCCTGCCCGCCGGTCAGGTTCGGGGTGAAGCTGACGTCCCCCTGGTAGGCGAGCATCGCGCCGCGCTGGCTGAACAGGCGCCGGCCCGGTGTCACGACCGCCCGGATCATCTTCGAGTTGATCTCCTCGAACCCCATGTCACATGTCCCCCGCGATCGTGTTCCGCTCACTGGGCTGCACGTAGACCAGCCCGTCGCCCTCGAAGCGGATCTGGAACGCCTCGCCGCCGCCCTCGCCGAGCATCGTGCGGAACGTCACACCGGACTGCAGCGACTGCCGCAGGTTCCCCCGGTGGGCCACATAGGCGCCCGGGTCGACGGTCAGCGGGTACTGCGGGCCGACCCGCAGCACCACCGCCGGCCCGTCCGACATGATCGCCACCTGGCCGTGCCCCTCGACGGTGGTGGTGAACAGCCCGTTGCCCTGCGAGGCGCCGCGCAGTCCGGTGAAGGTGGTCCCGGTGCGCAGGGCGCCGTCGGCCGCCAGCAGGTTGCTCGACTCGACGTAGAGCGTGTCGCCCTGCAGCCCGACGAGGTTGATCTCGGTGGCCCGGTCGGCGAACCAGCAGGTCCCGTTGCCCTTCACCTCCATCACCGTCATCTGCTCACCGGTCAGCCTCCGGGTCACCATCCCCCGGATGCCCTCGCCGCCCCCGCTGAGCTTCTTGAACGTCATGTCGCCGTCGTACGCGACCATCGAGCCGTTCTTCGCCTTCACGGCATCCCCGGTCATGTCGACGGCGAGCACCTTGCTGCTCTGAAGTCGGAACATCGCCACGTGGGTGACCGTAGCCGGATTTGTGCCCCTCCGGACAGGTGTGTGGACCGGCGGGCGGACCCCCTCCGGTGATCGCGGAGGGCGTTTGCCAGAATGGTGGGACGCTTGTGCGTGCGTTCACAAACCGTCAGACCGTCGACGCCGACGTCTCTCCCATCGAAGGTGACCCGTGGACCTCAAGACCGCCGCCGCCCTCCGCCGACTCCGCCTGGTCTCGGGCCCCGAGGCGATCTCCTTCCTCGTCCTGCTCGTCTGCTCGGTCCTGAAGCGGACCACGGAGTTCAACGCCGTCCCGGTGATGGGCGCGATCCACGGCATCCTCGTGGTGCTCTACCTGGTCTTCTGGGCCGACGCCTGGAACCGTGCCAAGTGGTCGCTCAAGACCGCCGGCTTCTACCTGCTGATGTCGGTCCTGCCCGCGGGCGGCTTCGTCGCCGAGCGGCGCCTGAAGCGGGAGGCCGAGGACGCGGTGATCGCCTCCCGCGCCCGCAACGAGGGAGTGGTGAGCGCGTGATCGTCGCGTTCTCCGTGACCCCGCTCGGGGTCGGCGAGGACGTGGGGGAGTACGTCGCCGACGCCGTGCGGGTGGTCCGCGAGTCCGGGCTGCCGAACCGCACCGACGCCATGTTCACCTCCGTCGAGGGCGAGTGGGACGAGGTGATGGACGTGGTCCGGCGGGCCGTGGCCGCCGTCGAGGCGCGGGCGCCCCGCGTCTCCCTGGTCCTCAAGGCGGACATCCGGCCCGGGGTGAGCGACGGGCTGACCTCCAAGGTCGACACCGTGGAGCGGCACCTGGCCGCCCCCGGCGGAGACGGCCCGGCCTGACCCGGTCCGGTCGACCCGGCCTGACGTGGTCCGGCCGGCTGGCCTGAATGTCGCCCGGCCCGGCGTGGCGTCGCCCGGCCTGGCGTGGCCCGGCGTC
>NZ_JAAGMD010000128.1 GCF_010548465.1 Streptomyces sp. SID14436 | reverse complement strand
TGCGGGCCGCGTCGGCGACGGCTTCCCGGCCGCCGCCCGCGCGGGCGGCGGCGTAGCCGACGAGGAAGGTGGTCAGCGGTGCCGCGGGCCGGGCGACGCCGTGTGCGGCGTCGCGGGCCAGGTCGAGCAGCAGGGTGGTGTCGACGTCCAGGTCGATGCCCAGCTCGTCCTTGACTGCGGAGATCCATTCATCCAGCACGTGTCCATGCTCCCTGATGCGTGCCCTGGCGGCGGCGATGTCGTCCCAGGTGTCGCAGTCGAACGACGCCACCGGGTCGAAGAGGCGGGTGAGGTCGAGCGCGGCGGTCAGCCGGCGCAGCGGCAGCCCGGTCAGGCCGCCGTGCCGGTCGGTGAGGGCGGCCAGGGCACGGCGCAGCGCACCGGTCCGGTAGGCGGCCACGAGCGGCTGGTCGTGGCCCTCGGCGTCGGTGAGCACGACACCGTCGGCGGTGCTCGCGTCGAGTGCGGTGACCAGCCGTTCGACGGTGTCCGGGCCGAGGAAGGGCAGGTCGGCCGAGAGCAGCACGGCCAGGCCGGCTCCGGTGTGCCGCAGTCCCGCGTCGAGGGCGGCCAGCGGGCCTCCGCCGGCCGGCTCCTCCCGGGCCCACACGACGGGCCGTGCGGTGGGCCGGGGATCAGCGACGACCACGGTGGTGCGGGCGCCGGCACAGGCGGCGAGCACCCGGTCGATCAGGGCCCGGCCGCCCACGCGCACCCCGGGCTTGTCGGCGCCGGAGAGCCGCCGGGCGGCACCGCCGGCGAGGACGACGGCGTCGTAAGGGGTGTGCTCCGGGTCCGGCGCGCGCCGGGCGCCGGAGCCGGGTCCGGCACCGGGATCACCCGGAGGCTGGTACTCGGTCACCCCCCGAGTATGCGCGGCCCCCGCGATCACGGGGAACGCGGGGGCGCGGGAAGGGCGGCGGTGTCACGGCCCCGCCGGACACCGGGGTGTCACAGGGTGCGCAGCAGCACCGCCGGCTGTTCCACGCAGTCCGCCACGTAGCGCAGGAAGCCGCCCGCGGCCCCGCCGTCGCAGACCCGGTGGTCGAAGGTGAGCGACAGCTGGACCACCTGCCGCACGGCCAGTTCGCCGTCGTGGACCCACGGCTTCGGCACGATGCGGCCGACGCCGAGCATGGCCGCCTCGGGGTGGTTGATGATCGGCGTGGAGCCGTCGACGCCGAACACGCCGTAGTTGTTCAGCGTGAAGGTGCCGCCGGTCAGGTCCGCGGGCGTCAGCGTGCCCGCCCGGGCCTTCTCGGTCAGCCGGGCGAACTCCGCGGTGAGCCCCTCCGCGTCCCGCGTGTGCGCGTCCCGGACGACGGGGACGACGAGCCCCCGGTCGGTCTGCGCGGCGAAGCCGAGGTGGACGCCCTCGTGCCTGACGATCTCCCGGGCCGCCGTGTCGACGGAGGAGTTCAGCTCGGGGAAGCGGGCCAGGGCCGCGGTGCAGATCCGGGCCAGCAGCGCCAGCACGGAGATCTTCGGCCCGCCGGACGCGTTCATCGCGGCCCGCGCCCGCATCAGCTCCGTCGCGTCGGCGTCCACCCAGCAGGTGGCGTCCGGGATCTCGGAGCGGCTGCGGGTCAGCTTGTCGGCGACGGCACCGCGGACGCCCTTGAGCGGCACCCGGGTGCCGGCGACCGGTTCCCCGGTCACGCGCGCCGCGCCGGCGGTGACCTCGGGCGCCCGGGGCGTGCCCGGCGCGTGGTCCGTGCCGTCGAGGCGCTGGGCGC
>NZ_JAAGMD010000105.1 GCF_010548465.1 Streptomyces sp. SID14436 | reverse complement strand
CGAGAAGCAGCGCGGCCGTCCACCACAGGGCGGCGACCGGGACGACGAGCGCGAGGCGCAGGGCGTGCCGGACGGCCCGCCGGACGGGCACGGCGGCGGTGGTGTGCCGGGCCGGGTCGTCCAGGAGGAACGCCAGGCCGACGGCGAACGCCACGGTGGCCGCCCTGAGCACCTGGACGGTGAACCACGCGTCCGGGTTCTGCGTCAGCCGGGGCGACACGGCGAGCAGCAGGCCCACCGCGCTCCCCGCGCCGATCGCCCGCCACGGCACGGTCCGCGCGACCGGGCGCACCAGCCCGGGCACCAGTGCCCGCCATCCGGCCGGGTGTCCCGCGGGCGGTCCCCCGGGCGGTGCCGCCCGTTCCGGCCCGGCCGACGGCGTCCGCCGTCCCGTCACAGGCACGTGTCCTCCCCCTCCGGCGACGGCAGCCCCAGCACCTCGGCGACCCGGTCGGTCGTCACCTTCGGCGCGGTCAGCTCGTCCCAGTGCGCCCGCACCTTCGCGGCCGTCTCGGAGCGGGGGCGGTCCAGCAACGCGCGGACCACTTCGGTGTGCGCGGCGGTCATGTACGTCGGCTCGGTCTGCGAGATGACGAGGGCGCTGCCGGTGTCGCTGTCGTCCAGGCGGACCCGGCGCAGGTCGGCCACCGGGTCGGGCCGGCCGGCCAGCGCCAGCCACATGACGGTGACCGTGCGGCCGTCGCAGAACGCGGCCGCGTCCTTCTCGGTGCCGGCGACCAGCACGCCGGCCACGGCGGTGGTGAACTCCGGGACGCGGTTGCCGCCCCAGGAGGTGCCGACGGTCACCTCACCGGGCCGGGTCAGCGCGGGGATCGACGAGTCGCCGGTCAGGCCGTACCGCGCCTCCACGCGCTGCCGGACGACCAGCCGCCGGTCGGCCGCCGCGTCACCGGCGAGCGCGGTGACCGACTCCAGGGCGGCCGCCCAGTCGCCGGTGCGCGCGGTCCACTCCGGGAAGGCGCAGTACCGCACGCCGTCGCGGCCGGTGCATTCGTGCACCTGCTGCGGGACGGCGGAGTAGCGCGTACGGGCGTCCTTCGTCTCCGGGGACACCCCGCCGGCCTGCCCCACCGCGCCGGCCAGGGTCAGCAGGACCGCGCCGGCGGAGGCCGCCCGCAGGGTCCGCACCCGTCCGGCGCCGGACAGCAGGACGGCGGCGAACGCCAGGGTCAGCCCCAGCCCGGCCAGGTACAGGGCGTGCCAGGCGGCGGGGCGGCCGATCAGGCCGGACGGCAGCGTGTGGGAGCCGCCCTCCGCGACGAGCGGCATCAGCCAGCGGGTCGCGCTGTCCTCGTCGGTGCTGATGGAGGCGAACATGCCGAAGAACAGGCACAGGACGATGAACAGCGGGGCGGCGAGCGCCGACCGCACCAGCCGGGCCAGCAGGGCGCCGAGGGAGCCGAGCAGCAGCACGCACAGCGGGCCCACGAGCAGTTCGCCGGGCGAACCGTGGCCGACCGCGCCGGGCTTGAGGGCCTCCCAGGTGAACTGGGCCGCCACGCCCACGGCGGTGACCAGGGTGAGCGCGCCGACCGACAGCAGGTGGGCGACGGTGCGGCACCACCGCGGGAGCACCAGGACAGTCAGGTGCCGTTCGGTGTCGTGCCGCCCGTCCCGCAGCATCGCCTGGTTGACGCACAGCAGGACGGCGAGGCCGACGAGCAGCGGGCCGTTCTGGGTGGCGCGGTCGGCGTCCTGGAGCGCGGGGAAGCCGTCCCAGGAGGTGCGGGTGCTCCACACGGTCAGGGACACGTACAGGGCGAGGGCGACGAGGACGGGCACCCGCAGCAGCAGTCTGCGGGTCTCGAAGCGGGCCAGGGCGAACACGGCCGCCCAGGAGCCGCCGTGCGCCGCGGGGGCGGCCGGCCGGGTGGGCGCAGCGGTCTCGGTCACGGTGCTCACGCCGTCACCTCCACGCCCGCGTCGTCGAGGGTGAGCAGGTAGCCGTCCTCCAGGGTGGGTTCGAGGAGGTCGGCACCGGAGGGCGGGTCCCCCACGTTGCGGTAGGTGCCCAGACCGGTGCGCCAGCCGGCCTTGGCTCCGGGAGCGCGCTCGGCGCTGCTCCACACCCGGCCGTCGGCGCGGGCGGTCAGTTCGGCCGGGGTGCCGTCGAAGCGCACGGTGCCGGCCGCCATGACCACCACCCGGTGGCAGAGCATCGCCACGTCCTCCGTCTGGTGCGTGGACAGCAGCACGGTGCGGCCCTCACCGGCGTGGGCGATCAACTCGCGGAACCGCATGCGCTGTTCGGGGTCGAGGCCGACGGTCGGCTCGTCCAGGACGAGGAACCCGGGGTCGCCGACGAGGGCGGCGGCCAGGGCGACGCGCTGCCGCATCCCGCCGGACAGCTTCTTGATGCGCTTGCCGCGCACGTCGCCGAGGCCCACCTCCTCCAGGACGCGCCGCACCTCGCGGTGCCGGGCGGCACGGTCGGTGAGCTCCTTGAGGATCGCCACGTAGTCGACGAACTCGAAGGCCGTGAAGTCGGGGTGGAAGCCCGGCGTCTGCGGCAGGTAGCCGAGGGCGCGCCGGACCTCCTGGCGCCCGCGCGAGGTGGCGGGGTCGTGGCCCAGCACGGTGAAGGCACCGCGGTCGGGGGGCACGGCGGTGGCCAGCACCCGCAGCAGCGTGGTCTTGCCCGCGCCGTTGGGGCCGAGCAGCCCGGTGACGCCGGCGGACAGCGTCAGCGACACGTCGTCGAGGGCACGGGTGCCCCCGTAGTGGAGGCTCAGCCCGGAGGCGGAGACGGAGGGGATCATGCGGAACTCCCGTAGGTGGGGCGGAAGAAGCCGAAGGCAGGGGCCGCCGGAGCGGGCCCGGTGACGGCGGAGAAGGCGGAGAAGGGGGCGGCGGGGAAGGGGCGGGCGGTCATCCGGTGGCCGCCGGCCCCGTCCCGCCGCCCAGGTCGAAGCGTTCGCGCAGCAGGAACACGAGCGCGGTGCCGACGCCCGCGACGAGGGCCGCCGCGCCCTGCCCCGCCGCGGTGAACGGGGCCAGCGGGGCGTCGGCGCCCGCC
>NZ_JAAGMD010000083.1 GCF_010548465.1 Streptomyces sp. SID14436 | reverse complement strand
CGGCGGGCCTCGCCGCCCTGCTGCGGGAGCGGCGCGGGGACCCGGCGGACCGGTCCCCGCCCCGGGGCCGGGCCGCGGTGCTGCTGGGCATGGCCGTCGCCCCGCTCGGGGCCGTCGGTTACGTTCTGTGGGTCGGCCACCGCACCGGCGGGGGCCCGCTGGGATATCTCGACGTGCAGGCGGGCTGGCGCAACGGTTTCGACGGCGGCTACGCCTTCGCGCGTTTCACGGCCGAGAAGTTCACCGCCCCGGCGACGGTCCCCGCGGGCCTCGCACTGGTCGTCGGGGTGGGTCTCCTGGTGTGGCTCTACGGGGTGTGCGTACGGCAGCGGCAGCCGCTCGGGCTGCTGGTGTACGCGGGGGCGGTGACCGTGCTCGCCCTGTGCGCGTCGAGCTACTTCGGCTCCAAACCGCGCCTGCTGCTGCCCGCCTTCCCCCTGCTGCTGCCCCTCGCCCTGGGGCTGGCCCGGCTGCGTACGCCCAGGTCGGCGGCGGTGCTGGGAACCCTGGCGGTGGCGTCGGCGGTGTACGGCGCCTTCTGGCTGAACGGCTCGGGTCCGCCGTGACCGCCCGGATCCGCGGTGGGCGCTCCGGTCCGCCGTGACCTTCGGCGCAATTCCGTGCGGGTCCCGGATGAACGAATTGATAAGCGCGGTAAAACCGCCACTCCGAATGATCAGAAGAAAGAAAGGGCGCAGCGTCCCGCGCTTTTGGATTCGCTTGCCGGATTGCCCTTCCTGAGAGGAATCCCACATCACATCGTCATCACAACCCCGCTGATTCGACGGGGTTCACCGCTCACTCGCTGTAACGTCGATTGGGTGCGTACCGAACGGAAGCCCACCCGTCTGGACCGGGTGTTCGCGAGGCTGGATCGTGAGCCGGAACGACCGGCCCACATCGACGTGCCGCGCATGAGCCGGCACCGGGTGGTGCTCTTCGGCTCCACCCTGGCCTTCTACCTGGCGATCGTGTGGGCCGTCGTCATCACCTCCTGGCTGGTCCGGCTGGACTGGCAGGTGATGTTCTTCCGCCCCTACCAGCAGTGGCCGCAGCTGCACGCCTTCGTCGACTACTACGTGGTGCTCGGCCAGCGCGGCCCGACCGCCGTGATGGTCGCGGCCTGGCTCGGCTGGCGCTCCTGGCGCCAGCACACCCTGCGTCCGCTGCTCGCGCTCGGGGTCTCCCTGCTGCTGCTCAACGCCACCGTCGGCGCGGCGAAGTACGGCATGGGACGCCTCGGGCCGCACTACGCGACTGAGGTCGGCTCGAACGAGATGTGGCTCGGCGGCGATATATTTCCCAGCGGTCACACCGCGAACGCCGTGGTGACCTGGGGCATCCTGGCCTACCTGGCCTCCACCCCCCGGGCCCGGCGCTGGCTGTCCGCCCTGTCCGCGGTGACCTCGCTCGGCGTGGGGATGGCCACCGTCTACCTCGGTACGCACTGGCTGAGCGACGTCCTGCTGGGCTGGGTCGCGGGCCTGCTGATCCTGCTGGCCCTGCCCTGGTTCGAGCCGATGATCGCGCGCGCCGAGGCCCGCATCCTGGGCCTGCGGGACCGCCTGCTGGAGCGCTGGAGGCTCAGGGCGGGGCGCCGCCGGGCCGTGGGCACGCCGCCGGTGGTGGTCCGGCCGCTCACCGACCGCGAGGGCGCTCCCGTCCCGGCGGGCCGTCCGGCCGCCCGGGCACCGGTCTACCTGGCCCCCGGCCCGCACACCTCG
>NZ_JAAGMD010000057.1 GCF_010548465.1 Streptomyces sp. SID14436 | reverse complement strand
GCGTGAGGTGCTGGACGACGCCGAACTCGGCGGCCTGGCCCGGGTCTGGCTGACCGAGCACGGCGCGCCCGACGTGCCCCCGCCGTCCGAGGCCATGATCTTCTGGCTGACCATCGACACGGTGGCCGCCCAGCTCGCGGCCGAGGGCAACTCCGAGGAACTGCGCGCCCTGGTGGAGGGCCTGGCGGCCCAGCACAGCGGCTTCTTCTCCACCGTCTGGCGCGTGGACCACCCGGCCACGGCCGACGTGCTGGAGGCGATGGGGCGCCTGCACCCCGACAAGAAGATCGCCAAGGAGGCCCGCAAGGCGGCGTTCAAGGCCCGTTCGCAGCACGGCGGCTGACGCGGCGGCTGACGGGGCGCGGCCGGGCACCCACCGGGGCACCCGGCCGCCCAGCCGGGCGCGGCTGGCATCCGGCGACCCGCGGGCTGACCGGTCGGCGCCGTGAGGCCGCGCGCGACCCGGGCCGGTACGGGGTGCCCGCCCGCCGCGCCCTGCCGGTCCCGGATCGGACCTGCGTCTTCCGGTCTCTTGTGGCGCCCTCCTCTGACATCTAACATTTCAGTCGTGAACGCCCTTCGACCCGTCCCGCGCACCCTGCTGCGCGACCGCGCCTACGAGGCCATCCGGGACGCCATCGTGGCCGGGGAGATCGAGCCCGGCGCCGTGGTGCGGGACGCCGACCTCGCCGAGCGGCTCGGGCTCTCCCGGGCGCCCGTGCGCCAGGCGTTCGCGCGGCTGGTCGACGAGGGTCTGCTGGAGAGCAAGCCGCAGAGCCACACCCGCGTGACCCCCCTGGTGGCCGCCGACGTACGGGACGCCGCGGCCGTGGTCGGCGCCATGCACGAACTGGTCACCCGGGCCGCCGTGCCCCGCCTGCGGACGGCGGACACGGACGCCATGCGCGCCGCCAACGAGCGGTTCGCGGCGGCCGTCCGCACCGGCGACGTGGACGCCGCGCTGCGCGCCGACGACGCACTCCACGACGTCCTGGTGCGGGTGAGCGGCAACCGGGCCGCCGCCGCCACCGTCGCCCGGTACACCCCGCTCATCCGGCGGCTGGAGCGGCGCCGCTTCGGCGAGGGCGGCGCCTGCCGCTCCGCCGGCCTGCACGACCGCCTGATCGCGGCCTGCGCCGCCGGCGACACGGACGGGGCGGTGCGCGTCACCGCCGAGATCTGGCGGGGCCTGGAGGAGCTCGCCGACATTCCCTGACCGGCCCTGCCCACCGGCACGGCCCGAGCGGAAGGAACCCCTCATGTCCCTTGCCTCCCACCGGCGTTACCCCCTGCTGTTCGGACCCTCGCCCGTGCACCCGCTCGAACGGCTCACCGCCCGCCTCGGCGGCGCCGCCCTGTGGGCCAAGCGCGAGGACTGCAACTCCGGCGTGGCCTACGGCGGCAACAAGACCCGCAAACTGGAGTACCTGGTCGCCGACGCCCTCGACCAGGGCTGCGACACCCTGGTGTCCATCGGCGGCGTGCAGTCCAACCACACCCGCCAGGTGGCCGCCGTCGCCGCCCGCGCCGGCCTCAAGTGCGTGCTCGTGCAGGAGAGCTGGGTCGACTGGCCGGACGCCGTGTACGACAAGGTCGGCAACATCCTCATCAGCCGGCTCGCCGGGGCCGACGTACGGCTGGTGCGGGCCGGGTTCGGGATCGGCTTCAAGGAGAGCTGGGAGCAGGCCCTGCGCGAGGTCGAGGAGTCGGGCGGCAAGCCGTACGCCATCCCCGCCGGTGCCTCCGACCACCCCCTCGGCGGGCTCGGCTTCGCCGGGTGGGCATACGAGGTCGCCGAGCAGGAGCGGGCGGCGGGCGTCTTCTTCGACACCGTGATCGTGTGCTCGGTCACCGGCTCCACCCAGGCGGGCATGGTCGCCGGGTTCCGGGCGCTGGAGGAGGCGGGCGGCCGTCCCCGGCGGGTGATCGGCATCGACGCCTCGGCCGACCCCGCCCGGACGAAGGAGCAGATCGCGCGGATCGCGGACCGCACCGGGCGACTCCTCGGCGTCAAGGCCGAGTTGACCGTGGACGACATCGAGCTGGACGAGCGCTACCACGCCGGGACCTACGGCATACCGGACGAGCGGACCCTGGACGCGATGCGCCTCGCGGCGCGGACCGAGGGGATGGTCACCGACCCGGTCTACGAGGGCAAGTCCATGGCGGGGATGATCGACCTGGTGTCCCGGGGCGAGATCGCCCGCGATGCCACGGTCCTGTACGCCCACCTCGGCGGACAGCCGGCGCTGAACGCCTACAGCGCCCTGTTCTGAGCCGGAGGCCGCCACAGGCCGCAGGCCGCGGGCACGGTGGTCGGTAGTCCGCAGGCCGCACCGCGCAGTCCGCGGGCCGGCAGCCGCAGCCCCGGGTCCCCTCCGCGCCCCTCGATAGGGTGAGGGCGGAGGGGACCCGCGGCGTTCGAGGAGGGCCGGTGGCACAGGTCAGGCCCATGCGGGCCGATGCCCGGCGGAACCGCGAGCGGCTGCTCGCGGCGGCGGTCGAGGCGTTCGCCGCCCAGGGCGAGGGCGCCTCCCTCGACGACATCGCCAAGCGGGCCGGCGTCGGATCCGGCACCCTCTACCGGCACTTCCCCACCCGGCGGGCCCTGTTGGAGGCCGTGTACGCCGACCGGATCGACGCCCTCGCGGCCCGGGCCGGCGATCTGGCGGAGCGCCTGCCGCCCGGCCCCGCCCTGCGTGCGTGGCTGGACGAACTCGGCGCCGGGATGATCCGGATCCGTGGCCTGCGGGCCCTTCTGGGGCCGGCCGTCGGGAGCGGCCCGGACGGCGGCCCGGACGGCGGGCCGGGCTGCTGCGACCCGCTGCTGGGCGCGGCGGAACTGCTGGTCGGGGCGGCCCGACGGGCGGGGGAGCTGCGCCCGGACGTCGAGGCGGTCGACGTGCTGCGGCTGGTGCACGGTGTGGCGGCGGCCTCCGAACTCGCGGACGGCGACGGCGGCCAGCTGCGCCGGTATGTGGGTCTCCTGGTGGAGGGCCTCGCGCCCCGGCCCCGGGCATGAGCGCCCCGGCCCCGGGCATGAAAGGGCCACCCCGGGCATGACCGGTCCGGCACCGAGCCCGGGGCCGGACCGTGACGGAGGGGCCCCCGCCCCGGGGAGGGGAACACCGGGGCGGGGACGTCGGCGGGCCGGCGGCGGTGGCCGCGCGGCCCCGGCGGCTACAGGGCCTGGGCGGCCGGCTTGACCATGCCGCGCACCGTGCGGGACTTCACGAAGTCGCCCATGGCGGTCATCTCCCACTCGCCGGAGAACTGGCGGATCAGCTTGGCCATCATCACGCCCGTCTGCGCCTCGGCGGAGGTGAGGTCGAAGCGGACCAGCTCCTCACCGGTGGTGCCGTCCAGCAGCCGGCAGTACGCCTTGGCGACCTCGGTGAACTTCTGGCCGGAGAAGGAGTTGACGGTGAAGACCAGGCCGGAGACCTCCTGGGGGAGCCGGCCGAGGTCGACGGTGATCACCTCGTCGTCCCCGGCGCCCTCGCCGGTGAGATTGTCGCCGGAGTGCTGGATCGCGCCGTGCAGAATCTGCAGCTTGCCGAAGTAGCAGCTGTCGATGTGGTTGCGCTGCGGACCGTAGGCGATGACCGAGGCGTCCAGGTCGATGTCCTTGCCGCGGTACGCCGGCTCCCAGCCGAGGCCCATCCGCACCTGGGAGAGCAGCGGGCGGCCGCCCTTCATCAGGGAGACCGTCTGGTTCTTCTGGAGGCTGACCCGGCCCTTGTCCAGGTTGATCTTGCCCGAGCCGGGCGCCGGGGCGGGCGGGGCCGGGGGAGCGGCGGGCACGGGCGGGGCCTGCGGGGCGGACACCGGCG
>NZ_JAAGMD010000032.1 GCF_010548465.1 Streptomyces sp. SID14436 | reverse complement strand
CTGAGGCGCCGGACGGCCGCCCGCCGGCCGGCGGGTCCCCGGCCGACTCCCGGTAGGCCGCCAGCGCCTCGTGCGCGCGCTCGGCCGCCTCGCGGTACAGGTCCCTCGACTTCGTCATGGCCTCCAGCGCCTCGGCGTACATCGCCACCAGCGCGCGCTCCCGGGCGAGTTCCTCCTCCGGGCTGAGCAGGTGCCAGTCCTCGCGCAGCGCCGTCAGCGCGCCCTCGGCCTCCGGCGGCAGCGGCCTCGCCAGCCCGGCGTACGCGCGTACCGCAGCGACGAGGCCGGCCGGTTCGGTCCCGTCCAGGAAGACCGCCCGGACCGAGTGCGTGCCCGCGTCGTAGCCCTCGGGAGCGGGCCGGCCGGGGAGCACCAGCGCGCCGCCGCGCGGCACCTCCACGCCGGACTCGCGCAGCGCCCAGTTGACGACCCGCAACTGGTGCGGGGCCGCCCGGTGCTCCACCACCAGGGGCCGCAGCCCGGGCGGCAGCCAGTGCGCCAGCGGCACCCGGCCCCGCTCGTCGGTGGTCATGGCCTCGTGGACGACGACATGGATGCGGCTCCCGCTGCGGGCGCAGTTCCGCAGCAGCCGCCGCACCTCCTTGTCGTCCTCGGGCAGTGGGTGGATCGTCCCCGGGCGCAGTCCCGTCGCGGGGTCGGCGTCCCAGTCGGTGTCCGGGTCCCGCGGCAGGAACATGCCGGTGGGGGCGGGCCAGTCGAGGTCCCAGAGCGCTCCCGCGGACTCCGCGACGAGGGTCCAGTCCCGGCCGTCGTCGCCGGGGGGCGAGAGGGCGAGCCGGGCCCGCACCACGACCCCGCCGGCGACGCGGGTCCGGGCCTCGAAGACCAGGTCCCCCGCCTCGTCCCCGGCCGGGGGCAGTTCCAGGTAGTCGTCGATGTGCTTGCTGTCCTTGAGCCCGCGCAAGGAGTCTCGGATCTCGTCCTCGGCGCCGGTCCCGGTGCGGCGGCCGCGGGTCAGCCAGACCGTCGGGGGAACCGTGGCGCGGACGGTGGAGGTGGTCGGCATGGGTCCTGTCGGGAAGGGGGACAAACGGTCCTGCCAGTATCGCCGCCGCCGGCCGGCGGACGGCACACGGGTCCACCGGACGGCGGACCCGACCGGCGTCTACCCGCGCGCCCGGCCCGCATGTGCGGGGGCGTACGGGGACCCGGCGCGCGCGGGGTGTGCGCGGCGCGCACGCGGAGGGGCCGCTCACACGTGGTCGCGCATCCCGGGCGTCGCCACAATGGGGTGCCGCGGGCAGGGCCGGACCACCATCCGCATCGGGAAAGGCCCTGCCCGCACCAGGTGCCGGGCCCTCTGAGGCCGCGTCAACCCGACACTCTCCGCAGCCCGTTCGGGGCGGTGAGGGGGCGTGCGGGGCGCGGACCTTACCAGGGCCGGGGTGCCCGTGTCGCATATTCCCCCGGAAAACGCCAAAGCCTCCACCACGGTCGAGCACACACCGTAGCGTCGACGTCACGTTCGCGGTACAGCCGTGCGAGGAGGGGGATCCGGCGTGCCCGGAATCGACGAGAGCCTGCTGGAAGCCATGCGACTGCCCGGTGCCCGAGGGGCCCTCGTGGTCGACTGGATCAGCGGGCTCGCGCTGGGGGCGGTCGGCGAGGCCCCGGGGGACGACCCCGAGGCGACGGCGGCGGAGACCGCCGAGCTCGCCCGGCTCGCCATGGAGAGCGGCACCCTCGCCCCGGGCGACACGAGCGTCCTGGCCCCGGCGGGCAAGGAACCGCCCGTCCAGGACCTGATCCTCACCACCGCGGACGCCTACCACCTGCTGAGATTCGTCATCACCACGTTCGACAGCACGGTGTTCCTCTACCTGTGGCTCGACCGCGTGGACGGCAATCTGGCCCTCGCCCGCATCCGGCTGGCCGACATGGCGGACCGACTGGTGCTCGGATGACCACGACCACCGCCCGCGCGGACGGATCCGCCCCGGAACTCCTCGGCAGCCTCGCCGCCGACCGGGCCACCGGTGCCCTCACCACCCGGTACGGCGTGCTCTACCTCTCGGCGGGCCACGTCGTCCACGTCGAATCCGGCTACAGCCCCGACCTCGGCGACCTGCTCACCCGCAGCGGTGCCGTCACCCCGGACGGCTGGTGGGAGGCGGTGGAGCACGCCGGGGCCGGCCACCGGGTCGGCCGGCGGCTCATCGACAGCGGACGCCTCACCACCGGGGCGCTCGAACTGTTCCACCTGGGCGCCCTGTTCGACGCGGCGTACTTCGCGCTCGCCCCCGACGGCGCCGCGCCCCGCTTCCGTGCCGGGGTCGCCCACTGGTTCGGCGCGGTCCGCCCCGTCCCGGTGGATTCCGTGCTCCGCGAGTCCCGGCGCCGCCGCGACCTGTTGCACCGCATCTGGCCCGACCCGGCCGTCGACACCGTCCCGCTCACCCGCCTGCCGGCCGCCGACCCGGCCGGCCTCCCGCCCCGTCGTGGCCGGACCCTCGCCCTGGTCGACGGCGCCCGGACCGCCGCGCAGATCGCCTCGGCCCTCGCCTGCCGCACCTTCCACACCCTGGTGGAACTGCGCCGGCTGGCCGCCGACGGCCTGGTCACCCCCGCACCGCCCCCTGCCGTCGCCGACGTTCCCGCAGGGCCCACGGACGCCCACGGCGGGGCGTGGGACGAGCCCGACACAGCGCTGCTGCGACGGCTCCTGGACGCCTTGGAGGCACTGTGATCCGCGCGCGTCGACAGCGTGCCGAAAGGAGACTGCTCATGGCCGTCGAGACCGACGTGCTGGACGAACTGCGTCGGCTCCGCACCCGGGTACCCCGGCTGACCGGATCTCTCGCGGCCACCGTCGACGGACTCGTCCTCGCCCAGGACGTGCCCGACACCGAACCGGAGGGCCTCGCCGCCCTGACCGCCGCCGCCCTCGGCGTCGCGTACCGCATGACCGACGCCGCCGCCCGCGGCGAGTTCCGCGAACTCCTCGTCCGCGGCACCCAGGGCTACGTCGCCACCTACGCGGCCGGCACCACCGCCGTCCTCACCCTCCTCGCCGACGACCGGGTCAACGTCGGGCGGCTGCACCTGGAGGGCCGGCGCAGCGGCGTGCGGATCGCCGACCTGGTCGACGCCCGCATCGGCCCGGGCGGCGGACGGCACGCCGAGCGCCCGGTGACGGGCGGTCACACCGCGCCGCCCCCGGATCCGGCCCGCCGCATCGGCACCCTCCCGGTGCGCACCCCGCAGCGGCCCGCGCACCAGCCCCGCCCCCAGCCGGGCGGATGACCCACCCGCACCACCCGACCCCGACACCTCTGTCCGCCGACGCCGCGACACCACCCGGCGGCCGGCCGAACCACCGATCACCACCGAAAGGAACACCCCATGGCCAACACCGAGACCGCGCTCAAGGAATGCCTCGCCTCCATCGACGGCGCGACGGCCGCCGCGCTCGTCGACTACACCAGCGGCATGGCCCTCGGCACCCTGGGCGGCGGCAAGGACTTCAACCTGGAGGTCGCCGCCGCGGGCAACACCGATGTGGTGCGCTCCAAGCTGCGCACCATGGAGCACCTCGGCCTGAACGACGAGATCGAGGACATCCTGATCACCCTCAGCAGCCAGTACCACCTGATCCGCCTGCTCAAGGGCCGCGGCGGCAACGGCCTGTTCCTGTACCTGGTGCTGGACTCGGGCCGGGCCAACCTGGCCATGGCCCGGCACCAGTTGCGCCGTCTGGAGGCCGAACTGGAGGTCTGAGCACACCGGGTGCCACCGTGAAGGGCCCCGCCGCCGGCCGTGCCGGTGCGGGGCCCCTCGCGTGCCTCAGGCCGCCTCGGGCAGCCAGAGGTCGGGCCCGAACACCTCGTAGTGCACCCGGCGGGGCGGCACCCCGGCCTTCAGGACCTGGCCGCGCACCGCCCGCATGAACGGCAGCGGCCCGCACAGGTACACCGTCGAGTCCGCCGGGACGTCGATGCCGGTGAGGTCCATCAGCCCGGTACGGGCCCCGGGCTCCTCGGCGCCCGGCCGCTCGTACCAGAACACCGCCTCCGCGTCCGGCAGCCGGTCCACCGTCTCGCGCACCTCGGCCCGCAGGGCGTGGTCGTCGGGGGAGGTGTCGGCGTGCAGGACCAGCACCCGGCGGCCGGAACCGGTGGCGGCGAGCCGGGCCAGCATGCCCGCCATGGGGGTGCAGCCGATGCCCGCCGAGATCAGCACCAGGGGCGTGTCGGCGTCGTCGAGCGACACGTCGCCGAAGGGAGCGGAGAGCGTCAGCTCGTCGCCGGTGCCGACCTGCTCGAACAGCAGGTTGGACACCTCGCCGTCGGGCGCGCCCGCCTCGCCGGCCACCCGCTTCACCGTGATCCGGCGCAGGTCGTCACCGGGGTCCGATGACAGGCTGTACTGGCGAAGCTGGTGCACCCCGTCCGGCATCCGCAGCCGGACGCTCACGTACTGCCCGGCCCGGGCCGGCGGGGCGGGCCGGCCGTCGGCCGGGCGCAGCAGGAAGGACACCACGTCCCGGGTCTCCTCGTGGCGCTCGACGACCGTCCAGGGTCGCCAGACCTCGCCGGGGAGGACCCCCGCCTCCTGGTACAGCCGCGCCTCCCGGGCGATGAGCGCCCCGGCCATCAGCCAGTACACCTCGTCCCAGGCGGCGGCCACGTCCGGGGTGACGGCGTCCCCGAGCACCTCGGCGATCGCCCCGAACAGGTACTTGTGGACGATCGTGTACTGGTCGTCGGTGATGCCGACGGCGGCGTGCTTGTGGGCGATCCTGGCCAGCAGGGCGTCGGGGCGGGTGTCCGGGTCGGCGAGCAGCGCCTGCGCGAAACCGGCGATGGACCCGGCCAGTGCCCGGCGCTGGGCGCCGCTGGCCTGGTTGCCCCGGTTGAACAGTCCGTCGAGCAGCTCCGGGCGGTCACGGAACATCGCGCCGTAGAAGCGCGTGGTGATCTCGTCGAGCGCACCGGCCACGGCGGGCAGGGTCGCCCGCACCACTGCGGCGGATTCTTCGGACAGCATGGCGTCTCCCAACAACGGGACGGAGAAGGGGGGTTGTCCGCGGAGCCGGGCTCCGGCGACACCCTCTGTATAGCGCTCCGATCATCGGGTTTCCGGGGGTAACGGGCCGCTGGGCGGCACCTCGGGCCCACCGGCCCGCACAGAAGGGACCTTCGGTCCCCGCGACCCGCCCCGGGCGGGGGCCGGTCGGCACAGCACCGGGGGCCGGTCCGCCGCTCGCGCCACCCCGAGCCGACGGACACCGAGCCTCGACGCCGGCCTCCCACCACGGATGCGCCCACGGCGCAGACGCGTCTGCGCCGCGAGCAGGCCCTCGGCACGGGTGCCCCCGGCACGGGCGGGGCCCTGTGTGC
>NZ_JAAGMD010000011.1 GCF_010548465.1 Streptomyces sp. SID14436 | reverse complement strand
GTCGCCGTGGGCAGGGCCCGCGCTGATAGCCGTGGGGCATGCCGCTCACTCCCTCCGGCCGGGCCACCCACGGCCGCGCCCTCCCCACCGCCGTCCCGCGTGCCCGCCGGAGGCGCGCGGCCGCCGCGCTGCTCGCCTCGGCCGTCTCCGTCTGCCTGGTCGCCGCGAACGCCCCCGCCACCCCGCTGGGCGTCGGCGACCGCCTCTTCCCGCACCTGGGCAACCCCGGCTACGACGTGGCGTCGTACGACCTGCAGCTCGACTACTCCGGCAGCAACGACGCACCCCTGCGCGCCGTCACCACCATCGACGCCTGGACCACCGCCGACCTGGACCGGATCAACCTCGACTTCGCCCACGGAACCGTCCAGTCCGTGGAGGTCGACGGCGAACCCGCCGCCTTCACCGGCGCCGGCGAGGACCTGGTGATCACCCCCGAGGACGAACTGGACCGGGGCGAGTGGACCCGCATCACCGTGCGGCACACGAGCAACCCGGTGAGCCCCGGCAACCGCGAAGGCGGCTGGATCCGCACGGCCGACGGTCTCGCGATGGCCAACCAGGCCGACGCCGCGCACCTGGTGTTCCCCTGCAACGACCACCCGTCCGACAAGGCGATGTTCACCTTCCGGATCACCGCCCCCGACGGCCACACCGCCGTCGCCAACGGACTGCGCACCCACGTCGAGCGCGCCCGCGGTGCCACCACCTGGACGTACCGGACCCAGCACCCCATGGCGACCGAACTCGCCCAGGTGTCCATCGGCCGGTCCAGCGTGGTCCACCGCGCCGGTCCGCACGGACTGCCCGTGCGGGACGTGGTGCCGGCCGGGCAGCGCGAGAAGCTGGAACCCTGGCTGGCCAAGACACCCGGCCAGATCTCCTGGATGGAGGACAAGGTCGGCCGCTACCCCTTCGAGACGTACGGGCTGCTCCTGGCCGACGCCTCCACCGGCTTCGCCCTGGAGACCCAGACGCTCTCCCTCTTCGAGCGGGAACTCTTCACCGACCCGGCGTACCCGGAGTGGTACGTGGAGTCGATCATGGTGCACGAGCTGGCCCACCAGTGGTTCGGCAACAGCGTCAGCCCCGGCACCTGGTCGGACCTCTGGCTCAGCGAGGGCCACGCGACCTGGTACGAGGCCCTGTACGCGGAGGAGAAGGCGGGCCGCTCCATGGAGGCCGGCATGAAGGCCGCCTACGAGTCCTCCGACCGCTGGCGCGCGGCCGGCGGACCGCCCGCCGCCCCCGACGTCCCGGACCCCGGCCGCAAGATCAGCATCTTCCGGCCCAACGTCTACGCGGGGGCCGCGCTCGTGCTGTACGCGCTGCGGCAGGAGATCGGGCACGGGGCCTTCGACCGCCTGCAGCGCGCGTGGGTCACCCGCCACCGGGACGGCAACGCCACCACGGCGGACTTCGTCCGGCTCGCCTCCGAGACCGCCGGACGCGACCTCACCGCGTTCCTGCACCCCTGGCTGTACGGCGAGAAGACCCCGCCCATGCCCGGACACCCCGACTGGACGTCCGGCACACGGGCCGCCGCTCCCGCGCATTGAGCGGGCCGGAAGCGGGCAATAACACGGTGACGAGACGGGCCGTGTCGTGCGACCATCGTCGCGTCGGCACGGCACGGCACACCGGGGAATCTCCCGGGGTACTCGTGCGTTGTGGACAGTGACGGACCAGATTCCGTGCACGCGACTCCGCAGCCGGAGCGCCCGGCCGGCAGCCGGGAGCAGGGCGTCGCCGCAGACGGTTTCCCATCTACGTAAGGATCCAATGACCTCCTCTTCATCCCCTTCCCAGGACACCCAGCGCCTCGCGCACAGCCACCCCGAGGGTCTTCGGGCCGATGCCCTGATGGAAGAGGACGTCGCCTGGAGCTTCGAGATCGACGGAGAGCGGGACGGCGACCAGTTCGACCGCACCGAGCGCGCGGCCCTGCGCCGCGTCGCGGGCCTGTCCACCGAGCTCGAGGACGTCACCGAGGTCGAGTACCGGCAGCTCCGCCTGGAGCGCGTCGTGCTCGTCGGTGTGTGGACCACGGGCACCGCCCGGGAGGCGGAGAACTCCCTGGCGGAGCTCGCCGCCCTCGCCGAGACGGCGGGCGCCCTCGTACTCGACGGTGTGATCCAGCGCCGCGACAAGCCCGACGCGTCGACCTACATCGGTTCGGGCAAGGCCGAGGAACTGCGCGACATCGTGCTCGACACGGGCGCGGACACCGTCATCTGCGACGGTGAGCTCAGCCCCGGCCAGCTCATCCACCTCGAGGACGTCGTCAAGGTCAAGGTCATCGACCGCACGGCGCTGATCCTCGACATCTTCGCCCAGCACGCCAAGTCCCGGGAGGGCAAGGCGCAGGTCTCGCTCGCGCAGATGCAGTACATGCTGCCGCGGCTGCGCGGCTGGGGTCAGTCGCTGTCCCGCCAGATGGGCGGCGGCAAGGGCGGCGGCCTCGCCACCCGCGGCCCCGGTGAGACCAAGATCGAGACGGACCGGCGCCGCATCCGCGAGAAGATGGCGAAGATGCGCCGGGAGATCGCGGAGATGAAGACCGGCCGCGAGATCAAGCGGCAGGAACGCAAGCGCCACAAGGTGCCCTCGGTCGCCATCGCCGGCTACACCAACGCCGGCAAGTCCTCCCTGCTCAACCGCCTCACCGGCGCGGGCGTGCTGGTGGAGAACCAGCTGTTCGCGACGCTCGACCCGACCGTGCGCCGGGCCGAGACCCCGAGCGGACGGCTGTACACCCTGGCCGACACCGTCGGCTTCGTCCGGCACCTGCCCCACCACCTGGTCGAGGCGTTCCGCTCCACGATGGAGGAGGTCGGCGAGTCCGACCTGATCCTGCACGTGGTGGACGGCGCGCACCCCGCCCCGGAGGAGCAGCTGGCGGCCGTGCGCGAGGTGATCCGTGACGTCGGAGCCACCGACGTCCCCGAGATCGTCGTGATCAACAAGGCGGACGCCGCCGACCCGCTCACGCTCCAGCGGCTGCTGCGGGTGGAGAAGCGCTCCATCGCCGTCTCGGCCCGCACCGGCCAGGGCATCGAGGAGCTGCTGGCGCTCATCGACACCGAGCTGCCCCGCCCCTCGGTGGAGATCGAGGCGCTCGTGCCGTACACCCACGGCAAGCTGGTCGCCCGCGCCCACGACGAGGGCGAGGTGATCTCCGAGGAGCACACCCCGGAGGGCACCCTGCTGAAGCTGCGGGTGCACGAGGAGCTCGCGGCCGAGCTCACGCCGTACGTGCCGGCCCCGGCCGGCTGACCCCCGGGCACACGCGAAGGCCCGCTCCCCGTCCTGTGGGGAGCGGGCCATCGTCGTGTCGGGGCCGGTGCGGATCAGCTGCCGCCGTGCGTCCGGCTCATGCTCTGGTACAGCGCCTCGGCGTCCCGGCCGAGCTGCGGTCCGGCCAGCCAGGTGTTGTCGGTCGGGCCGATCGAGGTGTTGGAGACCAGCACCGTCCGGCCGTCGCGGACCCGGAACCATCCGCCGCCCGAGGAGCCGCCGGTCATCGTGCAGCCGATCCGGTACATCGTCGGCAGGTCCGCGGCGAGGGAGAACCGGCCCGGCGCGTCGAGGCACTTGAACATCCGCAGGCCGTTGTAGGGCGGCGCGGCCGGGTAGCCCCACGCCCCCACGCTGCCCGCCGCGGCGGCCGACGGCGCGGAGAAGTCCACGTCCAGGGCGGCGCCGACGGTCTCCTCCAGGGACTTGCCGCCCTGTTCGGGCTGTACGTGCAGCACGGCGTAGTCGTACGGCGCGCCGGCGCCTCCCGACTCCGAACCGCCCTGGATCCAGCCGTTGGACGTCGCCGCCCAGTCGGCCCACCAGTTGCCGTAGGGGGCGATCTCGGCCGGATCCGCGCCGCTCAGCTCGCTCTCGGGCCTCCCCAGGTCGTTGTAGGCCGGGACGAAGACCAGGTTGCGGTACCAGCCGCCGTCGGCCCCGGCGTGCACACAGTGCCCGGCCGTCCACACCAGGTTCGACCTGCCGGGGTGGTTGACGTCCTTGACGACCGTCCCGGAGCAGACGCTCGGGCCGTCGGGGGAGTCGAAGAAGACCTTGCCCACGGGAGCCGCGTGATCGTGGTACGGCGTCTTCTCGGCCTGCGCGCGGACCGGCGCGGGCTCCGGGTCACTGACGCCCTGGGCGGCCCGGGCGTCCTTGGTCGAGACGGTCTTGTCCGCCTCCTCGGCCGCGCGCATCCGCTCCGGCTTCCACAGGCCCTCGATCACCGGGTTGACGAAGTCCTCGGCCTCGCTGAGCCACTTGTCCCGGTCCCAGTCCTTCCATCCGCCGTCCTTCCACCGGTCGACGTCGATGCCGTGCTCCTCGAGCCGGTCGGTGAGGTCGGACGGGAGGGACACCTTGCCGTCGGTGTCGTCCGCCGCCCGGGACGCGCCCGAGCCGGCCCTGCCGCCCGCCTCGTCGCCGGACGAGCCGCCGCACGCGGTCGCCGTCAGGGCGAGAGCGGCGACCAGCCCGGTGGCGGCCAGGACGGTGCGCCGGCGCCCCGCCCCTTGGAACGCGGACATACGGAATGAACTCATGGTGCGTGGACCCCCCGTTGGAACCGATGAA
>NZ_JAAGMD010000002.1 GCF_010548465.1 Streptomyces sp. SID14436 | reverse complement strand
CGCCCGGCATGCCCGCGCACCCCGCGTCCGGTCAGGAGGCGGCACCGCCCGCCCCCGCCGCCGACCCCTGGGGCCGCTACGACCCCTGGGCCGCCTCCGCGGCGAGTGCGCCGCTCCAGGTGAGCGGCCCGGCCGAGGACACCGAGCGGGGGCGCCGCAAGCTGCGCGCGCGCATCATTCTCGTCGCCGTGATCGTCTTCGGGCTGCTGTGCGGTGTCGTCGGCGGTCTCGTCGGGGCCTACCTGGAGCGCAACGGCGGTGTGGGCGGCGTGGAGCTGCCGCAGGCCGGCAAGGAGGCCGCCGACCGCGACCCGGACAGCGTCGCCGGGATCGCCTCCCGGGCCCTGCCCAGCGTCGTCACCCTGCACGCCAGCGGCACGAGCGAGGCGGGCACCGGCACCGGGTTCGTGCTCGACACCCGCGGCCACATCCTCACCAACAACCACGTCGTGGAGCCCGCAGGGGGCGGCGGCGAGATCACCGTGACCTTCCACAGCGGCGACACCGCCGAGGCCACCGTCATCGGCCGGGACAGCGGCTACGACCTGGCCGTGGTGAAGGTCAAGGGCGTCAGCGGACTCACCCCGCTGCCCCTCGGCAACTCCGACAACGTGCAGGTCGGCGACCCCGTCGTCGCCATCGGAGCCCCCTTCGACCTGGCCGGCACCGTCACCTCCGGCATCATCAGCGCCCGGGAGCGGCCCATCACGGCCGGCGGGGAGAAGGGTGACGGCAGCGACGTGTCCTACGTCGACGCGCTCCAGACGGACGCGCCGATCAACCCGGGCAACTCCGGCGGCCCCCTGCTCGACGCGAAGGCGCGGGTGATCGGCATCAACTCGGCCATCCGGTCCGCCGGTTCCGGCAGCGAACTCGACGGCGGCCAGGCCGGGTCGATAGGTCTCGGCTTCGCCATCCCGATCAACCAGGGCAAGCGCGTCGCCGAGGAACTGATCGCCACCGGGAAGGCCACCCACCCGGTGATCGGCATCACCCTGGACATGGAGTTCTCCGGCGACGGCGCCCGGGTCGGCGCGAAGGGCACCGACGGCGGGCCCCCGGTCGTCACCGACGGACCCGGCGACAAGGCGGGCATCGAGGCGGGCGACGTCATCACCGAGGTGAACGGCCAGCGCGTCCACTCCGGTGAGGAACTCATCGTCAAGACACGCGCGCACCGCCCCGGGGACCGGCTGGAGCTCACCCTGGAGCGGGACGGCGAGGAGCGGACCGTCTCCCTGGTCCTCGGCTCCTCCGACGGCCGCTGAGCGGGCGAACCCCGGCGCCCGTCCGCACGCGCGGGCGCCGGGACGGTACCGGAGGGCGGGGGCGGCCGGGTACCGTGGACGCGGCCCGGACCACGGAAGACCACGACGACCACCGAGGGCCGCGGACCGAAGGCATCGCAAGGAGCTTCAGGTGTTCAATGACATAGGTGCGCTCGAGCTGGTGACGCTCATCATCCTCGCCGTGCTCGTGTTCGGCCCGGACAAGCTCCCCAAGGTCATCCAGGACGTGACGCGCACGATCCGCAAGATCCGCGAGTTCTCGGAGAGCGCCAAGCAGGACATCCGCGAGGAACTCGGCCCGGAGTTCAAGGACTTCGAGTTCGAGGACCTCAACCCCAAGACCTATCTCCGCAAGCAGCTGGACAACGAGGACCTGGGGCTCAAGGAGATCCGCAACACCTTCGACCTGAAGAAGGAGATGGCCGAGGTCTCCGACGCCGTCCAGGGCCGCGAGCAGGAGGCGTCCGCGTCCCCGTCGGCGCCCGCCCCCTCCGGCGGCTCGTCGGGCCGCGTGGACATGGCCAAGAAGCCCGCTCCGGCCGCCGACGACCGCCCGCCCTTCGACGCCGACGCCACCTGAGCCGGCCCCGCCCGGTCGCGGCCTGGGGGCGTACGCCCCGGCGCACGTGACGCGTTTCATACTCCACCCGAGCTGCGCACGACGTGATCCGGTCGTCGACGCGGCCCACGCGCCGGGCGCTTTCCCGGTCCGCGGCGGCGGGGTGGCTATGCTGCCCCAGTTGTTGCGCGGACCGGACGAGTGCGCCCGAAGGGGGGCGGGCCGCCCCGGACCGACGAGAGCGAGGAGGCGTCCGGGCAATGGAGACGACGAGTCAGGCCGTCGCGCAGGCGCCGGCCGCGGAGAGTGGACCACCACCGGCCACCTCCGCCCGGCGTACGGCCGACGACTATCTGCGCGCGTCCTTCCCCTGGTACGGGCTGGACGAGGCCTTCACGGGCCGCCGCTGGCTGATGCAGGTGGGCACGGCGGCCGACGGCGCCGTCGAGCACGGGTCGATCGGGCACGGCGACGAACCGTCGGTGCGCAGCGAGTACGTGGCGGGCCCCGACCAGGACGCCCGGGAGAAGTTCGCGGTCGTCGTGACCGTGGCCGCCAACCCGGTGCGCCGCAGCGCCGACGGCACCGGTCTGCTGGAGGCCACCTCGGTCTCCTCCGCGGCCTGGCTCGCCGGTGTCGGACTGCTGTCCTTCACCTGGCCCGGCCAGATGGACCACTCGCTGCGGGACAACTGGCTGGAGCAGCAGACGGAGACCGCCTGGGCGCTGGCCGACGACCTGGAGGGGGAGGACTGGTCGACGCTGTCCCTCCCCGTGGACGGGGTGCCGACGCCGTTCCACTACCGGGAGTCCGAGTTCGGCTGGGTGCTGGCCGGCTCCACCCAGGCCGGCGTCCACGTGGGCGCGTACGGCCGCGGCATGAGCGCGTACGGCCTCGGCTTCGCCGCGGTCAAGGACGTCGCCGCCTACGCGGGCTGACGTCGCCGCCACCGCGGGCCGACCACGGCGAGAGGCGCCGTCCGGCCGGACGGCGCCCCCGATGACGGGCCACGGTGCGCCGGTCTCCCGGCCCCGCGGACCGCGCTAGAACTTGTTGCGGGGCGTGATCCCCAGCGACAGCCCCGCCAGGCCCCGCTGCCGCCCGCCCAGCTTGCCGGCGATCGAGCGGAGCGCCGACCCCGCCGGGGAGTCCGGGTCGGTCAGCACCACGGGCCGGCCCTCGTCGCCGCCCTCGCGCAGCCGGACGTCGATCGGGATGGCGCCGAGCACCGGGACGCTGGTGCCGGTGGTCCGGGTCAGGCCGTCGGCCACCGACTGGCCGCCGCCGGTGCCGAAGACGTCGACCATCTCACCGCAGTGCGGGCACGGCAGGCCGGACATGTTCTCGACCACGCCGACGATCTTCTGGTGGGTCTGCACCGCGATGGAGCCCGCCCGCTCGGCCACCTCGGCCGCCGCCTGCTGGGGCGTGGTCACGACGAGGATCTCGGCGTTCGGGACCAGCTGCGCCACGGAGATCGCGATGTCGCCGGTGCCGGGCGGCAGGTCCAGCAGCAGCACGTCCAGGTCGCCCCAGAACACGTCGGCGAGGAACTGCTGCAGCGCGCGGTGCAGCATCGGGCCGCGCCAGACGACCGGCGCGTTGCCCGGGGTGAACATGCCGATCGAGATGACCTTCACGCCGTTCGCCGACGGCGGCATGATCATGTTCTCGACCTGGGTGGGCCGCCCGTCGGCGCCCAGCATCCGCGGCACCGAGTGGCCGTAGATGTCGGCGTCCACGACCCCGACCTTCAGCCCGTCGGCGGCCATCGCCGCCGCCAGGTTCACCGTCACCGACGACTTGCCCACGCCGCCCTTGCCGGAGGCGACGGCGTAGACGCGGGTCAGGCTGCCCGGTTTGGCGAACGGCACCTCGCGCTCGGTCTGGCCGCCGCGCAGGGCCGCCGCCAGCTCCTTGCGCTGCTCGTCGCTCATGACGTCCAGCGTGACGTCGACCGCCGTGACACCCTCCACCGCCGCCACCGCGTCCGTCACGCGCTGCGTGATGGTGTCCCGCATGGGGCAGCCGGAAATGGTCAGGTACACGGTGACCGCGACCCGCCCGTCCGGACCGATCTCCACCGATTTGACCATCCCCAGTTCGGTGATGGGCCGGTTGATCTCGGGGTCGTTCACCGTCGCCAGTGCCTCACGCACCGCGTCTTCCGTAGCCATACCGACGATGGTACGGCGCCGGGTACACCGGCCGGTAAGCCCGTCAGCGGTCGTCTGCGTCACGTCGGGGCGGCCGTTCCGCCCGGAGTGCCGGAACCGCGCCGTGTTCGCGGTGGCCGTTGCCGCGCCGCTCGTCGAGTTCCTTCACCAGGTCCTGCAGTTCCGAGCGGATCCAGTCGCGGGTGGCCACCTCGCCCAGCCCGATCCGCAGCGCGGCGACCTCCCGGGTCAGGTACTCGGTGTCCGCGATCGACCGCTCGCCCTGCTTGCGGTCCTGCTCCAGGTTGACCCGGTCACGGTCGTCCTGCCGGTTCTGCGCGAGCAGGATCAGCGGGGCCGCGTAGGACGCCTGGAGGGACAGCACCAGGGTCAGGAAGATGAACGGGTACTCGTCGAAACGCAGCTCGCGCGGCGCCGACACGTTCCACACCACCCACACGACGATGACGACCGTCATCCAGACGATGAACCGCCCGGTGCCCAGGAAGCGCGCGATCCGCTCCGACAGCCGCCCGAACGCCTCCGGGTCCCACTCCGGCAGGATCCGGCGCCGCGGCGGCCGCGGCTGGTCCAGACGCGGTGCCCGGGGCCGCCGCCCGGCGGCGGTGGCCCCGGACGGCAGGCGTTCGCGCAGGCCGTCACGCTCAGGACCCATCGGTCACCACCCCGTCCCCGAGGTGGAACTCGGTCTCGCGCCAGTCGTCGGGCAGCATGTGGTCCAGCACGTCGTCCACCGTCACCGCGCCCAGCAGCGAGCCCGCCTCGTCGACCACGGGCGCCGCCACCATGTCGTACGTGGCGAAGAACCCGGCGACCAGCGGCAGCGCCGCGTCCGGCTCCAGGGGCTGCAGATCGTCGTCGATCATCGAGCCGACCAGCGTGAACGGCGGGTCCCGCAGCAGCCGCTGGAAGTGCACCGTGCCCAGGTACTTGCCGGTCGGTGTCTCCTCCGGCGGCCGGCACACGTACACCTGGGCGGCGTGCGCCGGGGACAGGTCGGGGTTGCGGATCCGGGCCAGCGCGTCCGCGACCGTCGCGTCCGGCCGCAGCACGATCGGCTCGGTCGTCATCAGACCGCCCGCCGTGTGCTCCTCGTACGCCATCAGACGCCGCATGTCGGCCGCGTCGCCGGGCTGCATCAGGCTCAGCAGCCGCTCCTGCTCGTCCTCGGGCAGCTCCCCGAGCAGGTCGGCGGCGTCGTCGGGGTCCATCGCCTCCAGCACGTCGGCGGCCCGCTCCTCCTTCAGCTTGCCGAGGATCTCGATCTGGTCGTCCTCCGGCAGCTCCTCCAGCACGTCGGCGAGCCGGTCGTCGTCGAGAGCCGCGGCGACCTCCGCCCGGCGCTTGGGGGAGAGGTGGTGCAGGACGTTGGCCAGGTCGGCGGGGCGCAGCTGCTCGAAGGTGGCGAGCAGGTTCTCGGCGCCCTGGCCGTGCTCCTCCAGGGAGAAGCCGGTCACCGCGGACCACTCCACGGTCAGCGTCTCGCCCTTGCTGCGCCGGAACGCGCCGCCCTTGCGTCCCTTGCGGACGAAGACCCGGTCGACCTCCCACTCCCGCCGGGAGGGCAGCTGGTGCACCGACAGGTCGAGGACGGTGACCTCCTCGCCGCTGTCCACCAGGGTGACCCTGCGGTCCAGGAGTTCGCCGAAGACCAGCCGCTCGGTGGGCCGCTGCTCGAACCGGCGGACGTTGAGCACCCCGGTGGAGATGACCTGCCCGGACTGCACGGCGGTCACCCGGGTCATGGGCAGGAAGATGCGGCGCCGGGTGGGCAGTTCGACCACCAGGCCGAGCAGCCTGGGAGGGCGCCGGCCGACCCGCAGCATGACGACCAGATCGCGCACGCGCCCCACCTGGTCGCCGTTCGGGTCGAACACGGCGACGCCGGAGAGGTGCGAGACGAAGATCCGGGGGGCGCCCGCTGCCATGGCGGCGGCTCCTTTGCGTGCGGGGTGGTCCGTGGTCGGGTACTGCCTGCTGCGTTCGCTGTCCGAATGGCCCGCTCGGGTGGGCTTCAGGCTAGCCCGTCCCGATCGGTGGTGCTCCGGGGACCGGTCCGGACGGACTGGCTCCACCCGTCTCCCCTGCCCCCGGTACTCTGCGGTACGCCGTTCAGGTCCCCGTCCGAGAGGCAGCCGCACCTGTGACTCCGATCTCCCCGGGCCGTCCCCGCCGTCGCAGTGCCGTGCTGGCGGGCGCCGTGTGCGCGCTGCTGGTCACCGGGACGGCGCTGACGGGATGCGCCGAGGACCCGAACGAGGGCACCAACGGGGTCGGCAAGCTGTCCGCCGAGCAGATCCAGAGCCGGACCCGCAAGGCCGCCGAGTCCGTCGACACCGTCCGGCTGCACGGCACGGTCGTCAGCAGCGGGCGCAGCTACACGCTCGACATGCGGCTCAAGACCGAGGGCGGCATCGGGTCGGTCAGCTCCGGCGGACAGACGTTCCGCCTGCTGCGCATCGACGACGAGCTGTTCCTGAAGGCGGGCGCGGAGTTCTGGGGTCATGCGGGCACCGGGGACGAGGACGGCGACGGCAAGGGCGGCTCCGCGGCCGACGCGGCGGCGGCGGAGAAGCTGGCCGCGAAGTACGTGAAGGTGCCGCAGGGCGACCCCGCGTACAAGAAGTTCAGCGGTTTCACGGACAAGGACGTCCTCCTCGACGGTCTGCTGACCCTGCACGGAAAGCTGGCCACGGACGGCCACCACGAGCAGGACGGCGTGCGCACGATCCGCATCACCGGCGACGACGGCGCGGGCGGCACCCTGGACGTCTCCCTGGAGGGCACGCCGTACCCGCTGCGCCTGGAGCGGGCGGGCAAGGCCGGCACGATCAGCTTCTCGGCGTGGGGAACCGATTTCCCCCTGAAGAAGCCCGCCAAGGGCGAGACCCTCGACTACGGCAAGCAGCTGCCCTCGTCGTGACGCCTCAGCGGCGTCTGCGGCGCGCCAGCAGCCGGGGCAGGCCCGCGGGGGCCGGGCGCCGGGTGGTGGCCGGTGTCGGACGCGGCGGCGCGGCCAGCGAGCCCTCGGGCAGCGGGGCGGTCGCACCGGTCGGCTCCAGCCGCAGCACCCGGCACTCGCGCGCCCAGCGCTCCGGCACCGCCTCGCCGTCGGGCGCGTTCAGCCGCTTGCCCTTCAGCTCGGCGACCGCCGCCGTCCACGCCTCGGAACCGGCCGCCAGCTCCACCACCGTCGCCGTCCAGGAGACCAGCCGGCCCCCCTTGTCCTTGCTGCGGACGGTGACCTGCGCGCGGGCGCCGTCCGCCAGGCCCGGCAGCGGCTGCTCACCCGGTCCGTCGCCCACCACGCACGCGGCTCCATCGTGCCAGACGTGCCACAGCGCGCGGGCGGCACCGGTGGACCCCTCGACCCAGACGAGGCCGGACTTCTTCGTGGCCTCCTCGATGAGGGCCCTGTCGAGCAGCTCGCTTGTCATGAGCCCAGCCTATCCAGCCTGCTCACAGCCGGCCGTGCTCACAGCCAGCCGTTGCGCTTCAGCGTGCGGTGGATGCCCAGACAGATCGCCACCGTGACGGACAGGACGATGGGGTAGCCGTACTTCCAGTCGGTCTCCGGCATGTACTCGAAGTTCATCCCGTACACCCCGCAGACCATCGTCGGCACGGCGATGATCGCGGCCCACGAGGTGATCTTGCGCATGTCCTCGTTCTGCGCCACGGACGCCTGCGCGAGGTTCGCCTGGAGGATGGAGTTCAGCAGCTCGTCGAAGCCGATGACCTGTTCCTGGACCCGGGCCACGTGGTCGGCCACGTCCCGGAAGTACTTCTGGATCTCCGGGTCGATCAGCCGCATCGGCCGCTCGCTGAGCAGCTGCATGGGCCGCAGCAGCGGCGACACGGCCCGCTTGAACTCCAGCACCTCGCGCTTGAGTTGGTAGATCCGCCCGGCGTCCGTGCCGCGCGGGGTGCCCTTGCGGCCCGGCGAGAACACCTCCGTCTCGACCTCGTCGATGTCGTCCTGCACCGCGTCGGCGACCGCGATGTAGCCGTCGACGACGTGGTCGGCGATGGCGTGCAGCACGGCCGAGGGCCCCTTGGCCAGCAGCTCGGGGTCCTCCTGCAGCCGGTGCCGCAGGGCCCGCAGGGAGCCCTGCCCGCCGTGCCGGACGGTGATGAGGAAGTCCCGGCCGGTGAAGCACATGACCTCGCCGGTCTCCACCACCTCGCTGCTGGAGGTGAGCCGGTCGTGGTCGAGGTAGTGGATGGTCTTGAAGACCGTGAAGAGGGAGTCGTCGTAGCGCTCCAGCTTGGGCCGCTGATGGGCCTGGACGGCGTCCTCCACGGCCAGCGGGTGCAGTCCGAACTCCCGGGCGATCCCCGCGAATTCGGCCTCCGTCGGCTCGTGCAGGCCGATCCACACGAAGCCGCCGTCGCGGCGCACCAGCCGCATGGCCTCCTGCGGGTCCAGCGGTCCCTCGGTCGTCAGCCGGCGGCCGTCGCGGTACACGGCGCAGTCGACCACGGCGGTCACCGAGCCGTGGTCGCGGGTGGTGTCGTAGGCGCTGCTCTCCTTCCGCAGCGAGACACGGGAGGGACGGACCACGGCGCGCAGGTCGCGGATCATCGACATGGCGGGCTCCTTCGCGAGCGGGCAACGAAAGGCGCCGGTACGACGGGTGGAACCTCCCGGAATGAGGACGTCCTGACCAGGATTCCCTCCCGGACGGGCGGGGAAGGATGTTTGGCACGTCCACAAAGCGGGGAGCACCGCACCGTCGTGGTGGCGGGCTTCGTCGCTGATACAGCTACTGGGGCAGATCAGGCAGAACGAAACGAAGCGCTCTTCCGGTGGGGACGCACATACGAGAGGTGGCGCACCAGGAACAGACGAAAGACGTCAGAAGGCGGAAGAGCGGGCGATACTGCACGGTCGACTTCGGTCCATGCCAGCACCACCTCCTCCGGCCGGTCCCTCGTGAGGGACGATTCACCATCCCCGTGGGGATACCCCCGCGTACGGGGGATGTGTCACTTCGGTGCCGGGACGCGATCACGGCGCCGCCGCAGCCCGGGGGGCCCGGGCGGACGCACTGCTGTGCGCTGTCCCGAAGCACGGCCCAATGTAGCAGCAGGCCGTCATGTCAAGGCGCGGCTTTGCCCGGTACTGGCGAGTTCTATGCTCGGCGCATGGCAGATGTTCTTCCTCTGGTCGAGGCCCGGTTGCGTTCGGCGCTGGGCGAGCCGGACGCGCGCGCCGCGGTCACCTTCCTGGGCACGGACCGCATCGAGGTGCTGCGCTTCCAGGAGGGCGACATCGTGCGGTACGCCACCCTCGGCATGTCCGCCCAGCCGATGACCGACCCCACCGCGGTGGTCGCCGACCCCGTCAGGGGGCCGCGCACGGAGCTGGTGCTGTCCGTGCGGGCCGGCCTCGCCGACACCGACAAGGTGCTCCGCCCGCTCGCCGTGCTCGCCGCGTCTCCGCAGGTCGAGGGCGTGGTGGTGGCGCCGGGCGCCTCGCTCGACGTCGGCGGACCGCTGTGGCCGGGCGCGCCGTTCACCTCGGTGCTCGTCGCCGAGCCGGGCGGCCTGGTGGAGGACCTGGAGCTCGACGAGCCCCTCGACCCGGTGCGGTTCCTGCCGCTGCTGCCCATGACGCCCAACGAGGCCGCGTGGAAGCGCGTGCACGGCGCCCAGGCCCTCCAGGAACGCTGGCTGGAACGGGGCACCGACCTGCGCGACCCGCGCCGCGCCTCCGTCGCGCTGACCTGAGCCACCGTGAGCAACCTCACCAACGGGCCTGCCGGTCCGTGGAGTTGCCCCCGGTGATGCTCCCCTCCCGACGCATGCCGGACGACCCGGTTCCCTCCGGACGGGTGATCGTCCTTGACGGGACGCGGAAGGGGTAGGACCGTGGGGCCCTATGAGGGGCGAACCCAGTTGCCCGAAGTGTGGTGGCCGGGTCAGGGCTCCCGGCCTCTTCTCCGATGCGTGGCAGTGCGACGTGCACGGCACCGTGCACCCGCTCCAGCCCGTGATACCGCCGAGCGTCGAGGCACTCAACGTCGTCGTCCACCGCACCAAGGTGCCGGTGTGGATGCCGTGGCCGCTGCCCGTGGGCTGGCTGTTCACCGGCGTCGCCTGCGCGGGTGACGACCGCAGCGGCGGCCGTGCCACCGCCGTCGCCTGCACCGGACCCGGGCCGCTCGGGGGCATGGGGGAACTCGTCCTCGTGGCGGAGGAACTCGGCGTGGGCCTCGGGGCGCGCTACGCCGGCATCGACGGCCCGGACCCGGGGCCGTACCTCAACGTCGAGAAACCCGCCCAGACCAAGGTGCTGGCCGCCGGACGCCCCACCCCCCTGTGGCACGTCAGCAAGACGCCGGACGACCGGGCGGTCTTCGCGGGCGAGGCCCTCGGCCTGTGGCTGTGGGCGGTCGTCTGGCCGGAGCAGTCGGGCCTGCTGATGTACGACGAGCTGGTCCTCGCCGACCTGCGCGACGCCGGGGCCGAGGTGGAACTGGTGCCCTGCGGGGCGCTCTCCCCGCGCCTGCTGCAGACCTAGGGCCCCAGGGCCGCTGGTTCGGATCACGCCGGGCCCACGGCAGCCGTCACCCCGCCGGTGCCGCTCGGTGTGCGGCCGGTGACCGGCCGGTGACCGGCCGGAGCCGTGTGCCGTCGGTCCGCTGTAGGGGGCGCCGACCTGGTTCAGCTGTGACAGGGGCGCTGCGGATTCCGGTTATCCTGGAGCGTCCCCATCCGTCCGTCACCGCTTGGAGTACGCGTCGTGCGCATCGACCTGCACACCCACTCCACCGCGTCCGACGGCACGGACAGCCCGGCGGACCTCGTCCGCAAGGCCGCCGCCGTCGGCCTGGACGTCATCGCGCTGACCGACCACGACACCACCCGCGGCCACGCCGAGGCCCTGGCCGCGCTGCCCGAGGGGCTGACCCTGGTCACCGGCGCCGAACTGTCCTGCCGCCTCGACGGCGTGAGCATGCACATGCTCGCCTACCTGTTCGACCCCGAGGAGCCGCGCCTGCTCGCCGAGCGCGAGCTGGTCCGCGACGACCGGGTGCCCCGGGCCCAGGGCATGATCGCCAAGCTGAACGGGCTGGGCGTGCCCGTCACGTGGGAGCAGGTCCGGCGCATCGCCGGGGACGGCTCGGTCGGCCGCCCGCACATCGCCACGGCCCTCGTCGAACTGGGCGTGGTGCCGACCGTGAACGACGCCTTCACCCTGGACTGGCTCGCCGACGGCGGCCGGGCCCACATGCAGAAGCACGAGACGGACCCCTTCGAGGCGCTGCGCCTGGTCAAGGGCGCGGGCGGGGTCGCCGTGTTCGCGCACCCGGCCGCGAGCAAGCGGGGCCGGACCGTCCCGGAGGCCGCCATCGCCGAGCTGGCCGAGGCGGGCCTGGACGGCATCGAGGTCGACCACATGGACCACGACCCCGACACCCGGGCCCGGCTGCGCGGCCTCGCCCAGGAGCTGGGGCTCCTGGTGACGGGCTCCAGCGACTACCACGGCAGCCGGAAGACCTGCGTCCTCGGTGAGTTCATGACGGACCCCGAGGTGTACGGCGAGATCACCCGGCGCGCGACCGGCGCCTTCCCCGTGCCGGGGGCCGGCGGGGCCCGCTGACGCGTCCCGCGTCCCCTCGTTCGTCCACCCTTCTCGTTCGTTCACCCCAGCAAGGCAGTCATGTTCGACGTCGCCGTCTTCGGCTCCCTCTTCCTCACCCTGTTCGTCATCATGGATCCCCCCGGGATCACCCCGATCTTCCTCGCGCTGACCGCGGGCCGTACCGGCAAGGTGCAGAAGCGGATGGCCTTCCAGGCCGTCTGCGTGGCCGGCGGCGTCATCGTCGTCTTCGGGCTGGTCGGACAGCAGATCCTCGACTACCTGCACGTCTCCGTGCCCGCGCTGATGATCGCGGGCGGGCTGCTGCTCCTGCTCATCGCCCTGGACCTGCTCACCGGCAAGACCGACGAACCCCAGCAGACCAAGGACGTCAACGTCGCCCTGGTGCCGCTGGGCATGCCCCTGCTGGCCGGCCCGGGTGCGATCGTCTCCGTCATCCTGGCGGTGCAGAAGGCCGACAGCACCGCCGCGCAGGTGTCGGTGTGGGCGGCGATCCTGGCCATCCACGTCGTGCTCTGGTTCGTGATGCGGTACTCGCTGCTGATCATCCGGATCATCAAGGACGGCGGTGTGGTCCTGGTGACCCGGCTCGCGGGCATGATGCTCTCCGCGATCGCCGTGCAGCAGATCATCAACGGCGTCACCCAGGTCGTCCGCGGCGGCTGACCCTCCCGCGCCCGCCCGGGAACGCACGGAGCCCCCGTACCCACGTCGTCAGGTGGGGTACGGGGGGCCGTCGGCCGGCTGCGCCGCGACCGGGCGGCTGCGAAGCCCCGCGTCACGGCCCTCCCGGGGGCCGCTCGCGCGTTACGGCGTTGGCGTATCCGCCGGGCGGATCCACAGACGCTGCCCGATGGCGGCGGCCTGCTGAACGATCCCGTTGACGGACGCGGCGTCCACGACGGTCGTGTCCACGGGCGTGCCGTCGACGTCGTCGAGTCGCATGATTTCGAAGCGCAAAGGCCTCTCCCTTCGTCCGGTCATCCTCCTGAAGGAGAACTACTCGATGGCTGGCCCGCGGGCGGACGGCTCGCGTTCCACCTGGGAACAACCCTCTGCGCCGCACACATATTCCCTAGCTAAAGAAAAAGTTCGATCGTCTAAATATCACCTCGATCCTGCGGACACGTTTCGGATGAGACCGACCGGGACCGGTTGTGTTCGCAGCGTGACGGTCGAGACAATAGGAAGTGATGAACGACGACCTCGCGGACCTGACCGACCGCATCGACCGCACGAACGAGCTGCTGCACCGCATGCTCGCCGAGGTGGCGAAGACGCCCTCCACCCACGCGATCTTCGTCGACGCCGGGTATCTGTACGCGGCGGCGGGGCGGCTCGTGGCCGGGACGGAGGACCGCCGGGCGTTCGACCTCGACGCCGACGGACTCATCGACGCGCTCATCGACCGGGCCCGCACCATCTTCGCGGACAGCCGGCTGCTCCGCGTCTACTGGTACGACGGCGCCCGGCGCCGCATCCACACGGCCGAGCAGCAGTCCATCGCCGAACTCCCGGACGTCAAAGTCCGCCTCGGCAACCTCAACGCCAACAACCAGCAGAAAGGCGTCGACTCCCTGATCCGCTCCGACCTGGAGTCACTGGCCCGGCACCGCGCGATCAGCGACGCCGCCCTGCTCGGCGGCGACGAGGACCTGGTGTCCGCCGTCGAGGCCGCCCAGGGGTACGGGGCCCGGGTCCACCTCTGGGGCGTCGAGGCGCCCGAGGGCCGCAACCAGGCCGAGCCGCTGCTCTGGGAGGTCGACAGCCAGCGCACCTTCGACCTCGACTTCTTCAAGCCCTACGTCTCCCGGCGCACCGTCGCCGCCCTCGAACCCACGACGGGCCGGCCCACCCGCGAGGACGTCCGCTTCGTCGGCGCGCAGATCGCCGCCAAGTGGCTGGGTTCGCGCGGCCGGGAGGCGCTGGGCGAACTCCTGCCCGGCCACCCCTACCTTCCCGGCTCCGTGGACCAGGACCTGCTGGTGGAGGCGGAGGGCCTGCTCCAGTACTCCCTGCGCGGCCAGGCCGACCTGCGGCGCTCCCTGCGCGACGGCTTCTGGGACCACCTGCGGGGGCAGTACTAGGCCCTCAGCGCCCGGGCCCGGCCCCGGCACCGGACCCGGCCCCGGACCCGGCCCCGTCACCGTCGGCGAGCGTGTCCCAGAAGGCGGCGAGGGCGCGGGCGGTCGGCAGGGGCTGGTCCACCGTGGGCGAGTGCTCCGCCCCGGCGACGACCGTGCGGTGCGCCCGCAGCCGTACCGCCATGGCGTCCAGGTCCGGGACCGGCCAGGTGTCGTCCCGGGCGCCCGACAGGACGTGGAACGGCAGCGACACGGCCGCCAGTTCGGCCACCCGGTCCGGCTCGGCCAGCAACTGACGCCCGGTCGCCAGCAGTTGGGCCGGTCTGGTGCCCAGCCAGCGACGGCGGAGCTGCTCCTGGCCGCCGATGCCCCGCGCGGGACCTCCGACCTCCTCCGGCGGGCCCATGGCCAGGATGGCCTCCCAGCACTGCTCCATCGACATCACCGCCAGCGCGTCCCGCAGCAGCTTCACCCGCTGTTCCTGCGAGACGGAGATGCGTCCCGGGCCGGACGCGATCAGCGTGAGCGAGCGGAACGGGGAGGCGTCCAGCAGGACGGCGGCCCGGGCGATCAGCCCCCCGAGGGAGTGCCCCACCAGGTGCACGGGCGTGCCGAGCGCCTCGGCCTGGGCGAGGACGTCCCGGGCCAGCTCGGTCTGGGCGTAGGCCGCCTCGTCGTCCGGGCCCTCCGACTCGTACTGGCCGCGCCCGTCCACGGCCACGGTCCGGTAGCCGCGCGCCGCGAGGGGTGCGTGCACCAGCCGGAAGTCCTCCTTGCTCCCGGTGAACCCCGGCAGCATCAGGACGACGCCCTTCGGCTCGGCCCCGTCGTCCGACGGCATGTCGACGACGGCGAACTCCCCGCGCGCGGTGGCCAGCCGGCGGGCCCGCGCGGCGGCGGGCGGGGCGGAGTCGGAGGGCGGGGGAAGGGGGCTACTGGTCACGGCTGAAGGGTAGCGGGCGGCCCGGCCCGCCCCCGGCGACGCGTGGCCGGATCCGTCGAGGTCGCCCCCTGCCCGGACAGGCGCCGGATCAGCCCTCCGGCCCCGCCCCGGCGCATGTCCGGGGCCGGTCGGGCCGTCCCCTGCCCGGACAACGCCGACGGCCCGGCCCCCCGCTGTGGGGGACCGGGCCGTCGGGTGTGCTCGGCTCCGGGTC
>NZ_JAAGMD010000230.1 GCF_010548465.1 Streptomyces sp. SID14436 | reverse complement strand
CGGGCGGGGGCGCGGGATAGCCCGGCGGCGGGGGCGGGCCGGGCGCGGGGACGGGACCCTGGTGCGCTCCCGGGTGGTGTGCGGCCGGTGACCAGCCGCCGGCCGGTCCGTGCCCCTGCTGATGGGGCGGCGGCAGCGGTGAACCCACTGCGTGCTGCATCCGGTGCCACTCCGTCTCGTACAGGCGATGGGCGCTGACAGCAGGGGGTACCCCGCTTGCCCACAGACTAAAGGGCGTGGGCACCGCCGTTCGAACGGGACCGCCCCCAGCCGTTGTTGTGGCAACGGCCGGGGGCGGCTCCGAGTGCCCGCCGCGGCGGGGGAAATCCGGCCGAGCCGCCCGGAAGGTCCGCCGGGGACCCGTCCGCCGGTGCGCGGGCTGTGGACGGCCGGGCCCGCGCGCGGTACCTACTCCCCGACCTCGCCGTACGCGGCGAGCAGCACCGCCGGGTCGGGGCCCTCCAGGACGACGGGCTTGGCGAGACCGTCGAGGACGATGAAGCGCAGCAGGTCGCCGCGGGACTTCTTGTCGACCTTCATCGTCTCCAGCAGCTTGGGCCACTGGTCGTGGCGGTAGTGCAGCGGGAGCCCGACCGCTTCGAGGACGGTGCGGTGGCGGTCGGCGGTGGCGTCGTCGAGACGGCCCGCGAGGCGGCCGAGTTCGGCGGCGAAGTGCATGCCCACCGACACCGCGGCGCCGTGGCGCCACTTGTAGCGCTCGTTCTTCTCGATGGCGTGGCCGAGCGTGTGACCGTAGTTGAGGATCTCCCGGCGGCCCGACTCCTTGAGGTCGTCGGACACGACGTCGGCCTTGACCCGGATGGACCGCTCGATGAGTTCGGCGGTGTGCGGACCGGCGGGGGTGCGGGCGGCCTGCGGGTCGGCCTCGACGAGGTCCAGGATCACCGGGTCGGCGATGAAGCCGGCCTTGATGACCTCGGCCAGACCGGAGACGTAGTCGTTGACGGAGAGCGAGTCCAGGGCGGCCAGGTCGCACAGCACCCCGGCGGGCGGGTGGAAGGCGCCCACGAGGTTCTTGCCCTCGGCGGTGTTGATGCCGGTCTTGCCGCCGACGGCGGCGTCGACCATGGCGAGCACCGTGGTGGGGACGGCGATCCAGCGCACGCCGCGCAGCCAGGTGGCGGCGACGAACCCGGCCAGGTCGGTGGTGGCCCCGCCGCCCACGCCGACGACGACGTCGGTGCGGGTGAACCCGGACTGTCCCAGCGCCTTCCAGCAGTAGGCGGCGACCTCGGCGGTCTTGGCCTCCTCGGCGTTGGGCACCTGGATGGCGATCGCCTCGTAGCCCTGGTCCGCGAGGTCGGCGCGGAGCGCGTCGCCCGTCTCGGCCAGCGCCTCCGGGTGCAGCACGGCGACCCGCTTGGCCCGGTCGCCGATCAGCCCGGCGAGTTCGCCAAGGAGCCGGCGGCCCACCAGGACGTCGTAGGGGTCCGTCCCCGCGCTGCCGCCGATGTGGATGCGGGTCACTGACTCGCTGCTCATGCTTCCTTCAACTCCAGTGCGTCCAGGGCGGCTTCGGTGACCTCTTCGGGCGTGCGGCCGTCGGTCGGGACGACGGCCGTGGCGACCTCCTCGTACAGGTGCCGCCGGGCCTGCATCAGCTCGCGCCACTGCTTGCGCGGGTTGACCGCGAGCAGCGGGCGGGCGGTGTTCAGGCCGGTGCGCCGGACCGCTTCCTCGACGTCCATCGAGAGGTAGACGACCCGCTGCGCGGCGAGCAGGGACCGGGTGCCGGCGTCGAGGACGGCGCCGCCGCCGAGCGACAGCACGCCGTCGTGTCCTCGGAGCGCCTCGCGCACGGCGTCCTTCTCCAGGGCGCGGAAGGCGTCCTCGCCGTCCTCGACGAAGATGTCGGCGATGCTGCGGCCCTGGGCGGCGACGATGTCGTCGTCGGTGTCCCGGTGGCCGACGCCGAGGCGCTCGGCCAGCAGCCGTCCCACGGTGGACTTGCCCACGCCCATCGGGCCGACCAGGACGATCAGCGGGCTCACCGGACGGCCAGCGCGTCGAGGTAGGAGCGCACGTTGCGGCGGGTCTCGGTGACGCTGTCGCCGCCGAACTTCTCCGCGACCGCGTCGGCCAGCACCAGCGCGACCATCGCCTCCGCGACGATCCCGGCCGCCGGCACCGCGCACACGTCGGAGCGCTGGTGGTGGGCGGCGGCCGCCTCACCGGTGGCCACGTCGACCGTGCGCAGCGCCCGGGGGACGGTCGCGATCGGCTTCATCGCCGCCCGCACCCGCAGCAGCTCGCCGGTGCTCAGCCCGCCCTCGGTACCTCCGGAGCGGCCGGTCGCCCGCTTGATGCCGTCGTCGGTGGCGAGGATCTCGTCGTGCGCCTTCGAGCCGGGCACCCGCGCCAGGTCGAAGCCGTCGCCGACCTCCACGCCCTTGATGGCCTGAATGCCCATCAGGGCCGCGGCCAGCCGCGCGTCCAGACGCCGGTCCCAGTGCACGTGGGAGCCCAGCCCCACCGGCACCCCGTAGGCCAGGACCTCCACCACACCGCCCAGGGTGTCGCCGTCCTTGTGGGCCTGGTCGATCTCGGCGACCATCGCCTTCGAGGCGTCCGCGTCCAGGCAGCGCACCGGGTCCGCGTCCAGCCGCTCCACGTCGGAGGGCTTCGGGTACACCCCGTACGGGGCCTTCGCCGCCGCCAGCTCCACCACGTGGGAGACGATCTCCACCCCGGCCGTCTCCTTCAGGTACGACCGGGCCACCGCCCCCAGCGCCACCCGGGCCGCGGTCTCCCGCGCGGAGGCCCGCTCCAGGATCGGGCGCGCCTCGTCGAAGCCGTACTTCTGCATGCCCGCGAGGTCGGCGTGACCGGGGCGGGGGCGGGTCAGCGGCGCGTTGCGGGCCAGTCCGGCCAGCACCTCCGGGTCGACCGGGTCGGCCGCCATGACCTGCTCCCACTTCGGCCACTCGGTGTTGCCCACCATGATCGCGACCGGGGAACCCAGCGTCAGGCCGTGCCGGACACCGCCGAGGAAGGTGATCTCGTCGCGCTCGAACTTCATCCGGGCACCACGGCCGTAGCCCAGCCGCCGCCGCGCCAGGTGGTCCGCCACCATCTCCGTGGTGATCGGCACGCCGGCGGGCAGGCCCTCCAGCGTCGCGACGAGTGCGGGACCGTGGGACTCCCCCGCGGTCAGCCAGCGCAACCTGCTCAACGGTGCTCCTCCATGCTCGCGCCCGGTACTGCCCTGCGCACGCGGGTCGTCGTGTGCGGTCGTGGCGGCGACGGGTGCGCGGGCCCCGGTCCGCCATGTCCGATCCTCCCACGTCCACACGACTTTTCCGGTCGCCGGTCCATCAGTCGGACGTGCGGCCGGGACGCGCGGGGGCGGCGCGTGCGGGGGCGGGGGTCAGCGGGTGGCGAGCGCGTGCTCGCCCGCCGCGCGCATGGCGTCCAGCGGGGCCGGGGAGCGTCCGGTCATCTGCTCGACCTGGAGCACCGCCTGGTGCACCAGCAGGTCGAGCCCGCCGACCACGGCGCCGCCGTAGGCCGACCAGCGGGCGGCGAGGACGGTCGGCCAGGGGTCGTAGAGCACGTCGAAGAGGGCGGCCGGGCGTTCCGGGACGGCCCGGGCCAGCTCGTCGGTGACCCCGGCGGGGGTCGTGGTGACCACCAGCGGGGCGTGCAGGGCCTCCCGGGCGTCGTCCCAGGCGGCGATGCGGACGGTGACCTCCAGCCGCTCGGCCCACTCGCGCATCTCGGCGGCGCGGGCCTCGCTGCGCACGTAGACCGTCACCTCGCCGGCGCAGATCCGGGACAGCGCGGCCAGCGCGGACGAGGCGGTGGCGCCCGCGCCCAGGACGGCGGCCGTGTCCACCTTGTCGATGCCGTGCTCGCGCAGCGCGGCCACCATGCCCGGGATGTCGGTGTTGTCCCCGGTGCGGCGGCCGTCCTCGGCGAACACGACGGTGTTGACCGCGTCGACCGAGGCGGCGGTCGCGCTGATGTCGTCCAGCAGCGGGATCACCGCCCGCTTCAGCGGCATCGTCAGCGACAGGCCCGCCCACTCACGTCCGAGCGTCTCGAAGAACCCCGGCAGCGCCTTCTCGTCGACCTCGAAGCGGTCGTAGCGCCAGTCCTGGAGTCCCAGCTCCGCGTACGCGGCGCGGTGCAGCACCGGGGAGAGGGAGTGGGCGATCGGGGAGCCGAGCACGGCGGCCCGGCGGGGTGCGGACATCAGTTCTTCCTCGAGGCGTTCCACTCGTCGACCAGCTTCTGGTGCTCGGCGTTGGTCTTGGTGAACTTGCTGGTCTTGCCGTCCATCGAGATGAAGTAGAACCAGCCGTCGTCGGTGGGCTTCAGGGCGCCCTTGACCGCGTCCTCGCCCGGGTTGCCGATCGGGCCGGGCGGCAGGCCCTTGTAGAAGTAGGTGTTGTACGGGTTGTCGTAGTTGCGGAGTTCCTTGAGCGAGAGGTCGATCTTCTTCTGGTTCTTGATGTAGTTGTACGTCGAGTCGAACTCCAGCATGCCGTTGGTCTCGGTGTTGCCGGGTTCCAGCCGGTTGTAGATGACCTCGGCCATCTTGCGGAAGTCGCTGTGGCTGGTGCCCTCCGCCTGGACCAGGCTGGCGACCGTGATCAGCTGCCAGGGGTTCTCCAGGCCGAGGCTCTCGGCCTTCTTCTCGACGCCCAGCTTCTCGTAGGTCCTGGTGGCCTGCTCGACCATGCGCTTGAGGACCTCCTCGGGCTTCTGGCCCTTGGAGACGCCGTAGCTGGACGGGAAGAGGAAGCCCTCCAGCGGGTCCTTGACCTTCTCGTGGCCCTTCGCCCAGTCCGGCAGGCCCAGCTTCTCCCAGTCCTCCTCGGCGACCTTGGCCGTGGTGCCCTTGTCCACCTCCAGGCGCTGGTCGATGAGGGCGTAGATCTCGGCGTTCCGCTTGCCCTCGGCGATGACCAGGTTGTTGCGGCTCTTGGGGCTGAGCATCAGGGCGACCGCGCTCTCGGCCGACATCTGCTTCTGGAGGGTGTAGACGCCGTCCTGGATCGACTTGCCCTCCGGATTGGAGGCCTGGGCCGCGACGAAGGCGTCGACGCTCTTGACCACGCCCGCGTCCTTGAGCAGCTGGCCGATCCGGTTGCCGAAGGCGCCCTTGGGGATCGAGACGGTGACCTGCTGGCCGTTGCCGTCGCCCGCGAAGTCCTGGGCGCTGCCGAAACGATCCTGGTAGAACTGCCAGCCGAAATAGCTCACGCCGACCACGCCGCCGCCGAGGACCAGCGCCACCACGAGGCAGGCGCAGCCGCCGCGTTTCTTCTTCTCCTTGCCGCCCCGGCCCCGGCGCTCGCCGCGCCCGGCGTCGTCCGGTTCGTCATCGTCATCGTCGTCGCTGCCGGAGAAGAAGGCGTGCTCGCCCTGGTCGGGACCCGGGTCCCAGTCGGTGCGCCCCTCCGGCTCGGGTTCCGGTCCCGGTTCCGGTTCGGGCCGGGTGCCGCGGCGGCCCGGGGGCTCGGGCGGCGGGTACGCCTCGGGGGTGCCGTAGTAGTCGGCCTGCTGGGCGGAGTACGCCCCGGTCTGCTGCCCGTAGGGGTCGGGGCCGGCCGCGTACGGGTCATGCGGGTGCGCGCCGGTCTGCCAGCCGCCGCTGTCGTACTGCTGCTGGTGCTGCTGGTGCTGTTGGGCGGCGTACGGCCGGCCGTACTGGTCGTACTGCTGCTGGTCGTACGGGTGCTGCTGGTGGTGCTGCTGTTGCTGCTGGTTGTACTGCTGCTGGTCGTAGGGGCGGCCGTACTGGTCGTACTGCTGCGGGTACTGCTGCTGCCCGCCGTAGTCACCCTGCTCGGCCGTCCCCCATTCGCCGTACTGCTGCTGCGCCTGCGGCTGCTGCGGGTACTGCTGCTGGCCGCCGTAGGACTGCGGGCCCTCGGGGGCCTGCTGTCCACTCCATCCGCCGTCCCCGTACAACGGGTCGTCCGGATGCCACGGTTCGGAGCCCTGGCCCCGGCCATACTCAGTCATCGATCCCCTAGAGCCGCGAGGTGGCGGTCGCGCGGCTCGAGCCCGGCTTCCGCCCCGCCTCTTTCTGTGCGGTGGCTGTTCGAACACCGCCGCATCGCGCGGAACGTTACCGTATCGCGATCAGATGACCACTTCGACGCCCTCTCCGGGTGCTGTACCTGACACCCGTTCGGATTCGAGGGCCTGCTGGAGGATGATCACAGCGGCCGCCTGGTCGATGACGGAACGTCCCTTCCTGGACTTCACGCCCGACGCCCGCAGGCCCTGGCTCGCCGTCACGGTCGTCATGCGCTCGTCGAGGAGCCTCACCGGAACCGGCGCGATCATGCCTGCCAGTTCCCGGGCGAAGCCGCGCACCTTGGCCGCCGCGGGGCCCTCGCCCCCCTTGAGGGAGCGAGGGAGACCGACGACGACCTCGATCGGCTCGTACTCCTCGACGAGCTGCTTCAGCCGCCGGTGGGCGGCCGGCACGTCCCGGCCCGGGACGGTCTCGACGGGAGTGGCGAGGATCCCGTCGGGGTCGCACGAGGCGACCCCGATCCGGGCGTCCCCGACGTCGATCGCGAGCCGGCGTCCTCTGCGCATGGCCCGGCCGCCCTACTTGGCCGTGTCGGCGACGAGGCGCTCGACGGCGTCGACGGCGTCACCCACGGCGGCCGGGTTCTGGCCGCCGCCCTGGGCGACGTCCGGCTTGCCGCCACCCCCGCCGCCGAGGGTCTTGGCGGCCGTGCGGACCAGGTCGCCGGCCTTCAGGCCGCGTTCGCGGGCCGCCTCGTTGGTGGCGATCACCGTCAGCGGCCGGCCGTTGTTCACCGTGAAGAGGGCCACGACGGCGGCCCGGCCGCCCTGGATCCGGCCGCGCACGTCGAGGACCAGCTTGCGCAGGTCGTCGGCGGTCGTGCCGTCCGGCACCCGGCCGGTGACCACGGCGACCCCGCGGACGTCCTTGGCGCCCTCGGCCAGCCCGGCGGCGGCCTGGAGCACCTTCTCGGCGCGGAACTTCTCGATCTCCTTCTCGGCGTCCTTGAGCTTGCCGAGCATGGCGGAGACCTTCTCCGGCAGCTCCTCCGGGCGGCCCTTCAGCAGCTCGGTGAGCTGGTTGACCACGGTGTGCTCGCGGGCCAGGAAGGTGTAGGCGTCGACACCGACCAGGGCCTCGATGCGGCGCACACCGGAGCCGATGGAGGACTCGCCGAGCAGTTTCACCAGACCCAGCTGGGCGGTGTTGTGGACGTGGGTGCCGCCGCACAGCTCCTTGGAGAAGTCGCCGATGGTGACCACGCGGACCCGGTCGCCGTACTTCTCGCCGAACTCGGCGATGGCGCCCTGCTTCTTGGCCTCGTCGATGCTCATGATGTCGGCGCGCACGTCCAGGTCGCGGGCCAGCACCTCGTTGATCTTCTGCTCGACGTCGAGCATCACCGTCTGCGGCACGGCGGACGGCGAGCCGAAGTCGAAGCGGAAGCGGCCCGGCTGGTTCTCCGAGCCGGCCTGGGCGGCCGTCGGGCCGAGCGCGTCGCGCAGGGCCTGGTGGGTGAGGTGGGTGGCCGAGTGGGCGCGGGCGATGGCCTTGCGGCGCCGGTCGTCGATGGCGGCGTGGGCCCGGGAGCCGACGGTCACCTCGCCGACCTGGACGACGCCCTTGTGGACGTGGACGCCCGGGACCGGCGTCTGGCAGTCGCGGACCTCGACCACGGCGCCGGAGTCGGTGCGGATCCGGCCGGTGTCGCCGATCTGGCCGCCGCCCTCGGCGTAGAACGGGGTGCGGTCGAGGACGACCTCGACCTCGTCGCCCTCGGTGGCGGCCGGCGAGGAGACCCCGTCGACGAGGATGCCGACGACGGTCGACTCGCCCTCGGTGTCGGTGTAGCCGATGAAGTCGGTGGCCCCGGCCCGGTCGGCGATCTCGCGGTAGGCGCCGAGGTCGGCGTGGCCGGTCTTCTTGGCCTTGGCGTCGGCCTTGGCGCGCTCCCGCTGCTCCTTCATCAGGCGGCGGAAGCCGTCCTCGTCCACGGACAGCCCCTGCTCGGCGGCCATCTCCAGGGTGAGGTCGATGGGGAAGCCCCAGGTGTCGTGGAGCAGGAAGGCCTTGTCGCCGGGCAGCACGGTGGAACCGGCGGCCTTGGTCTCGCTGACGGCGGTGTCGAGGATGTTGGTGCCGGCCTTCAGCGTCTTCAGGAAGGCGTTCTCCTCGGCGAGGGCGACCTTCTCGATCCGCTCGCGGTCGGTGATCAGCTCCGGGTACTGCTGCCCCATCATCGTGATGACCACGTCGACGAGGTCCTTGACGACCGGGCCGGTGGCGCCGAGCAGCCGCATGTTGCGGATGGCGCGGCGCATGATGCGGCGCAGCACGTAGCCGCGGCCCTCGTTGCCGGGGGTGACGCCGTCGCCGATGAGCATGACCGAGGTGCGCATGTGGTCGGTGACCACGCGCAGCGACACGTCGGAGTCCTGGGCGTCGCCGTAGCGGACGCCGGTCAGCTCGGTGGCCTTGTCGATGACGGCCATGGAGGTGTCGATCTCGTACATGTTCTGCACGCCCTGCAGAATCATGGCGAGGCGTTCGAGACCGAGGCCGGTGTCGATGTTCTTGCTGGGCAGTTCGCCGAGGATCGGGTAGTCCTTGCCGGACCCCTCGCCCCGCTCGTACTGCATGAAGACGAGGTTCCAGATCTCCACGTACCGCTCGTCGTTGACGGCGGGGCCGCCCTCGGGGCCGAACTCGGGGCCGCGGTCGTAGTTGATCTCGGAGCACGGCCCGCAGGGACCGGGGACGCCCATGTCCCAGTAGTTGTCCTCCTTGCCCAGGCGCTGGATGCGCTCGGCGGGCACGCCGACGACGTCGCGCCACAGGCGCTCGGCCTCGTCGTCCTCCTCGTAGACGGTGATCCACAGGCGCTCGGGGTCGAGGCCGTAACCGCCCTTGTCCTGGGGGGTGGTGAGCAGTTCCCAGGCCAGCTCGACGGCGCCCTGCTTGAAGTAGTCGCCGAAGGAGAAGTTGCCGCACATCTGGAAGAACGTGCCGTGCCGGGTGGTCTTGCCGACCTCTTCGATGTCCGGGGTGCGCACGCACTTCTGCACGCTGGTGGCGCGGGCGAAGGGCGGCTTGACCTCGCCCAGGAAGTAGGGCTTGAACGGGACCATGCCGGCCGGGACGAGCAGCAGAGTCGGGTCGTCCGCGATGAGCGACGCCGACGGGACGACGGTGTGCCCGCGCTCCTCGAAGAAGCTCAGCCAGCGGCGGCGGATCTCGGCCGACTCCATCAGTGGTCCTCATTCCGGTTGTACGGGTACGTCTTGTACGTCTGGTGGGCCGGCCGGATCGCCGAACCCTCGACGTACGGGGCGGTGTTGCGGTTCTCGATGGCGGTGTGGCGCCGGGGCGGGGGCAGTTCGCGGTCGACGGGCGCTGAGATGCCGAGCGCGTCGCCCAGTTCGGCCTCCCGCCGGGCCATGTTGTCGCGGACCTCGACGGCGAAGTCGGCGGCCCGGTCCCGGAGCCGGCCGCCCGCCTCGATCGCCTTGTTCGTCACGGTGACGGCGAGGTGTTCGGGCGTCAGCTGCCGCAGTGTGCGGTTGACCTTGGTGGTGGCCCACACGCCGGCGGCGACGCCGGTGCTGAACCAGAAGGTACGGCGGAACATCGCTGGGTCAGTCCCTCTTTCCGCGGGTGCGCTTCTGCCGTCGCGCACCGGGGACGGTGCGGCCCACGATCACGGTGCGCCGCGAGGCCCGCGCCGGTGCGTCCTCCTCCTTGCGGCCGCCGATGGCCCGGCGCACGCCGTAGCCGAAGGCGGCGACCTTCACCAGGGGGCCGCCGAAGGTGGAGGCGACGGTGGTGGACAGGGCGGAGGCGTTGGAGGTGACCTCCTGGACGTCGGACGCGATCGCGTCGACCCGTTCGATCTGGGTCTGCGCGGACCGCACCGCCGCGGAGGCGTCGGCGAGCAGCGGAACGGCCTGGTCGGTCACGTCCGCGACCAGCTTGGTGGTCGCCCTGAGCGTCTGGGCCAGCCTCACGAGAGCCACCGCGAGGAAGGAGACCAGAATCGCCCAGAACACGGCCACCAGAATGCCGGCCACCTCTCCACCGGACACTGTGCACCCGCTCCCTGTACCTGCCTGGACATCGAGAAAGTCGTGGCACCGAGCCTATCGCGCCGGTGGTGGGACTCCGTACCGCATTACCGTGCGGCGGCGCCGGGAATCGCGGGAAGCGATTGTACGCGGTGATTACGGGCCAGTACGCTCCGTGTCCCATGCGGGAAATTCGCTGCTCCGGCACCCCGGTGAAGAGCAATCTGCCCCTGGAACCGGACGTCTTCGTGGGCCGCGCGGCCGAACTGGCCGGGCTGTCCCGTGCCCTTGAGGGCTCGCGCCTGGTGACGGTGACCGGGCCCGGCGGCATCGGCAAGTCCCGGCTGGCCGTGCGGGCCGCCGCGTCGGCGGTGCCGCGGGACGGGGTGTGGCGGGTGGAACTGGCCGCGCTGACGGACCCGGAGTGCGTGGACCACGTGGTGGTGGCGGCCCTCGGCATCACCGACCACACCGGCAGGCCGCCGCGCGAGGTGCTGCTGGACCATCTCGCCGGCCGGCGGCTGCTGCTGGTGCTGGACGGTTTCGAGCACCTGGTGGACGCCTGCGCCGGGCTGGTGTCCGGGCTGCTGGGCCGGGCGCCGGGGCTGCGGGTGCTGGCGGTGGGGCGCAGGCCGCTGGCGGTGGCCGGGGAGCGGCTGTTCCCGCTGGCGCCGATGGACGAGGACGAGTCGGTGCGGCTGCTGGCCGAGCGGGCGGAACGGCAGGGCGCCGCGGTCGGCGACGAGCGGGTGGCGCGGGAGCTGTGCAGACGGCTGGAGGGCCTTCCGCTGGCGGTGGAGCTGGCCGCGGGACGGCTGGGCACGCTGTCGGCCGCCCAGTTGCTCGAACGCTTCGACGACCGCTTCCGGCTGCTGTCCGGCGGCCGGCGGGACGGTCTGCCCCGGCACCGGGCGCTGCGCACGGCGGTCGGCTGGAGCCATGAACTGTGCACGCCCCGGGAGCGGTTGCTGTGGGCGCGGCTGTCGGTGTTCGCGGGCGGCTTCGACCTGGAGGCGGCCGAGTACGTCTGCGGCGGGGACGGTCTGCCGGCCGAGGAGGTGCTGGACGTGCTGTCGGCCCTGCTGGCCCAGTCGGTGGTGACCCGGGAGGAGACCCCGGCGGGGGTGCGCTACCGGATGCTGGACACCCTGCGGGCGTACGGCGCCGAGTGGCTGGCCGGGACGGGCGACGAGGAGCGGCTCGGACGGCGGCACCGGGACTGGTACGTGGGGCTCGCCACCTGGTGGGAGCTGGACTGGTTCTCCCCGCGGCAGGGCGATATCGCCGCCCGCGCGGAGGCGGAGCTGCCGAATCTGCGCCGCGCGCTGGAGCTGGCCCTGACCGACCCGGAGGAGGCCCACCTCGGCCAGTACCTGGCGGGCTCCCTGTGGTTCTACTGGGTGGGCTGCGGGCGGCTCTCGGAAGGGCGGCACTGGCTGGAGCAGGCCGCCCGCCTCGACTCGGGTCACGAGCGGTCCCGGCTGAAGGCCCTGTGGGTGCTGGGCCACGTGGCGATCCTCCAGGGCGACACCGGGCCCGCGCTGGCCGCGCTCCAGGAGTGCGGCCGGGAGGCGGAGCGCACCGCGAGCCCGGCCGCGCTGGCCTACGCGGAGCACCGCACCGGCTGCGTGGCCCTGGTCACGGACGACATGCCGCGGGCCCAGACCCTGCTGCGCTCGGCCCTCGAGCGGTACGAGCGGGCCGGGGAGCTCAACAGCAACGTGCTCATGGGCCGGGTCGAGCTGGCCATGGCCCGGGCGTTCCAGGGGCACCTGTCCGAGGCCGTGCGGCTGTGCGAGGAGGTCCGGCGGGTGTGCGACGACCACGGCGAGCGGTGGGCCCGCGGCTACGCGCTCTACGTGCTGGCGTACGCGGCCTGGCGGGACGGCGACTGCGCGGCGGCCCGTGGCCTGCTCGACGACTGCCTGGCCGGGGCGCACGGCTTCAGCGACCTGCTCGGGTCGGTGCTCGCGCTGGAGCTGCTGGCGCTGGTGACGGTGTCCGAGGGGGACGCGGCCGAGGCGGCGGTGCTCCAGGGGGCGGCCGGCCGGATGTGGCGGGCGGTGGGGCTGCGACTGTTCGGCTCCGCCCACTACGGCGCGCCGCGGGTGCTCTGCGAGGCGCGGGCCCGGCAGGAGCTCGGTGACGCCGGGTACGAGGAGTGCGTGCGCCGGGGTGCCCTGCTGGAGCGGGACGCGGCGGTGGCCCGGGCGCT
>NZ_JAAGMD010000022.1 GCF_010548465.1 Streptomyces sp. SID14436 | reverse complement strand
CCCGCGCCGTCGGTCGCCGTGGGTCCCCGAGCCGTCAGCCGCTGCCCGTCCGCGTGCCGTCGCCGTCGTCCGGGCCGGCGGGTGGGCGCCGGGCCAGCAGCAGGGCCCGGGGGCGGGTCTCCCCGGGCCCCGGTGCGCGCAGCATCCGGGCCGTGACGTCCAGTCCGCCCTTGCGGAGGTGGCCGGTCACCGTCTCCGGGGTGCGCCAGTGGCAGTCCAGGGAGACGGCGTGGCCGAAGCGTTCCGCCACGTGGGCCCGTTCGTCCACGTCCCCGGACTGGAAGGCGAGCAGGACCGGGGCGCCCGGGAGCAGGACCCGGTGGAGCTCGGCGAACAGTGCGGCCAGGTGGCCGTCCGGCACGTGGATGACGGAGTACAGCGCCACGATGCCGCCCAGCGTCGCGTCCGGCAGGTCCAGCGAGGTCATCGTGCCGACGTGGAAGCGCAGGCGGGGATGGGCCCGGCGGGCCAGGGCCACCATGCGCGGCGAGAGGTCGACCCCGAAGACGGGCAGCCCCAGGTCGTGCAGGCGCGCGGTGACGTGTCCGGGGCCGCTGCCGAGGTCGGCGACCGGGGGCGGGGTGGCGTCCGCCGGGGCGGCTGCCCGGGCCAGTTCCGCGAACGCGGCGAGCAGGGCGCGCTCCAGCGGCAGTCCGGCCAACTCGTCGGCGGAGCGGTCGGTGTACTCCGCCGCGATGGCGTCGTAGGACTCACGCGTGGCACGGAGGAACTCCGGCTGATCGGCGGACATGGGGCCGCACCCTAGGGGATGCGGACGGCACCACGGCGGGGACCCGGCCGAGGGGACCGGATCTCGGCCCCGGGCGTCCTCGGGGCGAACCGACCGGCGTGGCCGGGGCGATGCGTGGTATCCGTGGGAAGGTGGAGGGGTGGCCTGTTCTCTCGCCGCCGGAGGCCGGGACTGTGATCGATCTCACGTCCCGGCGGGTGTGGAGGGCCCTCAACCCCGCGGAGGAGCGGCAGTTTACCCAGCCACACGCACAGCTATGCGTAGGGCGGCCGGTTTTTCTTCCCCTAACGGACTGATTTTTCTTGATCGAGCACCGGTCGAGGTCGCTGGCGCCCTACTCTTCAAAGGGTGAAGCCACTGATGTCACTGGAGTCCGAGATCGAACTCGCCGGCGGAGCCGTGCTTCCCGGCGCGCTGCCCGAGGAGCTCCGTGCCGAGCTCGTCCTGTTCCGGCGCGACATGCACCGGCACCCGGAACTCGGCCACCAGGAGTTCCGCACCACCGCGGCGATCAAGGAGCGGCTCGAGCGCGCCGGTCTCCGGCCGCGGGTGCTCTCCAGCGGGACCGGACTGATCTGTGACATCGGCGTGGGCGAGATCCCCGGCGCGGACCGGGTGCTCGCCATGCGGGCCGACATCGACGGCCTGCCGATCCCCGACATGAAGACCGACTGCCCGTACCGGTCCACCGTGCCCGACCGCGCGCACGCCTGCGGTCACGACGTGCACACCACCGTCGTCCTGGGCGCCGGGCTGATCCTCGCCGACCTGCACCGGCAGGGGCTGCTGACCCGGCCCGTGCGGCTGATCTTCCAGCCCGCCGAGGAGGTGCTGCCCGGCGGTGCCGCCGACGTCATCGCGGACGGCGCGCTCGACGGCGTCGGCCGGATCATCGCCGTGCACTGCGACCCGCGGGTCGACGCGGGCCGGATCGGGCTGCGCCAGGGGCCGATCACCTCGGCGTGCGACCGTCTGGAGATCTCCCTCGACGGCCCCGGCGGGCACACCGCCCGCCCGCACCTGACCACCGACCTGGTCACCGCCGCCGCCCGGGTCGTCACCGACGTGCCCGCCCTGGTCGGCCGGCGCGTCGACACCCGCAGCGGCCTCGCCGTCACCTGGGGCCGGATCGAATCCGGCCACGCGCCCAACGTGATCCCGCAGCACGCCGAACTCTCCGGCACCGTGCGCTGCCTGGACCTGGAGACCTGGCGGCAGGCCGCCGACGTCGTGGTCGCCGCCATCGACGAGGTCGCCAACCTGCACCGGGCCAAGTCGGAGATCAACTACGTGCGCGGCGTGCCCCCGGTCGTCAACGAGGCCGGAGTGACCGAACTGCTCCGCGACGCCATGATCGCGCGGCGCGGGGTGGAGTCCGTCGAGGGCACCGAACAGAGCCTCGGCGGCGAGGACTTCTCCTGGTACCTGGAGCACGTCCCCGGCGCGATGGCCCGCCTCGGCGTGCGCCCCCCGGGCGAGCGCACCGTGCGTGACCTGCACCAGGGTGACTTCGACGTCGACGAGCACGCCATCACCGTGGGCGTCGAGCTCTTCACCGCCGCCGCCCTGCTGGACACGCTGCGCTGACGAGAGACCCTGGGTCGGCCTAGGGCCGGCTGTAGTAGGCGATCTTGTCGTCGAGGACCTCCATGGCCCGGCGCAGTGCCGCCACGCGCTGCTCCAGGGTGGCCCGGTGCTCGCGCAGGAAGGCGACCCGGTCCTGCGCGGAACGGTCGGTGCGCAGAATGGCCACGAACTCCCGCAGGTCCGCGATGCCGAGGCCGGCGTCCCGCAGGCACGTGACCAGGCCGATCCAGAAGATGTCGTCCTCGGTGTACTCCCTGCGCCCACCGGGGGAGCGCCGGATCGGTCCGATGAGCCCCTCGCGTTCGTAGTAGCGCAGGGTGTCGAGGGAGATGCCGGTGCGGCCGGCCGCCGCTGCCGGGGTGAGGCGCGTGGTCACGGGGCTCCTTGTCCGACCGTCGTCAGCGGGCTTCGGCGAAGCGCGCCAGGTGCTCGTCGCTCAGCCGCACACGGCGTGCGGCGAGTGCCTCCTCGATCTGCTCCACCCGGCTCACCCCGACGATGGGGTCGATCCCCCGGTGCATCAGCCAGGCGAGGACGACCTGGTTCCGAGTGGCCGCCAGTTCGCCGGCCACGTCGTCCAGCACCGCGAGCACCCGGGTGGTGCCGGGGTGATCATAGGTCTGTGGCAGCGGCTTGTCGGCGCGCACGTAGGAACCCCACATCAGCGAGCTGTACGACCACACGGTGAGCCCCTCCGACCGCGCGAGGTCCAGGTCCTCCTCGGTGAGCAGGCGATGGCCGCTCTCCGCGAGCGGGGTGAGGGGACGCGGCTGGACGAGCGAGTGGCGCAGCTGCAGGGCCGTCCACGGTGCCACGCCCTGCTCGCGGGCGAGCGACCGGGCGCGCTCGACGCGCCAGGCGGCGTGATTGGCGGCCCCGACGCGCAGCACCGTCCCCTTCGTGACCAGCTCGCCGAACGCGCCGACGGTCTCCTCCAGCGGCACGGTCCGGTCCTCGGCGTGAGCCCACAGGAGATCGACGTGGTCGACCCCGAGACGCTCCAGGCTCCCCTCGACGCCCCTGCGGACGGCGGGGGCGGACAGCCCTTCGGCGCTCCGGGGCCAGGAGTGCGCGACGAGCGGGTCATGGCGGACCTTCGTCGCGATCCGCACCGTGTCGCGTGCGCCGGGGCGGGACCGGAGCCAGGCGCCGATGACCCGCTCGCTGGCACCGCCGAGGCCGCTGGAATCGACCCAGAAGGAGTAGCAGTTCGCGGTGTCGAGCCAGACGCCGCCTCCGCCGACGAAGGAATCGAGGATCGCGAAGGCTTCCTCCTGGCCGACGCGGGTGCCGAAGTCCATCGTCCCGAGGACGATGCGGGAAGCAGTGGTGTCGAGGTCCATGCCCTTCATCCTTGGATCTGGAGCGCGCTCCAGATCAAGTCCGTTATCGAGTCCGTTCGCGAGATCGAGCGCGGAACCGGGGGACACCGGCTCTCCCGTCCCACCCGTTCCTCCCGCCCCTCCCGTCCCCCGTCCGCCCCTCCGGGTTGCGGCTGTGGCGGGGCGGGGGCAGCGTGGTGGCGTGCCGTCAGGCATGCGCGCCTCACCGATTGCCCCCTTTCCGCCCCGGCGGTCCCCCTGGTTCACAAGGGCGTAACCGGCCAGCGGCACGAATGGATAACGGCCCCGCGAAACCCCGTTCCCAGGAGTGTCTACGCGCGTTAATGTGCGCCGAACCGAGCACCCGCTGCGGGGCTTTGGAGAATGGGGAACTTCAGATGCGTCGGACATCGAAACTGACTCGCGTCGCGGTGGGGGTCGCGTCGCTCGCACTCGCCGCCACGGCCTGCGGCGGCACCAGCAGTGACAACGGCGACAGCGGCGGCAGCTCCAAGGAGGACCTCGGTCTCGCCATCGCCTACGACATCGGCGGAAAGGGCGACCAGTCCTTCAACGACGCCGCCTACGCGGGTCTGCAGAAGGCCCAGAAGGAGTTCGGCTACAAGACCGCCGACGTCGAGCCCACCGAGGGCGAGACGGACGCGGACAAGGAGCAGCGCCTGTCCTCGCTGGCCAAGCAGGGCTACAACCCCGTGATCGGCGTCGGCTTCGCCTATGGTCCGGCGATGGAGGCGGTCGCCGCCAAGTACCCGAAGACCACCTTCGGCATCGTCGACTCCGTGGTCGAGGGCGACAACGTCGCCTCCCTGGTCTTCGCCGAGGAGCAGGCGTCCTACCTCGCGGGCGTCGCTGCCGCCAAGGCCACCAAGACCGACGTCGTCGGCTTCGTGGGCGGTGTGGACATCCCGCTGATCCACAAGTTCGAGGCCGGCTTCCAGCAGGGCGTCAAGGCCACCGACCCGAAGGTCAGGGTCATCCCCCAGTACCTGACCCAGACGGCCGAGGAGGGCGGCTTCTCCAGCCCCGACAAGGGCAAGGCCGCCGCCGAGGGCCAGATCGAGAAGAAGGCCGACGTCATCTACCAGGCGGCCGGTCTGTCCGGGCAGGGTGTCATCGAGGCCGCCGCCAAGGCGAAGGTCTGGGCGATCGGTGTCGACTCCGACCAGTACAAGCAGGAAGCTCTCGCGCCCTACAAGGACTACATCCTCACCTCCGCCCTGAAGGACGTCGGCGGGGCGGTGTACGCCCTCGCCAAGTCCGTCCAGGACGACAAGCCGCTGACCGGCACCCAGGTCTTCGACCTCAAGGTGGACGGCGTGGGCCTGTCCGACAGCAACCCGAAGATGGCCGAGGTCCCGGGCCTGACCGACGCCGTGGCCGAGGCCAAGAAGGGCATCGTCGACGGGACGATCACCGTCAAGACGGAGTAGCCGCAGCAGCCGGGCGTCGCCGGCGGTCCGAGGTGCCCGGCGGGCACCGGCGGGGGGCCGGCGGGACCGGGAGGAACGCACGCGAAGCGGGCGGGTGACCGAGAGGCACCCGCCCGCTTCGCCGTGTCCGCAGTGGCCCCTCTCACATCACTCAGGGCCACCTCCTCTTCGCAGTCGGCAACGCCGTGGCCAGGGCGTACGGCGGCTTGGCCACGGGCGCATAACAAGGTGGACAGAAGGGGTTTTCAGGCAGGTCTACGCGCGTTAATCTGCGGCGAAGCCAGCGCCGTTGCTGAAACCGTCCGGCGCTTGTACGACAGGAGCACCACACCATGCGCCGGATTTCCCGGATCACGGTCGCAGGCGCAGCGACCGCCTCCCTGGCCCTCGCTCTCTCCGCCTGCGGCGGCACCTCGACCTCCTCCTCCTCGGACTCCTCCGGGTCGAAGGAGGACAAGGGCCTGGCCATCGCGTACGACGTTGGCGGCCGCGGCGACCAGTCCTTCAACGACGCCGCCTACGCGGGCCTGAAGAAGGCCCAGGACGAGTTCGGCTACAAGACCGCCGACGTCGAGCCCACCGACGGCGAGACGGACGCGGACAAGGAACAGCGCCTCGCCTCGCTGGCCAAGCAGGGCTACAACCCCGTCATCGGGGTGGGCTACGCCTACGCCGCCGCCGTGAAGGGTGCCGCGGAGAAGTTCCCGGACACCACCTTCGGCATCGTCGACGACGCCACCGTCGAGGCGGACAACGTCGCGGACCTGGTCTTCTCCGAGGAGGAGGCGTCCTACCTGGCCGGCGTCGCCGCGGCCGAGACCACCAAGACCGACGTGGTCGGCTTCATCGGCGGTGTGGACATCCCGCTGATCCACAAGTTCCGCGCGGGCTTCGAGCAGGGTGTCAAGGACACCAACCCGAAGGCCAAGGTCATCTCGCAGTTCCTGACGCAGACCGCGGAGGAGGGCGGCTTCTCCAGCCCCGACAAGGGCAAGAGCGCCGCCGAGGGCCAGATCGAGAAGAAGGCCGACGTCGTCTACGCGGCCGCCGGTCTCTCGGGCCAGGGCGTCATCGAGGCCGCCGCCGCCAACAAGGTGTGGGCGATCGGTGTCGACTCCGACCAGTACAAGCAGGAAGCCCTCGCCAAGTACAAGGACTCGATCCTCACCTCGGCGATGAAGGACGTCGCCAAGGCGGTGTACAACCTGGCGCAGTCGGTCGAGGACGGCAAGCCCGCGACCGGTATCGTCAAGGGCGATCTGAAGACGGGTGAGGTGAGCCTGTCGAACTCCAACCCGAAGTTCGCGGACGACGCCGAGCTCCAGGCAGCCATCGAGAAGGCCAAGGAGAAGATCATCAGCGGCGACATCAAGGTCAAGTCCAGCTGACACCCCCTCCGAACGACCCTGAGCAGCGTGTCACTCCGGGGTTGCGTCCGCGCCACGGGGTGCGGGGAGCCTGGCTCTCCGCACCCCGTCGGTTCGGTGCGCCACCCCTTTGTATGCCGTAGGGGCGCTACGCGCGTAGAAGGCCCCCGTCCCCAGGAGAGTGCGCCATCAAAGCGTCCAGCAGCCCTCCGGCCGGAGCGGCGGTCAACGGTCAGACCGCCGTCGAACTCGCCGGGATCACGAAGCGATTCCCCGGTGTCGTGGCCAACCACGACATCCACCTCAGTGTCCGCAAGGGCACCGTCCATGCCCTCGTGGGCGAGAACGGCGCCGGCAAGTCGACCCTGATGAAGATCCTCTACGGCATGCAGAAGCCGGACGAGGGCACCATCGCCGTCGACGGCGAGCAGGTCACCTTCGGCTCACCCGCCGACGCCATCGCGCGCGGCATCGGCATGGTGCACCAGCACTTCATGCTCGCCGACAACCTCACCGTCCTCGAGAACGTCGTGCTCGGCAGCGAGAAGCTGTACGGCATCGGCGCCCGGGCCCGCCGCAAGATCAAGGAGCTCTCCGAGCGCTACGGCCTCGACGTGCGCCCCGACGTCCTGCTCGAGGAGCTCGGTGTCGCCGCCCGCCAGCGCGTGGAGATCCTCAAGGTCCTCTACCGCGGCGCGACCACCCTGATCCTCGACGAGCCCACCGCCGTCCTGGTCCCGCAGGAGGTGGACGCCCTCTTCGACAACCTCCGCGAGCTGAAGTCCGAGGGCCTGTCGGTCATCTTCATCTCCCACAAGCTGGGCGAGGTCCTCTCCGTCGCCGACGAGATCACCGTCATCCGCCGCGGCACCACCGTCGGCACCGCGGTGCCCGCCGAGACCACCTCCCGGCAACTCGCCGAGATGATGGTCGGCAGCGAGCTGCCCAGCCCGGAGAAGGGCGAGTCGACGGTCACCGACCGTCCCGTCATCGCCGTCGACAAGCTCCGCCTGACCGCCCCGGGCGGCAAGCCCCTGCTCGACGACATCACCTTCACCATCCACGAGGGTGAGATCCTGGGCATCGCCGGCGTGGAGGGCAACGGCCAGACCGAACTCGTCGACGCGCTGATCGGCCTGCGGGCCGCCGACTCCGGCGTCATCCGGCTCGCCGACGAGGAGATCACCGCCTGGAGCACCCGCAGGCGCCGCGAGGAGGGCATCGGCTACATCCCCGAGGACCGCCACCGCCACGGCCTGCTCCTGGAGGCCCCCCTCTGGGAGAACCGCATCCTCGGCCACGTCACGGAGAAGCCCAACGCCAAGGGCATCTGGCTGGACCCCAAGGCCGCCCAGGAGGACACGCGCCGCATCGTCAAGACGTACGACGTCCGCACCCCGGGCATCGACGTCACCGCTGCCTCCCTGTCCGGCGGCAACCAGCAGAAGCTGATCGTCGGCCGCGAGATGAGCCACAAGCCGCGCTTCCTGATCGCCGCGCACCCCACCCGCGGTGTGGACGTCGGCGCGCAGGCCGCCATCTGGGACCACATCCGCGAGGCCCGCCGCGAGGGACTGGCCGTCCTGCTGATCTCGGCCGACCTCGACGAGCTGATCGGCCTGTCCGACACCCTCCGCGTCATCTACGACGGCAAGCTGGTCGCGGACGCCGACCCCGCGACCGTCACCCCGGAGGAACTCGGCACCGCCATGACCGGTGCCGCCACCGGCCACCTCGAACACGAAGAGACCCCCGAGACCTCGGCCGACGCCCCCGAGTCTCCGGAAGACGAGGCCCGCTGATGAAGAAGTTCGACAAGGAGCGCGTGCTCCTGGCGGTGGCCGGACCGGTCATCGCGCTCGCCGTGGCCTTCGTGCTGAGCGCGATCGTGCTGCTCGCCTCCGGCAAGAACCCCACCGAGCCGTTCGCTCTGATGTTCCAGCAGGCGACCTACTCGGACATCCAGGTCCTGATCATCAACCAGGCGTCGATGTACTACATCGCGGCCCTGGCGGTGGCCATCGGCTTCCGGATGAACCTGTTCAACATCGGCGTCGACGGCCAGTACCAGCTCGCCGCCATGATGGCCGCCATCGTCGGTGCCCACGCCGACCTGCCGGCCGCCCTGCAGATCCCGCTGCTGCTCCTGACCGCCGTGTTCACCGGCGCCTTCTGGTCCGGCATCGCCGGTGTCCTGAAGGTCACCCGCGGGGTCAGCGAGGTCGTCGCCACGATCATGCTCAACGCGATCGCCACCGCCGTCATCGGCTACCTGTGGCTGCCCAGCGTCTTCGGCGTCAAGGTCGGCAACAACAACACCACCGGCGAGATGAACGAGTCCGGCTGGGTCCCGGGCCTCGACATGGGCGACGCGGGGGAGATCTACGGCCTGGTCCTCCTCGCCGTGGTGCTCGGCATCGGCTACTGGATCGTCCTCAACCGCACCCGGTTCGGCTTCGACCTGCGCGCCTCCGGCGCCTCCGAGTCCGCCGCCGCGGCCAGCGGGGTCAGCCCCAAGCGCATGGTCCTCACCGCCATGCTGCTCTCCGGCGCCATCGCCGGACTCGCCGGCCTGCCGATCCTCCTCGGCGACACCCACACCTACAGCCTCAACTTCCCCACCGGCATCGGCTTCCTCGGCATCGGCATCGCCCTGCTCGGCCGCAACAGCCCGGTCGGCATCGCCTTCGCCGCCGTGCTGTGGGCCTGGCTCGACAAGGCGTCCCCCGAGCTGGACTTCCACGGCTACGACAAGGAGATCGCGGTCATCATGCAGGGCCTGATCGTCCTCTCGGTCGTCGTCTCCTACGAGGCCGTCCGCGAGTGGGGCCTGCGCCGCCAGCAGCGCCGTGTCGGCGCGGAGCTCGCCGCCGGACACGTCCTGGGCGCCGACAACAACACGAAGGAGGTGGCCGGCCGATGACTGCTCCGACCACTGCGACCGACGTCAACCAGCCGTCGCTGCAGCCCACGGCGCCGACCGGCCGCCGCATGTCGCTGCCGGTGCTGCTCCTGGTCATCGCCGGAGCCCTGGCGCTGACCTCGATCGTCCGCCTGATCACCGGCGCCAACGGCATCACCAACGTCAGCCAGATGTCCACCGCCCTCCAGCTCGCCGTCCCGATCGGCCTCGCCGGCCTCGGCGGTCTGTGGGCGGAGCGCGCGGGCGTCGTCAACATCGGCCTCGAGGGCATGATGATCCTCGGCACCTGGTTCGGTGCCTGGGCCGGATTCCAGTGGGGTCCGTGGACCGGCGTCCTCGTCGGCCTCATCGGCGGCGCGCTCGGCGGCCTGCTGCACGCCCTCGTCACCGTCACCTTCAACGTCAACCACATCGTCTCCGGTGTGGCGATCAACATCCTCGCCCTGGGCGCCACCCGCTACCTCGCCCCGCTGGCCTTCGAGGGCCACCAGGGCGGCTCCGCCAAGCAGTCCCCGGCGGTCGAGTCGCTCGGCAGCTTCACGGTGCCGGGACTCTCCGAGGCGTTGCGGGACCTCAACGCCAAGGGCTGGTTCTTCGTCTCGGACATCGCGGGACTGCTCGGCGGCCTGGTCACCAACGTGTCCTGGCTGACCCTGATCGCCGTCGCGCTCGTCCCGGCCACCTGGTACATCCTGTGGCGCACCGCGTTCGGCCTGCGCCTGCGCTCCTGCGGTGAGAACCCGATCGCGGCGGAGTCCCTCGGCGTCAACGTCTACAAGTACAAGTACCTGGCCGTGATCATCTCCGGTGCGCTGGCCGGCCTCGGCGGTGTCTTCCTGTCCATCGTCGCCAACCCCTTCTACCTGGAGGGCCAGACCAGCGGCCGCGGCTACATCGGCCTCGCCGCGATGATCTTCGGCAACTGGATGCCGGGCGGCCTCGCCATCGGCGCCGGCCTGTTCGGCTACACCGACAGCCTCAACCTGCGCGGCGGCTCCGCCAATGTGCACGCCCTGCTGCTGCTCGGCGCGCTGCTGCTGGTCATCGGCGCGATCTGGCTGGCGATCCGCAAGAAGTACGTCCACGCGGCGATCACCTTCGTCGTCGGCGCCCTCGTCTACGCCTGGTACGCCGGCACCAACGAGGTCCCCAACCAGGTCGTGGCCGCCACGCCGTACGTCATCACGCTGGTCGTGCTCGCCCTGTCCGCGCAACGGCTGCGGATGCCCAGGGCGAACGGCATGCCGTACCGGAAGGGACAGGGCAAGTGACCCCGGCCGCGGCGGACGCCGACTGGGAGGCCCTGCGCGCCCTCGCCCGCGAGGCGATGACCCACGCGTACGTCCCCTACTCGGGCTACCCGGTCGGCGTGGCCGCCCTCGTCGACGACGGGCGCACCGTCTCCGGCTGCAACGTGGAGAACGCCAGCTACGGACTCGGCCTGTGCGCCGAGTGCGGGCTGGTCTCCGAGCTGCAGCGCACCGGAGGCGGCCGGCTCACGCACTTCACCTGCGTGGACGGCCGGGGCGAGATCCTCGTCCCGTGCGGCCGCTGCCGGCAGCTGCTGTACGAGTTCGGCGGCCCGGACCTGCTGCTGGAGACCCCGGCGGGCATCCGGCCGCTGTCGGAGATGCTGCCCCAGCCCTTCGGCCCGCAGCACCTCACCAAGTAACGCCCAGCGGCCCCCGAGAGCGACGGCCGGTACCGTCGCTCGAAGGGGCCGCACCCTTCGCACCCCGGAAGGAACGCCAGCATGGCCATGGACGCCATCTCCGTCATCCGCACCAAGCGGGACCGCGCCGAACTCACCGACGAGCAGATCGACTGGGTCATCGACGCCTACACCCGCGGGGAGGTGGCCGACGAGCAGATGTCGGCGCTCGCCATGGCGATCCTCCTCAACGGTATGAACCGGCGCGAGATCTCCCGCTGGACGGCGGCGATGATCGCCTCCGGCGAGCGCATGGACTTCTCCTCGCTGTCCCGCCCCACCGCCGACAAGCACTCCACCGGGGGCGTCGGCGACAAGATCACCCTTCCGCTGGCCCCCCTGGTCGCCGCCTGCGGCGCGGCCGTGCCCCAGCTCTCCGGCCGCGGCCTCGGCCACACCGGCGGCACCCTCGACAAGCTGGAGTCCATCCCCGGCTGGCGCGCCCTGCTCTCCAACGAGGAGATGCTGCACGTCCTGGACACCACCGGCGCCGTCATCTGCGCGGCGGGCGACGGGCTCGCCCCCGCCGACAAGAAGCTCTACGCCCTGCGCGACGTCACCGGCACCGTCGAGGCCATCCCGCTGATCGCCTCCTCCATCATGTCCAAGAAGATCGCCGAGGGCACCGGCTCCCTGGTCCTGGACGTGAAGGTCGGCACCGGCGCCTTCATGAAGACCCTCGACGACGCCCGCGAACTCGCCCGCACCATGGTCGGCCTCGGCACCGACTCCGGCGTGAAGACGGTCGCCCTGCTCACCGACATGTCCACCCCCCTCGGCCTGACCGCCGGCAACGCCCTGGAGGTCCGCGAGTCGGTCGAGGTCCTCGCCGGCGGCGGCCCCGCCGACGTCGTCGAACTGACCCTCGCCCTGGCCCGCGAGATGCTCGACGCGGCCGGCCTGAAGGACGCCGACCCGGCGAAGGCCCTGGCCGACGGCTCCGCGATGGACGTCTGGCGCCGCATGATCACCGCCCAGGGCGGCGACCCGGACGCCGAACTCCCCGTCGCCCGCGAGCAGCACGTCGTCAAGGCCGCCTCCTCCGGCGTCCTGACCCGCCTCGACGCCTACGACATCGGCGTCGCCGCCTGGCGCCTCGGCGCGGGCCGCGCCCGCAAGGAGGACCCGGTGCAGGCCGGCGCCGGCGTCGAACTCCACGCCCGCCCCGGCGACGAGGTGACCGAGGGCCAGCCCCTCCTCACCCTCCACACCGACGCCCCCGACCGCTTCGACTACGCCCTCACGGCACTCGACGGCTCCTACGACATCGCCGCCCCCGGCACGGACTTCACCCCCACCCCCGTGGTGCTGGAACGCATCGCCTGACCTGCGCTTTCCCCGATCGGGTGAACGGGACCGGTGGACCCCGCCGGTCCCGTTTCGGCATGCTGTACTCGGTGACGCACCGAAGGAGACCGCCATGAGCGCACTCACCGTGAGCCAGGACCCCGAACAGAGCTGGGACGACCTCGTCCGGTTCTGGGAGGAGATGGAATGGCCCGAGGGCAGCAGGGTGGAGATCATCGAGGGGATCGTCACCGTGTCACCTGCTCCCGCTTTCCGCCACAATCTCATCGCGGAGAGTATTCAGCGTCGCCTCTATTCCGTGATCTCCGAGGACATGGGAATCTTCCAGACGCTGGCCATCGCCGTGCCGTCACGCCTCGGCATGTTGATTCCGGACCTCGTGGTGGCTCCGCGGCGTGAGCACACGGAGTCGGACACTCACATCCCCGCCGCTATGGCGGAACTGGTCGTCGAGGTCACCTCCAAGTCCAACGCCCGCCATGACCGCGTGAGCAAGCCCGCCGCCTACGCCGCCGCGGGCATCCCGCTGTTCCTCCTGGTCGACCGCTGGGCCCCCGACGGCCCGGCCGCGACCCTCTACGGCGACCCCAAGGGTGACGTCTACCGGCCCCTGCTCACGGCGAAGTTCGGTGAGCCGCTGATCCTCCCCGCCCCCTTCGACCTCGTGATCGACACCGCGGAGTTCCCGGCCCCCTGAGTGCGCCGGCGGGACAACGCCGTGACGCAGGCCGGGAGGCGGATCGGAGGACCGGCGGACGCTGCGTACGCTTCGGGGCATGGGCGACGAGGGTGGGCTGCGCGAGCGCAAGAAGCGGCAGATGTACCGTCGGCTGTCGGACACGGCCATCGGCCTCTTCCTGGAACGCGGGTACGAGCAGGTGACCGTCGCCGATGTCGCGGCCGCGGTCGACGTCTCCAAGCCGACGCTCTTCCGGTACTTCCCGGCCAAGGAGGACCTCGTTCTGCACCGGCTGGCCGACCACGTGGGGGAGGCCGGCCGGGTGGTCGCGGGGCGCCCGGCCGGGCAGTCTCCGCTGGAGGCCCTGCGGCGCCATTTCCTGGACGGGCTCGACCGGCGTGACCCGGTCACCGGCCTGAACGACGATCCGGACGTCCTCGCCTTCCACCGGCTGCTGTACGGCACACCGTCCCTGGTGGCGCGCCTGCACGCTCATGTGGAGCGGGACGAGAACGCCCTTGCCGAGGTTCTGGACCGGGAGTTCGGGGGTGGCGTCCGGGCGCGTCTGGCCGCCGGTCAGATCGTGGCCGTCCGACGCGTCCTCGCGCAGGAGAACTGGCGCGCCATCACCGCGGGCGGTGCGGCGGACGCCTTGTATCCCGAGGCCGTGACGGTGGCCCGTTCGGCGTTCGGCCGGCTGGAGGCGGGACTGCCGGATCTGGCCGGCCCGAATAATGCAACCGAGTAAAAAACGTTACTCGGTTGCATTACGCTCGGAGCATGTCACGCTCCGACCCCGTACTCAGTGATGCCCTCGCCCGGGAACGCGCCTACCACGACGTCTGCCGTACGGCATGGGAGGCGATGGCCGAGGGAGCGCGGGAGCAGGTGGTGGTCGGTGAGGACACCGCCGCGTCCGGCGCCGACGCCGAAGTGCTCGGCCGTCGGCTGCGCAGCCGGGCCAAGGAGTTCGGTGAACTGCCCGAGGGCCCGCTGTTCTTCGGCCGCCTCGACTTCGCACCGGATCCGGGGAGCGCGGGGGACCATGCCGGGCAGAGCTACCACATCGGGCGGCTCCGGGTCACCGCCGATCCGTCCGCCCCGCCCCTGGTCGTCGACTGGCGCGCCCCCGTGGCGCGCGCCTTCTACCGGGCGAGCGCCCGCGCCCCTCAGGGCGTCGCCGTCCGGCGCCGCTTCGGCTGGTCACCCGCAGGTCGCGGGGACCCGGCGGATCTCACCGGTCTGGAGGACGAACACCTCGGTGAGGGGGAGGCGGCCGAGAGCGACCTCGTCACCCGGGAGATCGAGCGCCCACGCATCGGTCCCATGCGCGACATCGCCGCGACCATCCAGCCCGAACAGGACGACCTGGTACGGGAGGACCTCGCCCGCTCCCTCTGCGTGCAGGGAGCCCCCGGCACCGGCAAGACCGCGGTCGGGCTGCACCGCGCCGCCTACCTCCTGTACACGTATCCCGAGCGCATCCAGCGCCGCGGCATGCTCGTCCTCGGCCCCAACCGGGCCTTCCTCTCCTACATCTCCGAAGTGCTGCCCGCTCTCGGGGAGACCGGGGTCCGGCAGTCCACCCTCGACGACGAGATCGCCCGGCATCCGGTCACGGCGCGGGACAGCAGCGCCGGCGCGGTCGTCAAGCACGACATCCGCATGGCGGAGGTGCTGCGCCGCGCGCTCTACGCACGGGTGAACGCCGGAGTGACGCAGCCGCTCGTCCTGCCGGACGGTTCCTACCGGTGGCGCGTCCCCCCGGAGGAGCTGGAGAGCATCGTGCGGGACGTGCTCGCCGAGGAACCCGCCTACGGCGTGGGCCGGGACCGCGTCCGCGACCGCGTCGTCCGGGCCGTTCAGCACCGGGCCGAGCGCCGCGGCGGCCCCCGCTCCCACACCTGGCTCCGCAAGGTCGCCCGGGCCCGCCCGGTCACCGCCCTGCTCGACACCGTCTGGCCCGCCGTACGGCCGGAGGAGGTCCTGTACGGCCTGTTCAGCCGGCCGGACGCGCTGGCCGCCGCTGCCGACGGCGTCCTCGGAGAGGACGAGCAGCAGGCCGTCGCCTGGTCCGCGCCGCCGCGCTCGGCGCGTTCGGCCCGCTGGTCGGCGGCGGACCTCGTCCTGCTCGACGAGCTCGCCGGTCTGATCGCGCGCCCCGAGGGATACGCGCACGTCGTGGTCGACGAGGCGCAGGACCTGTCCCCCATGCAGTGCCGGGCCATCGCCCGCAGGTCGTCCTTCGGGTCCGTCACCGTCCTCGGGGACCTCGCCCAGGGCACCACCCCGTGGGCCGCGCGCGACTGGCCCGAATTCCTCGCCCACCTGGGGAAACCGGACGCCGTCGTCACCCCGCTCACCACGGGGTTCCGGGTCCCGGGCGCCGTCGCCGGGCTCGCCAACGCCCTGCTGCGGCACCTCGGCACGCGGGTGCCACCCGTCCGCTCCCGGCGCCGCGACGGAGACGTGCGGATCGAGGCGGTCCGCGACCCGGTCGCCGCCACGGTCACGGCCGTGAAGACCGCGAGGGAACACGAGGGCTCCATCGGCGTCGTCGCCGCCGACTCCGCGGTGGAGACACTGCGCCGCGCTCTCGCCGGGGCGGGGATTCCGGCAGCCGGACCCGGTACGCCGGGAGCCCGCGTCACCGTGGTGCCGGCGTCCGCCGCCAAGGGACTGGAGTACGACCACGTGGTCCTGGTCGAGCCGTCGGCCGTGGTCGAGGCCGAGCCCCGTGGCATGAACCGCCTGTACGTGGCCCTGACCCGGGCGGTCTCCCGCCTGCACATCGTGCACTCCGCGCCCCTGCCGCCCGCCCTGCGGCCCGCGGTGCCGCAGCCTCCCGGACCCGCGGCCTCCTGACCCCCGGCCGGCCGGAACCGCCCGCGTCCGGCGTGAGGACATCCCCGCTCAGCCGGCTCACCCCAGCAGTGCCGCCACCACCACCAGGACCGGGACCGACAGCACGGTGGAGACCAGGATCGTCTCCCGGGCGAGGGTCTCGCCCGTGCGGTAGCTGGTCGCGTAGGTGAAGAGGTTCTGGGCGGCCGGGAGGGCGGAGGTGACCACCACGTCGAGGAGGAGGGGGCCGCGCAGGCCGAAGACGCCGGCTGCCAGGGCCCAGGCGATGGCGGGCTGGACGAAGGACTTCAGGGTCACGGCGAGCAGGACCGCGCCGCGCTCGCCGCCGCGCAGGGGGAGGGTGCTGCCGCGCAGCGAGATGCCGAAGGCGAGGAGGACCGCCGGGACGGCCATGTTGCCGATGAGGGTGAGGGGGTCCATGACCGGGCCGGGGATCCGCAGGCCCGTGGCCGACACCGCCACGCCCGCCAGGGAGCCGACCGCGATGGGGTTGCGGAGTGGGGTGAGGAGCCGTTGGAGGGGTGAGCCCTTGGTGCCGGCGGTGGACAGGTCGAGGACGGTGAGCGCGACCGGGGTGACGCCGACGAGCTGGAACAGCAGGACCGGTGCGACCAGGGAGGCGTCGCCGAGGACGTACACGGCGATCGGGATGCCCAGGTTGCCCGCGTTGACGTAGCCGGAGCACAGGGCGCCGATGGTGGTGCGGGCGACGCCCCAGCGGCGTGCCACACCGACCGCCACGAAGACGCCGGCCACGCCCACCGCGCTCAGGGCCGTGACCAGGAGGCGGCTGGAGAAGACGACCGACAGGTCGGCGTCGGCCAGGATCGTGAACAGCAGCGCCGGTGACGCCACCCGGAAGGCGAGCCGGGTCAGGACGTCACTGCCCTGCGGCCCGAGGTACCCGCGGCGGCCGATGAGGTAGCCGGCGCCGATGACGACGGCGATCACGGCGAAACCGCTCAGCACCCCCTGCACGGCGGCCCCTCACGGCGGAGCACGGCACCGGACGCGGGCGGAGGGGGTCTGTGGCACATACAGGCAACCATCCGGGGGCGGCCGTGCCCGGGTCAATGTGATCCTCGCGGCGGCCCGGCCACGCGGCGCGGGGGCGCGATGAGTTCCGCGGCCCCGCCCGGTCTACCGGTCGTGGATGCCATGACACCGCCCGTACTCGTCCTGCAGGGCCCCGTCACCCGGGACGGGGTCGCGGGACCCTGCGACGCGCTGCGGGCCCTGCTGGACGGCGGGAGCGGAGCCTGCGGGGTGGTCGTGTGCGATGTGGCCGGGCTGGGGCCGCCGGGGCTCGCGGCCGTGAACCTGCTCGCCCGTCTGGAGCTGCTGGCGCGCAGGACGGGCGGGCGGATCCGGCTGCGCGACCCCGACCCCGCGCTACGCGTCCTGCTCGACCTGGTCGGTCTCCGCTTCGAGGTGGAGGGGCAGCCCGAACAGCGGGAAGAACCGCTGGGTGTCGAGGAAGCAGTGGAATCCCGTGATCCGCCCGTCTGAGATCTCCAGGACCTGCACCGCCCACGGCGTGTACCCGCCGGCCTCCGGGTCGGGCTTGTACTGGGCGAACCCGGGCAGGCCGTTGACCTGGAGCGGCACGAGCCGCGAGTGGGCGCAGGGGGCGCCCATGGTCGTCATGAAGCCGGTGATGTCCCCGGCGCCGGTCAGCCACAGGTCGAACGGCGGCATCGTCATGATGGCGTCCTCGTGGAGCAGCGCGGTCAGGGCCGACATGTCGTAGCCCTCGAAGGCGGCCATGTACCGGTCCAGCAGCTTCTGCTGCTCCTCGTCCAGCGGGTCGGAGACGGCCGCGTCGTCGCCCGGACGGCGACGCTCGGCCAGCGTCGCCCGGGCCCGCTGGAGGGCGCTGTTGACCGAGGCGACCGAGGTGTCCAGCAGTTCGGCGACCTCGCTCGCCTTCCAGGCCAGCACTTCCCTCAGGATGAGCACCGCCCGCTGCTTCGGCGGCAGTTGCTGGAGCGCGGCCATGAACGCGAGGCGCACGGACTCCTTCGCGACCGCCGCCTCCGCCGGGTCCTCGACGGTCGGCAGCACGCGGGCGTCCGGGGCCGGCTCCAGCCAGGTGTGGTCCGGACGCGGCGACAGGGCGGCCTGGGCGAGCGGCGTCGACTCCGTCAGATCCATCGGGCGGGCCCGCTTGTTGCCCGCCGTGAGCATGTCCAGGCAGACGTTGGTGGCGATGCGGTACAGCCAGGAGCGCAGGCTGGAACGCCCCTCGAACTTGTCGAAGCTGCGCCAGGCCCGGACCATCGTGTCCTGCACGGCGTCCTCCGCCTCGAAGGAGGAGCCCAGCATCCGGTAGCAGTACCCGGTCAGTTCGACCCGGTGGGCCTCCAGCCTGGTGTCCAGGTCCGTCGTCGTCGCCGTGCCGTTCGTCATCGTCCACCCGCCCCTGTGGCCTGTCCGTGGTGCGTCGTCGCATCCAGCACTTCGGAAGCTACCGCAGCCCACTGACAACGGCCCGCCGAGCGGGAGAACACGCAGGTCAGGGCATGATCGTGACGGGGGGAGCGGGGGTGTCAGGCGGCCTTCGCCAGGCGGTGTTCCACCCGTGCCGCCCGGGTGCCGAGCAGGGTGATCGCCCCGACGCCCGCCACCGCGACCAGTCCGACGCCCACCGTCCCGGCCCAGCCGCCGCTGTGGAAGGCGAGCGCCCCCACGGTGCTGCCGACGCTGGAGCCCACGTAGTAGGCGGACTGGTAGAGCGCCGACGCCTGCGCCCGCCCGTGCGTGGCGGTCCGGCCGACCGCCGAGGACGCCACCGCGTGACCGGCGAAGAAGCCCGCCGTGATCAGGACCAGGCCCAGCAGCACCAGGGGGAGCGAGTCGGCCAGGGACAGCAGCAGACCCGCCGCGGTCGTCGCGCCGCCCGCGTAGAGCGCGCCCCGGCGGCCCAGCCGGCTCACCAGGCGGCCCGCCGCCGACGCCGACACCGTGCCCACCAGGTACACCAGGAAGATCGACCCGACGATGCCCTGCGGGAGGGAGAACGGCGCCTCGGTCAGGCGGTAGCCGATGACGGTGTAGACACCGCCGAACACCGTCATGAACAGGGCACCGATCGCGTACAGCCGGCGCAGCAGGGGGTCGGCGAGGTGGCCGCGGACCGTGCGCACCAGGACGGCCGGGCGCAGCGAGCCCGGGCGGAAGTGCCGCGGCGCGGGCAGCAGCAGCCGGAACGCCACCGCGCAGGCCACCGCGAGCACCCCGATGACGGCGACGGCGACCCGCCAGCCCCATTCCTGCGCCACCCAGCCGGTGATGACCCGGCCGCTCATGCCGCCGACGCTGTTGCCCGCCACGAACAGCCCGATCGCGGTGACCAGGGCCCGGGGCCTGACCTCCTCCGCGAGATAGGCGGTCGCCGACGCCGGCAGCCCGGCCAGCGCGGCCCCCTGGAGGGCCCGCAGTGCCACCAGGACGCCCAGGGACGGGGCGAAGGGCACCAGCACCCCGAGGGTGACCGCGACGGCCAGGGAGCCCGTCATGACCGTCCGCCGGCCGTAGCGCTCGGACAGGGCGCTCATCGGCAGCACGAACAGCGCCAGTCCGCCGGTCGCCGCAGCCACCGTCCAGCTCGCGTCGCCCGCGCTCACCCCGAGGTCGCCGGAGATCAGCGGCAGCAGGGCCTGCGTCGAGTACAGCAGCGCGAAGGTCGCCACCCCGGCGAGGAAGAGGGCGAGGCTCATCCGGCGGTAGCCGGGGCCGCCCGGTGACATCCGGGTCTCGACGGTGGTCGGGGAGGAGGGAACGTTCGGGCCGGCGTCCACCCGCGTGGACGCCCCGGTACTGACGGAAGACATGCCTCGAACGTACGGAGGCCCCGGCTGATCCGTCCAATGCACGAATTCGCCATAATCGTTCCCATGATGCATCAGCAGAGGTCAGCGGCCCGCCTGTCACAGTCCGGTGACACAGAAGACATGGTGATGTTGCTGGCGCCTCGCCTCGCGTACTTCGCGGGCGTGGCCCGGACCGAGCACGTCACGCGGGCCGCGCAGGAGATGCAGGTGCCGCAGTCCACGCTCTCCCGGGCGATGGTCCGGCTGGAACAGGACCTCGGCGTCGACCTGTTCGCCCGGCACGGACGGACCCTCTCCCTCACCCCGGCGGGGCGCACCTTCCTCGGCTCCGTGGAACGCGCCCTGGCCGAGGTGGGGCGGGCGGCGGAGGAGGTCCGCGCCGACGCCGACCCGGCCACCGGCAAGGTCGCCTTCGGCTTCCTGCACACCATGGGCGCGGAGACCGTGCCCGGCCTCCTGCAGGCCTTCCGCGCCGACCATCCGCGCATCCGCTTCGCGCTGGTGCAGAACTACGGCGAGGCCATGCTGGAGCGCCTGCGCGCGGGTGACCTCGACCTGTGCCTGACCTCCCCGGTCCCGGACGCGCCCGACCTCGTGGCCCGGCGCCTGGACGAGCAGAAGCTGCGCCTGGTGGTGCCCGCCGATCACCGGCTGGCCGGCCGCCGCCGCGTCCGGCTCGCGGAGGCCGCCGACGACACCTTCGTGACCCTGGAACCCGGCTACGGTCTGCGCCGCATCACCGACGACCTGTGCAGCCGGGCCGGTTTCCGGCCCCGGGTGGCGTTCGAGGGCGAGGAGGCGGAGACCCTGCGCGGGCTCGTCGCCGCGGGCCTGGGCGTCGCACTGCTGCCCCCGCCGGCGGTCCCGCGCCCCGGCGTGGTGGAACTGACGGTCACCGCCCCGAGGGCGGCCCGGGAGATCGGCGTGGCCTGGCTGGCGGGCCGCCCGGACACACCCCCGGTCGCGGCCTTCAAGAAGTTCCTGCTCTCCCGCAGGGGCACGCTGCTGCCGGACTGAACCGGCCGCGGCAGACCGGCCCGGGCCCACCCGGCCGACCCGGCCTCGGCGGCCTGTCCGGCCCGTCCTCGGCGGCCCGTCTGGCCCGGCCTCGGCGGCGCGTCCGGCCC
>NZ_JAAGMD010000001.1 GCF_010548465.1 Streptomyces sp. SID14436 | reverse complement strand
GCGGACCACCCCGTCCGGGCGCGGGGCCGGCACCCCCGACGGGGCGGCCGGCGGTCCGGGGGCGGCGGGCGGCGGGACCGTGACACAGCCCGCGAGGGCCGACACCGCCACGGTCAGCAGCAGGGTCGCTGTCGTCGTCGTTCGATGCACCCGGGCCACTCTGCTGGCTCCGGGCGCCGTCCGGGCGGCGGACGTCCCCCGGATGCCCCGCACGGGTGATCTCCGCCCCCTTCCGGGCGCCGCGCGGGGGCCGGGGGTGACGTCACTCGCCGGTCGCGCCGTCCAGGGCCTCGCGGATCAGGTCGGCGTGGCCGTTGTGCCGCGCGTACTCCTCGATCATGTGCGTGTAGAGCCAGCGCAGGTTGAAGCGCTCGCCGGTGCGGGCGTGAGTGCCCTTTGACATGTCGTCCAGTGCGAAGCCCGCCGCGTTGCGCCGCGCCGCCTCGATCTCCTCCTGCCAGGTCGCGTACGCCTCGGCCCAGGTGTCCGCCGGGGTGAGGTGGAACTCGCCGTCCGGGTCGGCCTCGCTGTAGTGGATCGGCCCGGCGTCCTCGCCCGTCAGCACCCGGCGGAACCAGCCGCGTTCCACGTCGGCCATGTGCCGGACGAGCCCCAGCAGGGTCAGCTCGGAGGGGGACACCGACGCGGTGCGCAGCTGCGCGTCGGTCAGGCCCTCGCACTTCCAGGCCAGGGTGCGGCGGTGGTAGTCGAGCCAGCCTTCCAGCATGGCGCGTTCGTCGGCGTCGGTGGCGGGTTCACGTCGCTCGGTCGTCATGACCGCATCCTTGCCGATCCCGTGCCCGTCCCACTACGCGTTTCAGTCACCGAGCATGCCCCGCAGCACTTCCCGCAGGCTCGCGCGGAGTTCCTCGGGGCCCGGCGTCCTCGAACCGAACGACCCCGCCACGCAGGAGAACATCATCCCGTCCGCCCAGGCGATCAGCGAGAGCGCGTGCCGGTCGGGTTCCGTGGAGCCCAGGTCCGTGACGAGGGCGGTGAGCAGCTCACGGAACCGGGCGCCGGTGGCGTCGAAGTAGGCGCGCAGCCCGGGGCGTCGGGTGGCTTCGAGGGCGAGTTCGTAGCGGGCGACGGTGAGTTCGCGGTGGCGGGTCAGCGCGCGGTGGGTGGCCAGGGCGAGCGCCTCCACCACCGCGGCGGTGCCCCGGCGGGGGTCCGGCAGCTCGTCCAGGGCGAGGACCCGGGCCTCCCGCTCGGCGAGCCGGCGCACCGTCAGCTCCAGCAGCGCCTCCCGGGTGCGCGCCACGTTCGAGGTGGAGCCCTGCGGGAGTCCGGCCGCCTCGTCGACCGCCCGGTGGGTCAGCCCGCGCATGCCCCGCTCGGCGAGCAGGGCCAGGGCGGCGTCGGCGACGAGGTCGGCGCGGGCGGCGCCTGCGGTGCTCACGGACATGGGCACAACCTACCCGGCTCACTACTCCTGTAGTACATTGGAGACCGTAGGCACTACAGATGTAGTCGCGCCGTGAGGAGCAGCCATGCCACAGGTGAAGCGGGCCGTCGTCATCGGCGGCGGGATCGGCGGCCTGACCGCCGCGTCCGCCCTGCACCGGCGCGGGATCCGGGTGACGGTGCTGGAGCGGGCCGCGTCCCTCGCCCCGGTCGGCGCGGCCATCTCCCTGGCGCCCAACGCGCTGCGCGCCCTCGACGTCATCGGCCTCGGGGACACCGTCCGCGCCCTGTCCGCCTTCCAGGGCGACGGGGGCGTCCGCGCGCCGGACGGCCGGTGGCTCGCCCGGACCAGTGCCGCCGCGGCGACCGAACGCTTCGGCGGGCCGCTCGTCCTCCTGGCCCGCGCCACCCTCATCGGCCACCTGGCCGCGACCCTCCCGCCGGACGCCGTCCGCACGGCTGCCGCCGCCCGGATCCTCGGCCCCGGGGACCCCGCCGATCCCGCCCGCCCGGCCCGGGTGGGCACTCCCGACGGGGAACTGACGGCGGACCTCGTGGTGGCCGCCGACGGCGTCCGCTCGGGTGTGCGGAGCGCGCTCTTCCCCGCCCACCCCGGGCCCGTCTACGCCGGTTTCACCACCTGGCGGGTGCTCATCCCGGTACCGGGCGCCGAGTTCTCCTCGCACGAGACCTGGGGCCGGGGCCGCATCTGGGGCACCCACCCGCTCCGGGACGGCCGGGTCTACGCGTACGCCGCCGCCCGGACCCCCGCGGGCGGGCGGGCGCCCGACGACGAGAAGGCCGAACTGCTGCGCCGCTACGGCGACTGGCACGACCCGGTCCCCGCCGTCCTGGCCGCCGCCCGCCCCGAGGACGTCCTGCGGCACGACGTGCACCACCTCGCCGAGCCGCTGCCCGCCCTCCACCGCGGCCGGGTCGCGCTGGTCGGCGACGCCGCGCACGCCATGCCGCCCAACCTCGGCCAGGGCGGCAACCAGGCCATCGAGGACGCCGTCGTGCTCGCCCACCACGCCGGTGACCCGGCCGCCTACACGGCCGCCCGGCTGCCCCGCACCACCGCCGTCGCCCGCCAGGCAGTCCGGGCGGCCCGGCTGAACCTGATGACCAACCGGGCCGGCATCGCGGTGCGCGACCACGCCCTGGCCGTGCTGACGAAGGCCGCGCCGGGCCTCGCGCTGCGCACCTTCGACGGCATCGCCGACTGGCGCCCGCCGCAGCAGCCGTATGCTTCCCCGCAGACCACGGCAGGCAACGGCTAGAGGAGAACACCCCGTGAAGGTCGGCTGCATCGGACTCGGCGACATCGCGCAGAAGGCCTACCTTCCGGTGCTGGGCGCACTGCCCGGCGTCGACCTCCACCTGCAGACCCGGACGCCCGCCACCCTCACCCGGGTCGCGGACGGCCTCCACCTGCCCGCGGAGCGGCGCCACGCCGACCTGGACTCGCTGCTCGCCCAGGACCTCGACGCGGCCTTCGTGCACGCGCCGACCGCGGTCCACCCGGAGATCGTGACCCGGCTGCTGGACGCGGGCGTGCCGACGTACGTCGACAAGCCCCTCGCCTACGAACTCGCCGACTCCGCACGGCTCGTGGAGCTGGCCGAGGACCGCGCGGTGAGCCTCGCCGTCGGCTTCAACCGGCGTTTCGCCCCCGGCTACGCGCAGTGCGCCGAGCACCCGCGGGACCTCGTCCTGATGCAGAAGAACCGCGTCGGTCTGCCGGAGGACCCGCGCACGATGATCCTCGACGACTTCATCCACGTCGTCGACACGCTGCGCTTCCTCGTGCCCGGCCCCGTCGACGACGTGACCGTGCGCGCCCGCACCGAGGGCGGACTGCTGCACCACGTCGTCCTCCAGCTCGGCGGGGACGGCTTCACCGCGCTCGGGGTGATGAACCGGCTCAGCGGTTCGGCCGAGGAGATCCTCGAGGTGTCCGGGCAGGACGCCAAGCGCCAGGTCCTCAACCTGGCGGAGGTCGTCGACCACAAGGGCCAGCCGACCGTCCGGCGGCGCGGGGACTGGGTGCCGGTGGCCCGGCAGCGCGGCATCGAGCAGGCCGTGCTCGCCTTCCTGGACGCGGTGCGCGCCGGGCGGGTGCTCAGCGCCCGGGACGCGTTGGAGACCCATGAGCTGTGCGAGCGTGTGGTGCGCGCGGTGAGCGGGACCGCCGCCTGACCCGGAGCACCTCCGCGGCGCACCAGGCCGCGACGGTCAGCAGTGCCGCCTGCGGCACCCGGTCGCCGAAGCGCACGTAGGGCGTCGTGCCGTGCGCCAGCGGCACGTCGTACACGTGGGCGGCGGAGGTGTCCCTGCCCAGCCACGGCCCGGTCCGCCCGCCGTCCGGCCCGTACACGGCGGACACGCCCGTGAGGGTCGCGTGCACCATCGGGCGGCCCGTCTCCGCGGCCCGCAGCGCGGCGATCGAGGCGTGCTGCGCGGGCGCCCAGCTCTGCTGGAACGTCGAGGTCGACGACTGGGCGAGCAGCACGTCCGCGCCGCCCTCCGCCAGCGCCCGGCTCATGTCCGGGAACGCGGTCTCGAAGCACACCATGGGCCCGATGCGCAGCCCGCCGCCCGCGTCCATCACCACCTGCCGCGTGCCGCGCATGCGGTCCTCCCCGGCGGCCTTGCCCACCGAGGTCGCCCAGCCCAGCAGCGAGCGCGCCGGGATGTACTCCCCGAACGGCACCAGCCGCATCTTGTCGTACCGGTCCCCGGTCGGCCCTTCCGGGCCGACCAGCACCGAACTCTTGAAGATGCCGGGCCGGTCGGACCGCCGCGCGTCCACGTTGACCAGCAGCTCGGCACCCGTTTCCCGGGACAGCGCGGCGAGCCGCCGGGCGAGGTCGGGGCGGGCACCGAGGTCGAAGCCCACACTGCTCTCACCCCACACGATCAGATCGACGTCCCGGCCGGCCAGCTCGCGGGTGAGCCGTTCCTCGCGGTCGAACCTGCGGTCCGCGCTCGCCGGACCGGCGACCACCCCCGGCTGGACGACCGCGATCCGCACCCGCTCGTCGGTCTGCGGGCGCGGGGACCACACCCAGGCCGCGGACCCCACGGCGGCGACCGTCACCACGGCGGCCACGGCGGGCAGCCGCGCCCGCCGCAGCGCGACCAGCACCGCGACGGCCACGTTCACGGCCACCAGCAGGAGGCTGAGCAGCCACACACCGCCCACCGAGGCCAGCCGCAGGGCTGCCCCCACCTGCCACTGGCTCGCCCCGAGCACCCCCCAGGGGCCGCCCAGCGCGTGCCAGGAGCGGATCAGCTCGATCACGAGCCAGGCCGCCGGCAGCACCGCGAGGGCGGCCACCACGCGGCCCCGGGACGGCACCCCGCCCAGCAGCCTGCGCACCAGCCACCCCCAGGGCGCCCACAGCGCCCCGAGCAGCGCGGCGATGACGAAGGTGAAGACGTGCAGGTTCGGCAGCAGCCAGTGGTGCATGGCGAACATGAACCCGAAGCCGCCGCACCACCCGTCGTACGCCGCCCGGCGGCCCGTCGGCGCGCCGCGCGCCAGCAGGATCCACGGCACCAGGGCGACGTAGGCGAACCACCACAGGGACGGGGCGGGGAAGGCCAGGACCGGCAGGGCCCCGACGACCACGGCCGCGGCCGAGCGGTACCACGGGGAGGCGAGCCAGTGGCCGAGCGTCTTCATAGGCGCCTCCCTACCCCCTGAGGACCCAAGTGTGCGCCCCGGGGACGGTCCCGGTCGGCGCGGGGCCCGTTCAGTTGATCACATCGGCCGCCCGGCGGCCGGGAAGGCGCCGCCACTTCTCCCGCACGACCACCTCGGTCAGCCGCCAGCCGTCCTCCGTGCGCACCGTCGCGAAGGCGTACCGGCCGCCGCACACGAAGTCCGGGGACGCCGGCCCCTCGCCGTCCCCGCCACCGCCGCCCATCGGGTTGAGGTAGTCGGCCTGGACGTGGGCGGTGTCACCGGTGTCCTGCTCCCGCACGCCGAACCGCACCCGGCGGTTGACGATCAGATGCTGGCGTACCGGGAACACCGCCAGGGACCGCGCCAGCCAGTCGGCGACCGCCGCCGCCTCGCCCTCGATGCCGCCGGCCGAGCGGTAGTCCGCCCGCCCGCCCGGCACGAACAGCCCCCGGTATCCCTCCCAGTCGCCGTCGTCCACGGCCACCGCGTACTCGGTGACGAGTGCGTCGACGGCCAGCCGGTCCCTCACGGTCGCGAGCTCCACACGCTGGGTCATCGGCTCAGTGTTGGCCATGGGACGTGGGGTGCCAAGAGGCCGCCCCGACATTCCCGGCGCCGCCCGACGACACGCCCGCCGGGCACCGGCCAAAACCGGCTCCAATGCACCCGCCGGCGCCCTCAGACACCGGCCGGCCCCCGCCACGCCGGCTCCGCAATGCTCCCGCCGGTGCCCTCACGGGCCCTCGGTGAGCGGGGTGAGGTCCTGCAGCCGGGCGAGCATCCGGTAGCACCGCGCCTCGTTGCCGGACGTCTGCTCCGCCATCGCCCTGGCCGTCTCCCGCACGGCCTTCGGGTGCGCCCCGTGCCCGGTGCTGTGGTACGTCGCCGTGAGCCGCCGCAGGTGCGTCCGGGCCGCGCCCAGCTCTCCCTCCAGGGCCGCGGCGTGCGCCCGGGCGCACTCGTTGTCCGGACTCCGGTCGGAGCGACGGGAGAGCAGTTCCCGGGCCTCCGCGGCGAGCCCCACTCGCAGCAGCTCCGTCACGAGCGCCCGGAACAGACCCGGCGCCGGGCCGGATTCCAGCAGGCGGCGCGCCCTCTCCTGCTGCTTGGCCCGGCTGCCGGGGAGCAGCCGCAGGGCGAGCGCGTAGGGCCGCATCGACCCGAAGCGCAAGGAGAGGTCCGCCGCCGGCTCCGGGGTGGCGGCACCGGCCCAGTCGGCCAGCTCGTCCAGGTAGTCCTGGGCGGCACTGGTCGTCTTCCACGGGTCCGCGATGTCGCAGCCGGTCAGGTACCGGGCCGCCGCCTCCGCCATGCCCCGGTCCGTCGCGGTCAGACAGGCCGAGGCCAGCCGCACCAGCAGCTCGACCTGCTGGTCCTCGGTCACCGAGGCGAAGGCGGCCAGGTAGTGGGCGGCGTCGAGGGGTTGCAGGGACCGGGCGTGGATCGCCGTCTCCAGGGCCGCGTAGTGCAGGTGGCTGTAGTCCTTGGCCGGCACCCCGTCGTCCACGAGGGTGCCCACGGCGTCCAGGGCCTCGCGCGACAGCTCCGGCAGGAGGTCGGGATGCCACTGGACGGCGAAGCCCAGCGTCCGGCGCCACACCTCCGCCGCCCGGCTCGGCGGCAGGGTCCGCACCAGCGGCAGCAGCGCCTCCACGGTGCGCGGCCCCAGCGCGGCGTCCGACTCCAGCCGGCGGATGTCGTCCACCTCGCGCTCGAACTCACGGCACAGGGGGTCGTCCAGCAGCGACGGCTGCAGACAGGCCCCCAGCACGCGCAGGGAGAGGTAGTGCCGGCGCTGCGACAGACAGCGCCCCGCCAGCGCCGTGAAGTGCCGGGCGCAGCGGTACCGGTGCTGCAGGGTCTCCGGCGCGGTGTCGGACAGGATCTCGTGCAGGTGGCGCCACAGCCAGTGCCGCTCGTCCGGCCGCCCGTACTCGGTCACCAGCGCCGGCAGCACCTGGGCCGTGTTCGCCGTGCGCAGCAGCTTCGGCACGTCCAGCCCGCCGCCCCGCAGCACCGGCATCAGCTTCTCGGTCAGCTGTCTCTTCCCGGGGGCCTTCTCCACCATCTCGAAGAAGTCCCACCACGGCCCGCTCTCCCACTCGGCGGCGCTGCCGAGCCGTCGCAGCATGTGGACCGCCGTCTCGTCCCGGCCCAGCGCGAGGATCATGTACATCACCTCGGCGGGACTGCGCGGCTGCGGCGTCAGCGTGTCCACGAACTCGGCGGACAGGCCGTCCTTCCAGCGGTCGAGCAGCGCCTGCATGTCCGGCGCGACCCCGTCGTCGGCCCGCAGCGCCTCCTGCGCGAGGGGGTACCAGGCGTAGATGTGCATCGACGCCGAGCCGCGGGCGGTGGCGAGGGCCAGCCCCAGGACCAGCTCCCGGCACTCCCGCACCAGCCAGGCCCGGTCCGCGGCGGACACCCGGCTGACGAGCCGGCGGGCGAAGTCGCGGTGCAGGCGGTTGCCGGGTTGCACGCCGCCCAGCGCCCGGCACAGCGCGTCCCGCCGCAGCTTCTCGAACGTGGGCTCGCCGTTGTTCCGCGCGATGCGCCGGAGCGCGCGGTCCAGGGCCCGGGGGTGCTCCAGCCAGACCAGCCGTTCGCCCCGGCTCGTCACATGGCCGTGCACGTGCTTCAGCGATCCCGTCGACAGGGTGAACGCCTCGCTGAGGACACCGTCGGGCACCGGCAGCCGCCGCACTCCGCAGTACATGAGGAAGAGCACCCCGAGCGCCTGGACCTGGCGGCCCTCGTCCCCGCCGTCGAACCGGCGGTACTGGGCGTGGAGGTCGGCGGCGTACCGCGTCAGCCGCGGGTCGCCGCCCGGAGTCAGCAGGCGGACGACCTCGCCGATGCCGGGCGCCTTGTCGCTGCGCAGGCGGCGGTTGAGGTCCGCCCGGTCGTTGTGCGACAGCCGCTGCCGGGACCGCCCGGAGTGCAGCAGGGCACTGAGCTGCCGCACCTCCTCGTCCGTCACCCGGCCGACCGGCACGCCCTCGCACCGCTCCAGCCACTCCGGGGGTTCGTAGCCGCTCAGCAGGTACAGCGCGGGGGCACGGCCCCGGCGTTCGGCGAGCAGCGGCCCCAGCACCGTGCGGGCGTCCGCCTCGTCGTCGAGGGTGTCCACCAGGACGATGTACGGCTCCCGCCGCGCGGCCCGGAACTCCTCGAGTGCCGCGGTGTCGAGCTCCTCCGCCGGGTCGAGGACGAACACCGGGGTCTGCCGGAGCTCTGACAACCGCTCCACGCTCCGCAGCAGCGCCCAGGTGCGGCCGGACCCCTGACGTCCGTCCACGCTCAGGGCCCGGGAGTGCTCCGGCTCCTCGTCCAGCCACCGGGTGACCGATCGGTAGATCCGTTTGTCGACACCGCGGTCGACGGCCGGCGAGGAGAGGCACGCGACGGTCGCGCGGGCCAGCGGAGTGCCGTGCTCGGCCGCGCGCACCCGCCACTCGGACCAGGGGACCAGCGGGCCGGCGGGCGGCGGGGGAAGCGCGTCGGTGGGCAACGGGGGCCGGGGGGACGACTCCTCGTGCCAGCCCTCCTGCTCGTACCGCGTGTAGCAGACGATCCACTGGGTGCGGACCTCCTCCGGGGCGCCGCACGCCTGGAGGAGACGCAGCGAGTCCTTCAGGCAGCGCCCGAAGTCGGTGAGGCCGTTCAGAAGACGGGTCAGGGCGGAGGTGTCGAGGCCGGCCTCCGCGGCCAGGGAGCTGCGGGGGCGGCCCGCGTGCTCCTCCCAGGCGCGTAACCCGTCCACCCAAGTGATGTGCGGCTCCGTCGTCGCCTGCGACGGCTTGATCGGAGCACCCCGTCTCGCGTTCCCCGTCATGCGCCCCCGCCCGATTCCCGGCGCGCCGAGCGCCGTCCATTTGTGGTGACCGCTGCAATAACACAGCGTATGGGCGGCCCGAAATTTCAGGTTGGCCAATAAGGAAAAACCCTTGCTGTCCTGGGGCCTGACAGAGCATCGGCCGGGACCGACGGGGTCCCGGATCCGGGGAGAAAGGAGCTCCGTCATGTCCGAGTCCCACTGGCAGGACCTCGTCGCGCTGTACCTCGACCACCGGTTCTGGGGAGGGGTCGCCGTCTGCGCGGTGGTGTGCGTGCTGGGCGTGATCGCCCTGCTGCGCGCCTCCCGGGAGGACGTCACCGCGGTGCTGCGGGACCTCCGCAAGTTCCTGCGCTTCTGAGCACGGCGCGAGGGAGACGGAGGGCGGCGGAGCGCGCCCCGGTCCCCGTGCCCGCCCCACCGGCGGGACGGGGACCGGGGCGCGCTCCGTGTGGTGGAACCCCGTCCGGGACCCGGCCCGCCGGTCTGCCAGTCTGGTGATCTCGCACAGGGCGTCACCGGGAGGCAGCCACATGAAACGACTCGTCACCGTGGTCACCGGCGGCAGCCGGGGGATCGGCGCCGCCACCTGTCTGCGGCTCGCGGCCGAGGGCCACGACGTGGTGGTGGGCTTCGTACGCGACGCCGGCGCCGCCGAGGCGGTGGCGGAGGGGGTGCGCGCGGCCGGCGCGCGTGCCGTCACCGTCCGGGGCGACACCTCCGCCGAGCCGGACGTCGAGCGGCTCTTCGAGGTGGCCGAGAACGAACTCGGCCCGGTGACCGGGCTGGTGAACAACGCGGCGGTGACCGGACCGCTGGGCCGCTTCGCCGACGTCGCCACGGACACCCTGCGGCGGGTCGTCGACGTCAACCTGATGGGCACGCTGCTCTGTGCGCGGCGCGCCGCGCAGCTGATGACGCCCCGGGGCGAGGGCGTCATCGTGAACATCTCGTCGGGAGCGGCCACGCTCGGCAGCCCGAACGAGTACGTCCACTACGCGGCGACCAAGGCCGCCGTGGACGCCCTGACGCTGGGCCTCGCCAAGGAGCTGGGCCCGGACGGGATCCGGGTCAACGGGGTGGCCCCGGGTGTGATCGACACCGAGATGCACGCCGCGATGGGCGCCCCGGACCGGGCCCGGCAGGCGGGTGCCGCGGTCCCGCTGCGCCGCGCCGGACGGGCCGAGGAGATCGCCGCGGCCGTGGCCTGGCTGATGTCACCGGACGCCTCGTACACGACGGGAACCGTGCTGCGGGTGGCGGGCGGACGCTGACGGCACCGCAGCTTGCCGGCCCGCAGGGGCGGCCGGGGGTCAGGCCGCCTTGACGACCCCGCCGCGGATCGCGGCCGCCCACTCGACCACCAGCAACTCGTACTCCGCACGCTCCGTGGCCGACAGGGACCCGCCCGCGCGCAGCCACAGCGCGCGGATCTGCTCGTTGACATCGGCGGCGGACCGCACGGAACCAGGGGTGACGGAATCGGGGGACATGCGGACAGCCTAGGCCCAGGCACTGACTCTGCGCTACCGGACGGCTACGCGCGCCGCGGGGTGCCCCGAGCGCACCCCGCGGGACCGGACGGGCCCCGCGGGCGTGCCGCTGTTCCCCGCGGGCGTCACGTCACGCGGACGATCGCCGGGCCCTCGGCCGCTGCGGCCGCCCCGGCGGCCCGTTCGATCCTCGCGCGGTGGGCGGCGCGGGCTTCCTCGTCGATCCGCTGCTCGTGCTCGGGGCGCAGCCCGGTCCGGCCGTCGAGGCCCTCGCGCAGGATGTCGGCGTGCCCGGCATGCCGGTTCGTCTCGCCGAGGACGTGGATCATGACGGCGAACAGGCGGGTGTCGGCGTGGGGCGCCGGCCACCACGGCACATGCCCGCGGGAGTCGAGGGAGAGCGCGTCGATCGTCGCGTCGGAGTGGGCCCAGGTGCGCCGGTAGAACCCGACGATCTCTTCGGCGGTCTCGTCCTCGGCCGCCCACCGGTCGCTGCCGTCGGAGTCCTGCCACCGGGGCAGCGGTTCCGGGGACGGCCGGTCGAAGACCTCGCCGAAGTACCTGGCCTCGACGGTGGCCACATGCTTGACCAGGCCGAGGAGGTTGGTCCCGGTCGCCGTCAGGGGGCGGCGGGCGTCATGGGCGGACAGTCCGTCGAGCTTCCAGAGCAGCGCCTCGCGGTCCCGCCGCAGTCTTCCGTGCAGGTGGTCCTTCGCGTATCCGTCGATCATGCGGCACGAGCCTGCCAGGGGCCGCCCGCGGCCTCAACCTCCTGCCCGGGCGACGCCGGGCTCAGTGGGCCGCCTCGCCCGCCCCCGGACTCAGCACACCCGCGCTGACCAGCACGATGATGACGACGCCGAGGACGATCCGGTACCAGACGAACGGCATGAAGCTCTTGGTGGAGATGAACTTCATGAACCACGCGATCACGGCGTAACCGGTCGCGAACGCGATGACCGTGGCGAAGACGGTCGGGCCCCAGGAGACGTGGCCGCCCTCGGTGGCGTCCTTCAGCTCGAACAGCCCGGACGCCAGCACGGCCGGGATGGCGAGGAGGAAGGAGTAGCGGGCCGCGGCCTCGCGCCGGTAGCCCATGAACAGGCCGCCGCTGATGGTGGCGCCGGAGCGCGACACGCCCGGGACGAGGGCCATCGCCTGGCAGAGGCCGTAGATGAGGCCGTCCTTGACGGTCAGGTCGGTGAGTTCCTTGGGCCGTCTGGCGGCACGGTGCCGGCCGCCGCTCTCGGCGCGGGCGGCCAGCCGGTCGGCAACGCCGAGGACGATGCCCATGCCGATCAGCATCGTGGCGGTGATCCGCAGGTCGCGGAACGGCCCCTCGATCTGGTCCTTGAGCGTGACGCCGAGGACGCCGATGGGGATGGAGCCGACGATGACGAGCCAGCCCATGCGCGCGTCGGGGTCGCGGCGCAGCTCCCGGTCGGTGAGGGAGCGCGTCCAGGCGGACAGGATGCGGCCGATGTCCTTGCGGAAGTAGATGAGCACCGCGGCCTCGGTGCCGATCTGGGTGATCGCGGTGAACGCCGCGCCGGGGTCCTCCCAGCCGGAGAACGCGGCCGTCAGGCGCAGATGCGCGCTGGAGGAGACGGGGAGGAACTCGGTCAGCCCCTGGACGAGTCCGAGGATGAGGGATTCAAACCAAGACATGAGGTAGCGGAGTCCAAGTGCCGATCGTGGAAACGGGCGACGTACGGCACGCGGGACCGCGGGTGCGGTGATCGGTGATCGGGCGCGCCGCGGGAAGCGTAGCGCCCCGAAATGAACACTTGGTGCAGGGACGTCACGGCCCTGTCCCGGCCGGATCGGCGCGGGCGGGGGAGGGGCCGGCCCGTGCACGGAGCAGCCGCTACGGCCCGCTGACCATGTGCGAGACGGCCGGACTCACCAACTCCGCGACGGTGAGACTGCTCTGACGCGGCGCTCGCCCCGTCCCCCTCACCGGCCGCGCAGTTGCCGCCGCTTCCGCCACGCCACCGCCGCGCCCACCAGCCCCGGTACGGCGATGCAGGCCAGCGCGATCAGGAAGGCGGGCGACGTCGGCGTCGAGGCACGGGCGCCCGCGACCGCGTAGGCGGCGGTGTTCGGGATCGAACCGAGCGCCGTCGCCAGCAGGAACGGCAGCAGGCCCATCCGCGACACGGCGGCGCAGTAGTTGGCGGCGGCGAACGGCACGCCCGGGAACAGCCGGGTCGCCAGCATCGAGCGGAAACCGTGCCGGCTGAGCTGCCGGTCGGCCGCCTTCAGCCACCGTCCCCGCAGCAGCGGACGCAGCGCGTCCTGGCCGAGCGCGCGCCCCAGACAGAACGCCAGCCCCGCCCCGAGCACCGTGCCGGCGAGCGCCGCGCCCAGACCGAGCTGGCTGCCGAACAGCGCGCCCGCCCCGAGGTTGAGCAGCGGGCGCGGTACGAACGCCACGGTGCACACCCCGTACGCCACCGCGTACAGCACCACGGCCGCCGCCCCGCCGAGCCGGGACGGGAAACCGTCGGTCAGCAGCCGCTGCGGCTCGAACAGCACCATCACCGACGCAGCCGACAGCAGCAGCACCACCAGCAGGGACAGCCGGGACCAGGGCGACAGCAGGGCTCTCGCCCAGCGGGCGGCCGGGCCCGGCGCATGTGGGGCGGGCGCCGCGGGCAGGGGGACCGCGAGCGCGAGATCAGGGGTGCCGACGGCCCGGGGAGAGGCCGTGGCCGTGCCGCCAGAGCGGGTGGAGGCATCGAGCATCCGGCGACACTAACCGACGCGGCGGGGTGATCGCCGTAGTGTGCGTCTCATGAACCCCGCCACAGCCGGCACCGCGGGCGGCCCGCGGAAGGTTCCGGCCAGTCCGCTCGCCGACACCGTCCTGGACCGGCTCACCGCCGTCTACCCGACGGCGGCCGACCCGCGGCGGGCCGTGGGGATGCGCGCCTACATGAAGGACGTCGCGCCGTTCCTCGGTCTGGCCACCCCGGTCCGCCGGGCCCTGTCCCGCACCGTGGTCGAGGGGCTGCCCCGCCCCACCGAGGCCGACTGCACGGCGATCGCCCTGCGCTGCTGGGACCTGCCCGAGCGTGAGTACCAGTACTTCGCGGTGGACTACCTGCGCCGCCACGTGCGGCACTGCTCCTCCGGCTTCCTGCCCGTGGCCCGGCACCTGCTCACCGCGGTTGCGTGGTGGGACACCGTCGACCTGCTCGCCGCCCACGTCGTGGGCGCGCTGGTCGCCGCCGACCGGGACCTCGCGGCGGAGATGGACGCCTGGTGCGGCGACGACGACCGGTGGCTGGTGCGGACGGCGCTGCTGCACCAACTGCGGTACAAGGAACGCACCGACACCGCCCGGCTGTTCGGCTACTGCGTGCGCCGGTCGGGCCATCCCGACTTCTTCGTCCGCAAAGCCATCGGCTGGTGCCTGCGCGAATACGCCAAGACCGACCCCGACGCGGTCCGCGCCTTCGTGGCCCGCGAACGGGACCGGCTCGCGCCCCTGTCGGTACGGGAGGCGCTGAAGAACATCGGCGCCTGAGCCCGCCCGCACGGCAGCGGAAGCGCCGACGGCTCCCCCAGCCGCGTCCGGGCGGGAAAACCGTTCGACGCGGGACCCCCGCGTCCGCAAGGATCGACCTCATGTTCCGGTACGCCTTCCACCTCGCCGCATCCGCCGCCGCGGATGCCCCGAAGGCTGCCGTCGATGCTCTCCCGGCCGCCGCCGACGGCGCCCGAAGCTGACCCTCCCCGGATCGACCGGCGGACCCCGCAGGGGGAGGGTCGGCCGGTTCCTCCCGGGGTCCCCGTCCCGCCGCGCGCCGCTCCGCCGCGCCGGGGCCGTCACGCACCACCACTGAGAGACATCGAGGTACCGCCATGTCCAAGACGGCGTACGTCCGCACCAAACCGCACCTGAACATCGGCACCATGGGGCACGTCGACCACGGCAAGACCACCCTGACCGCCGCCATCACCAAGGTCCTCGCCGAGCGCGGCAGCGGCAGCGGCTCCTTCGTGCCCTTCGAGCGCATCGACCGGGCGCCCGAGGAGGCCGCGCGCGGCATCACCATCAACATCGCGCACGTCGAGTACGAGACCGACACCCGGCACTACGCGCACGTCGACATGCCCGGCCACGCCGACTACGTGAAGAACATGGTCACCGGCGCCGCCCAGCTCGACGGGGCGATCCTCGTGGTCTCCGCCCTCGACGGGATCATGCCGCAGACCGCCGAACACGTGCTGCTGGCCCGTCAAGTGGGCGTCGACCACATCGTCGTCGCCCTCAACAAGGCCGACGCGGGCGACGAGGAGCTCACCGACCTCGTCGAGCTGGAGGTCCGGGAGCTGCTCTCCGCGCACGGCTACGGCGGGGACGCGGCGCCGGTCGTCCGGGTCTCCGGGCTGAGGGCCCTGGAGGGCGACCCGCGCTGGACGGCGTCCATCGACGCGCTGCTGGACGCGGTCGACACCTACGTGCCCATGCCCGAGCGGTACGTCGACGCGCCCTTCCTGCTGCCGGTGGAGAACGTGCTCACGATCACCGGCCGGGGCACCGTCGTCACCGGTGCCGTCGAGCGCGGCACGATCCGCGTCGGCGACCGGGTGGAGGTGCTCGGCGCCGGCGTCGAGACGGTCGTGACCGGTCTGGAGACCTTCGGCAGGCCGATGTCCGAGGCGCAGGCCGGGGACAACGTGGCGCTGCTGCTGCGCGGTGTCCCCCGCGACGCGGTGCGCCGCGGCCACGTGGTCGCGGCACCGGGCAGCGTGGTGCCCCGCCGGCGGTTCACCGCGCAGGTGTACGTGCTGTCCACCCGCGAGGGCGGGCGCAGCACCCCGGTGTCCACCGGCTACCGGCCGCAGTTCTACATCCGCACCGCGGACGTCGTCGGCGACGTGGACCTCGGCGCGACGGCCGTCGCCCGGCCCGGGGACACGGTCACCATGACCGTGGAACTGGGCCGCGAGGTGCCCCTGGAGCCCGGGCTCGGCTTCGCCGTCCGCGAGGGCGGCCGCACCGTGGCCGCCGGCACGGTGACCGAGGTCGGCTGAACGGCCCGCGGCTGCCCGCCCCCACCCGGGGCGGGCAGCCGCCCGGCCACCCCTAGGGTCTGTCGTTTGGATCAGGCCGGATCAGGGAGCGGGGTCCGGTGCCGTGACTCGCAAGGCGGAGGAGGGCGGCAGGGCGGAGCCCTGCCAACCGACGACAACGCGGCGAGGCGCGGTGCCGGGGCCCGCGAGCCCGGCCTGATCCAAACGAGAGGCCCTAGGTCAACGGGCCCCGGCCCCGACGGGACAATGGGACGGTGACCGAGCCCATCCCCGTGACCCGTGCCGTCGACCACGGCACCGCCAAGCTGATGCCCGACGTCGACCGGGAACGGGCCTGGCTGCTCACCGTCGACGGGGCCCCGCAGTCCTACGTCGACCTCGACGACCCCGGCCACCTGGAGTTCGAGTACGCCCGGCGGCTCGGCCACGTCCTGGACACCCTCGACGGGCCCGGACGCCCACTGGACGCGGTGCACCTGGGCGGCGGCGCCCTCACCCTGCCCCGCTACCTGGCCGTCACCCGGCCCGGCTCCCGGCAGCAGGTGGTCGAGGCCGACGGCGCCCTGCTGGACCTCGTCACCGCACACCTGCCGCTGCCCGCCGACTGCGACGTCACCCTGCACACCGCGGACGCCCGCGCCTGGCTGGAGGCGGCCCCGGCCGACTCGGCGGACGTGATCGTCGCCGACGTCTTCGGCGGCTCCCGCGTGCCCGCCCATCTCACCACGGCCGCCTACGCCGACGAGGCCGCCCGCGTCCTGCGGGAGGGCGGGGTCTATGTGGCGAACCTCGCCGACGGGGCGCCGTTCGACTTCCTGCGCTCCCAGCTGGCGACGTTCGGGACGTGTTTCGAGGAGCTGGCGCTGGTCGCCGAGCCGGGGGTGCTGCGCGGCCGCCGCTTCGGCAACGCCCTGCTGATCGCCGCCCACCATCCCCTGGACACCGCCGCGCTGGCCCGGCGCACCGCGGCCGACGCCTTCCCGGCCCGGGTGGAGCACGGCGTGGCCCTGCGGAGGTTCGTCGCCGGCGCGCGCCCGGTGCGGGACGAGGACGCGGTGCCCTCGCCGGAGCCGCCCGCCGGAGCGTTCGGCATCGGCTGACCACCGCACCCGCCCCGGCTGACCCCGGCTGAGCCCCCGGCTGCCCCGGCCGAGAGGCCGTGGACCGTGCCCCGCCGCCGCACGAGCGGCGGAGAGTGTGCCGAGGTGACGGTCCCGCGTGGCGGTCACGCCCGCTCGATCACCTCGGGCCGGTCGCTCCCGGTGGGGGCCTCGGTGACCGTACGGGTCCGCCGGCGCAGGTTGCGCACGTCCGGGACGCACAACACCGCCGCCGTGGCCACCACGACCAGCGCGGCGCATCCCCACAGCGCCTCCGGGCGCCCCAGCACCGACTCCGCCGGGCCGGCCAGCGCGGTCGCCAGCGGCACCAGCGCCACCGAGCCGAACCAGTCGTAGGCGGAGATCCGGGACAGCTTCTCCTCCGGGATCTCCTGGTGCAGGGCGGTCATCCAGGACACGCCGAACACCTCCAGGCAGATCCCGGTCACCAGCATCACCGCGCACAGCGCCCACACCGGCACGGGCACGGCGAGCGCGGCGGACGGCAGCGCCAGGGGGAACACGCACAGGGTGCCGGTGAACAGCAGCCGGACCGGTTTCCAGCGGGTCATGAGCAGCGCGCCCAGTACGGTGCCCCCGCCGAAGAAGGCCAGCGCCAGCCCCCACGGCGCGGCGCCGCCCAGGTGGTCCCGGGCGACCAGCGGCCCGTAGACCGCGTCGGCGGCGGCCACCACCGCGTTGGCGAGGGCGAACTGGATGACGATGCCCCACAGCCAGGGCCGCCCGGAGAACTCCCGCCAGCCTTCCCGCAGGTCGGAGACGAGGCCGCCGCCGGGGGCGCGCGGGGGGATGTGCCTGACGTCGAGGAAGGCGCGCAGTCCCGCCGCCACCGCGAAGGCGCCGGCGTCCGCCGCGAGGACCCAGCCCGGCCCGATCACGGCGACCATGGCGCCGCCCAGCGCGGCCCCGCCGAGCATCGAGCCCTGCATGGCCATCCGGAACACCGCGAACGCCCGCCCGGCCTGCTCCCCCTCGACGGAGGAGAGCAGCATGCCCTCGGCGGCCGGGCTGAAGAACGCCTGGCCGGTGCCGCCGAGCGCGCTCAGCAGCATCATCTGCCACAGCAGCGGCTCGCCCGCGAGCACCAGGACGGCGAAGGCCGCCTGCGAGAGGCAGTTGAGGATGTTCGCCGCGACCATCACGTGGTGCCGCGGCAGCCGGTCCGCCACCGCTCCGCCGATCAGCAGGAACACCACCAGCGGCAGGGTGCGCGCGGCGGCGACCAGGCCCACGTCGCCCGCGCCGCCGCCCGCGGCCAGGACGGCGAAGGCGGCGGCGATCAGCGCGCCGTGGCTGCCCAGGCTGGTCACCACGGCGGAGGCGGTCAACAACGAGTAGTTGCGTCCGGCCCAGGCGGGACGGCGGCGGGAAAGGGAGGTGGACACCCCGTGACTATCTCCGGGGCGGGGCCGACTTGCCAAATGCCAGGTCGCCCCGCCTGCCGGGAGGGGTCATGAAAGGGGCCTCACGTGCCCGTCGGGGGCTCCTCGGTGAGCCGCACGGTGCTCAGGATCTTCTGCACGGTCGCCTCGGGCACTTCGTCCTTGACGCCCTTGGCGCCGAACAGGTTCCAGGTGACGAAGTCGCCCGCGCCGTTCTTGAACGCGAAGGTGACCGCCTTGCCCTCGCTGTCGCACTTGCCCTTCTGCGGGGTGCCGTCGGAGTAGGCGGTGGCGAGGCTGCCCTTGATGCCGGAGGTGGTGGTGTACGGCTTCGGCTTGACCGTCTTCACGCTCTTCTTGTCGGGCTGCGTGTAGCCGCCGTAGATCCACCACGGCACGCGGGTCTCGGCCGCCTGGTCGGTCGTCTTGGCGCCGTTCTCACCGCGGGTGCCCGCCGTGACGAGGGCGGTGTCCTCCTCGCGGCCGTCCTTGTCGTCGTCGGTGGTGCACCACTCGGACTTGAGGTAGGCGGGGGCGGTGACCGTGGTGCGGTCCATCTCGCCGTCCTCGTCCTCCCACTCGAAGCCGACGCTGGTGCCGGGCGTCTCGATCTCCCAGTCGGCGGGCACGTCGAACTTCGTGCCGAAGCGCGTGTTCACGACGACCTGCCAGCCGGGAATGGTCGCCTTCTCCGCCTCGCCGCCGCGCGGGTTGTCCTCGGACGCCGAGGCGCTCGGTTCGTCCGAGGGCTCGGCGGACGCGCTCGCCGACGGCTTGCCGTCCTTGCCGCCCTTCGCGGTGTCGTCCTCGTCGCCGCCGAGCACCAGGAATCCGGTCACCCCGGCGGCGATCACGACGGCCGTCGCCGCGACGATCGCCACCAGCTTGGTCCGGTTCCCGTCCCCGCCCTTCGGGGCGTTGGGGCCGCCCGGCACGGTCGGCGCGTTCCACTGCGGCTGTTGCTGCGCGTACGGGTTCGGCTGCTGGTAGCCGGGCTGCTGGTACGGATTCGGCTGCTGGTACCCCGGCTGCTGGTACGGGTTGTTGTCCTGCGGGTTCTGCTCGCCCCCGGGCGGCTGCTGTCCTGGCCACATGGTCAGCCACCCTAGCGGCGCCCCGGACACGATTCGGTCACCGCCCTTTGACGGGGACGTAGCAACCGGGGAAGGGGCGGGAGCGGCGGACGGTGGTCTCCCGGGCCTACTCGCGGGTAACCTGCGGGCATGAGCGCAGACCAGATGTCCATCGGCGAGATGCTCGCCGCCACCGTGCCCATGGCCCGGACCCTCGACCTCCGGTTCATCGAGACCACGCCCGAGCGGGCCGTCGTCTCCCTGCCGGACCAGGCCGACTACCACAACCACGTGGGCGGCCCGCACGCCGGCGCCATGTTCACGCTCGGCGAGTCCGCGAGCGGCGCGATCGTGCTCGCCGCCTTCGGGGACCAGCTCGCCCGCGCGGTGCCGCTCGCGGTCCGCGCCGAGATCGCCTACCGCAAGCTGGCGATGGGCCCGGTCACCGCCACCGCGACCCTGGGGCGTCCCGCCGCCGAGGTCGTGGCGGAACTGGACGCCGGGAAGCGCCCGGAGTTCCCGGTGTCGATCGAGATCCGCCGCGAGGACGGGGACGTCACCGGTGAGATGACCGTCGTGTGGACCCTCCGGCCCAACGGGTGACCGGCCGCGCCCACCGGCGCCCGCTGATCCGCCGGGGCCGTCCGCGGGCGCGGCTCAGACCGTGCCCGCCCCGTAGGGCCCGTACAGGTCCAGCAGCCGGACCCGGGCGGCGTGCAGCCGGTGGGCGACCACATTGCCGACCCACTGGGTGACGTCCCGGCCGAGCTCGGCATCCTCCCGGCACATCTCGAGGACGGCCGGGGCGTCGAACTCGTACGCCCGCACCGGGGTGGCCGCCTCGGCGCCCAGGTGCCGGACGTGCGGGGTGAACAGCCAGGACCAGCCGACCAGTTCGTTGTGGCCCAGGCGCTCGATGACGGCGGGCCGACGGCCCGGCACCCGCATGTCGAGCTCGACGGTGCCGGTGCGGATCACCCAGAACCGGTCCGCCCGGCCGCCCTCCTCGAACAGCCGGGCGCCCTGCGGGAACGACACTTCACGGGCGGTGCTCAGCAGGCGCGCCCGCTGCTCGGCGGGCAGGGCGCGCGGCATGCTGGGGGACGGGGGAGCGAACATGGCGGGCCTCCCGGAGTGTTTCCACGGTGTACGAGGTGCTGCGTCCAGCGTCCGGCCGTGGTGACCGGCGTGTCCATGGGCCGTCCGGCCCCCGGTACCGGCAACCGTCCCGGACGGCCGCGGACCCGGCGGGAGAGCTGCACCCCCGTCCCGGACGCCGGCGTACGGGCCCTTCGGCTCCGCGCGGGGACCTGTGGTCCCTTCCCGCCGCGGTACGGGCGGACCAGGCTGGAGGTGATCACCGGACGCCAGGAGGTTCCCCATGTCCCGCACCATCGTGGCCGGCCTGGACGGTTCGCCCGAGAGCAGGGCCGCGGCCGAGTGGGCGGCCCGCGAGGCCCGGCTGCGCGGTCTTCCGCTGCGCCTGCTGCACGTCCGCGAGCGGGAGGCGGAGGCCGCGGTCGCCTCGCAGCACCCGGGAAGCTCACCCGAGGGCGGTCACTGGAGCGTGCTGAGCGAGGCGGCTGAGGGGCTGCGGCTGCGGCACACCGGCGTCGGGGTCGTCGCGGACCAGAGGGACGGCCGCCCCGTCGAGGTACTGGCCGCCGCGGCGGACCACGCCGAGCTGCTGGCCCTCGGCTCCCGGGGCCTCGGCCCCCTCGGCGGCTTCCTGGTGGGCTCCGTCGGCCTCGGCGTCGTGGCGCGGGCCCGCCGGCCCGTCGTCCTGGTCCGGGCCGGTGAGCAGGCCGCCGACGAGCACGAACCCGACCCCGCCGGCATCCCGTCCGCCGCGACGCCCTACCGGCCGGTCCTGCTCGGCGTGGACGCCGCCCGGCCCGACGCGGAGGTGATCGGCTTCGCCTTCGCCGCGGCGGCCCTGCGCGGCACCGCACTGCGCGCGGTGCACGGCTGGAACCTGCCGCCCTACTACGTCCACGGACTGCCGGCCGACCCCGCGCTGTACGACGCGGTCGCCGCGGGGGAGGCGGAGAGACTGACGAAGGCGCTGCGTCCGTGGCGGGAGCGGTACCCGCAGGTCGAGGTCGTGGAGGACGCGTTCGGCGGCAGCCCCTCGGTCCGCCTGGTCGAGGCGTCCCGCCAGGCGTCCCTGGTGGTCGTCGGCCGCCGCATCCGGCGCGGCCCGCTCGGCGGGCGGATCGGCTCCCTCACCCACGCGGTGCTCCATCATGCGGCGGCACCCGTCGCGGTCGTCCCGCACACGTGAGCCGGGGCGGGCCCGGCGGGCGGCCGTGCCCTCCGGTGACCACCCGGCCCGGCGGCCGGATCGCGCCACCCGGCGCCGGTCCGGCCGTGCGGGGCGTATCGGAAGGCGGGAAGCTGGTACCCGCACCGCGTCCCGTCCGCAGCCCGCCCGCTTCCGTCACCGCCCGACCGTCCCTGTCGACCACCCACGGAGCCCCCGATGCCCGAGCACCAGGATCACCGGACCGTACTGACCGACGAGGAACTGCGCGTCCTGGACGCCCACTGGCGGGCCGCCAACTACCTGGCGGCGGGCCAGATCTACCTGCTCGCGAACCCGCTGCTCACCGAGCCCCTGCGGCCGGAGCACATCAAGCCGCGCCTGCTCGGCCACTGGGGCACCTCACCGGGACTGAACCTGGTGTACACGCACCTCAACCGCGTGATCGCACAGCGCGGGAGGGACACCCTGTGCATCTGGGGGCCCGGTCACGGCGGCCCCTCCGTGCTGGCCAACTCCTGGCTGGAGGGCAGCTACAGCGAGACGTACCCCGACGTCGGCCGCGACGCGGAGGGCATGGAGCGGCTCTTCCGGCAGTTCTCCTTCCCCGGCGGCGTCCCCAGCCATGTCGCCCCCGAGGTCCCCGGCTCGGTCCACGAGGGCGGCGAACTCGGCTACTCCCTCGCGCACGCCTACGGGGCCGCCTTCGACAACCCCGGCCTGCTGGTCGCCTGCGTCATCGGGGACGGCGAGGCGGAGACCGGGCCGCTGGCCACGTCCTGGCACTCCGACAAGTTCCTCGACCCGGTGCACGACGGTGCCGTCCTGCCGATCCTGCACCTCAACGGCTACAAGATCGCCAACCCGACGGTGCTCGCCCGCCTTCCCGAGGCCGAACTCGACGCCCTGCTGCGCGGGTACGGGCACGACCCGATCTACGTCGGGGGCGACGAACCCGCCGCCGTCCACCGGGCGATGGCCGCCGCCATGGACACCGCCCTGGACCGGATCGACGAGGCCCAGCGCGCCGCCCGCGAGGGCGGCGCGACCGGCAGGGTGCACTGGCCGGTGATCGTGCTGCGCACCCCGAAGGGCTGGACGGGACCGCAGGAGGTGGACGGCAAGCCGGTGGAGAACACCTGGCGCTCCCACCAGGTCCCGCTGGCCGGGGTGCGGGACGACGCAGAGCACCTGCGGCAACTGGAGGCGTGGCTGCGGTCGTACCGGCCGGACGAACTCTTCGACGCCGGCGGGCGGCCGGTGCCCGACGTCCTGGCCTGCCTGCCCGCGGGCGCCCGGCGCCTCGGCTCGACCCCGCACGCGAACGGCGGACTGCTCACGCGCGAGCTGCCGTTGCCGTCCCTCGACGCGTTCGCCGTCCCCGTCGACAAGCCGGGCAGCACCCTGCACGAACCCACGCGCGTGCTCGGCGACCTCCTGGAGCGGGTCATGGCGGACACCGCCGGGCGCAGGGACTTCCGTCTGGTGGGCCCCGACGAGACGGCCTCGAACCGGCTCCAGGCGGTCTACGGTGCCAGCGGCAAGGCGTGGCAGGCCGGGATCCTCGACGTCGACGAGGACCTCGACCGGCACGGCCGGGTGATGGAGATCCTCTCCGAACACCTCTGCCAGGGCTGGCTGGAGGGCTACACGCTCACCGGCCGGCACGGGCTGTTCTCCTGCTACGAGGCGTTCGTGCACATCGTCGACTCCATGGTCAACCAGCACATCAAATGGCTGCGCACCGCCCGCCGTCTCACCTGGCGCGCGCCCGTGCCCTCACTGAACTACCTGCTCACCTCGCACGTGTGGCGCCAGGACCACAACGGCTTCTCGCACCAGGACCCCGGCTTCGTCGACCACGTCCTCAACAAGAGCCCCGAGGTCGTCCGGGTCTATCTGCCGCCGGACGCCAACACCCTGCTGTCCGTCGCCGACCACGTGCTGCGCAGCCGCGACTACGTGAACGTCGTCGTCGCGGGCAAACAGCCCTGCTTCGACTGGCTGTCCATGGACGAGGCCCGCGTGCACTGCGCCCGCGGCGCCGGCATCTGGGACTGGGCGGGCACCGAGGACGGCGGCGAACCCGACGTCGTCCTGGCGTGCGCCGGCGACGTGCCGACCCAGGAGGTGCTGGCCGCCGCCCACCTGCTGCGCCGTCACCTGCCGGAGCTGGCGGTCCGGGTGGTCAACGTCGTGGACCTCGCCCGGCTGCTGCCCCGCGGGGAGCACCCGCACGGCATGACCGACTTCGAGTACGACGGCCTGTTCACCGCCGACAAGCCGGTCATCTTCGCCTACCACGGCTATCCCTGGCTGATCCACCGCCTCGCCTACCGCCGCACCGGCCACCACCACCTCCACGTGCGCGGCTACAAGGAGGCCGGCACCACGACGACGCCGTTCGACATGGTGGTGCGCAACGACCTCGACCGCTACCGGCTCGTCATGGACGTCATCGACCGGGTGCCCGGTCTCGCGGTCCGCGCCGCCGCCCTGCGCCAGCGGATGGCCGACACGCGCACCCGCCACCACGCGTGGATCCGCGAGCACGGCACCGACCTGCCCGAGGTCGCCGAGTGGAGCTGGACCGCGTGAGCCGCGGCCCCCGGCCGTCCGGGCCGGGGGCGGGAGGGAACCCCGGCCCCGGCGCCGGCCCCGTGCTCGGCACCGGGGGGTTACAGCCCGTACACCTGCTCCTCGTGCGCGGTGGCCAGCTCCGCGTACAGCGTGCCGTTGAGGGTCAGCCCGGCACGCTCCTCGGCCGTCAGCTCCCGCCGGACCTTCGCCGGCACGCCCGCCACCAGCGAGCCCGGCGGGACCCGCATGCCCTGCGGCACCAGCGCCTGCGCGGCGACGAGGGACCCCTCGCCGATCACCGCGCCGTTGAGCACGGTGGCCCCCATGCCGACCAGACAGTCGTCCTCCACGGTCGCGCCGTGCACCACCGCGTTGTGCCCGACGGACACCCGGCGGCCCACCGTCACGGGAAAGCCCGGGTCGGCGTGCAGCGTGCAGTTGTCCTGGATGTTGCTGTGCGCGCCGACCGTGATCCGCTCCACGTCCCCGCGGAGCACCGCCCCGTACCAGACGCTCGCCCTCTCGTGCAGGGTCACGTCGCCGATCACACTCGCCGTCGGCGCCACGAACGCCTCCTCGTGCACCGCCGGTTCCTTGTCGCCGATGCCGATGATCAGCGGCCTGTGCTTCATGTCGCCTCCTGCTCACGTGATGAGGGGCACCGTACGCCACCCCCGGTGGGGTGAAGATCACAGGTCACCAGGGCCCCCGGCGGCACGAGCGCCGACTACGGTGAGCGCGTGCCGAAAAGCAGGAACACGTTCTCGTCCTGGCCGCGCCGCCTCGCGCAGCGCGCGGTCCACGCGGGCTGGGCCTGGGCACAGCGCACCGGCTCGGTGACCGCCCAGCACCCCGGCCGTTTCCGCTTCGGCGCCCTCGGCCCGGGCACCCGGCTCGCCTTCCCCCTCGGCACCGTGTTCGGCGAGCCCTGGATCCACCTCGGCGCCCACTGCATCGTCGGGGAGCAGGTCACCCTGACGGCGGGCCTGATGCCCGACCTCGACCTCGGCCCCGAGCCGATCCTGCGCATCGGCGACGGCGTCGTCCTGGGCCGCGGCAGCCACGTCATCGCCGACACCACCGTCACCATCGGCAGCGACTGCTACTTCGGCCCCTACGTCTACGTCACCTCCACCAACCACTCCTACGACGATCCGCACGAGCCGATCGGCAAGCAGTGGCCGCGGATGGAACCCGTGGAGATCGGCCCGGGATGCTGGATCGGCACCGGCGCGGTGATCCTCCCGGGTGCCCGCCTCGGGCGGAACGTCGTGGTCGCCGCGGGCGCGGTGGTCCGCGGCGCGGTGCCCGACCACGCCGTGGTCGCGGGCGCCCCGGCGCGCGTGGTACGCCGCTGGACGCCGGACGACGGCTGGCAGCCA